>NZ_JBXPBY010000002.1:0-342364 GCF_056930735.1 Acinetobacter sp. B-6 | reverse complement strand
CTGTTGAGGGTGTTTTTTTTTATGCGTAAAGAAAAGTGAAAAATAGAAAAGTGAAAAAGTCCCATAAAGAACAAATATAGGAAAATATGAAATAGAATAGCAAAAATATACCATTCATATATTTTAACCAATAGTAAATAGTGTCTAAAATAATTTAATCTGGTTAAGCCGAATACATCGTTTAAACACAAAAGCATGAGGACTATAAAAATGCCAGCATATAATTTGCCGTATTTTGGAACTATAAACTCAGAAAACTTAGAAGAATATTATGAAGTCGATGCTGAGATGAATGGAAAAGTGGTTCAAATCGATTTGAATTTTGAAGCGAATACTTTGAGTTTAGAAAATTTTGAACGAGTTAAATCATTTATAGAAAATATAGAAAAATTTGACCAAAACAACCACGCTTATATTCAACAAAATTTTGAAGGTGAGCATGACGGTACTGTCAAAGAATATGTGGATTTTCATCTTGATGAATTGGGTGATGATTTCTTAGCACACATCGGGATTTCCAACTCAATAGACAAGACACAACAGTTTTTAAACAAGTTATATTTAACAAGGATAGGGCTTTATCCAGATGGGAAATATGACACATCGTATTTTGCAGTGTTTGATTACACAGTTAATCGTGAATTATCTGATCAACTGATGGTGGTTAAAACAGATCATCAAGGTCATTTAGATCATTTGAGTTGGGAGAGCTGAAATACAGAGTTAAACCTAACATGTTCATAACTTTGCTAATATGAAACAAAGCTAAAGCTTTAAGCTTGATATATTTAGTATTGAGTTTATATACTTATTTGCACAATCATCAGTACTCAAGTTTTAGCTGAAAAATGAATAGTGCAGTTTAAAAATAATGGATGAACATGGATAGAGATACTCCCATTTATATTTCTTTAACAGGTACGGATAGCCATCAAATCAAAATTCCTGCTGGTCAAGGGAGTTTCTCGATTGGGCGAATAGGCATGGACAAGAAAAAGTTTGATGTTCTTGTCGGTGAAAATGCTGTAATCGATTGGGATGTCTTTAATACCTTTTATACACCACATGGTCAACAAAATGCGCATTTGCATCCTTATGGAGATTGGCCAAGATTTTTTTACTATTGGGGAAATGATACTAGTTTTGTGGAGTGGTCGAAGAAGAGAGTAATTGAAAATTTCTTTTGGCAACCCTCTCGCTCGTTGTGTCTTGATTTGAGTGATGCCCAAATTCGTAATCTTGCAATAAAAAGTAATGATGATCTGATCAAATTGACTTTGGATCAGAGCAATAATATTAGTTTATATTCACTTCATCTCTCTGGAAAAATTGAGCTTTTTGAAATTAAGGCCAAGCAAGAAATTCATCATATTCGAATAGAACCAAATACTGAGAAAGATCAATCTGTATTCGCGTACCATCTTCCAATTATTCCTGACTTGGCAAAAATTAGTTCACTCGATGTAATTGTTAAACCAATTGGTCAGGCTTTTGATTGTGAAAGCTTATTACAGTTTCCTAATTTGAAAAATTTGAACTTAACCGGGAATATAACCAATACAGCATGTTTAAAACAACTTCACCAACTTGAACGTATTGGAATACGCTATGCAGTAAATTTGGAAGGCTTTCCTGCTTTAAATACTTGGGAAAACTTAAGCTCTTTCATTGCATGGAATATTGATGAAAAAACTGGGAAAACATTAAATACCCAATTAAAGCATTTAGCTAAAGAAAAACAATTGGATTATTCTTCGGTGTCTAAACTGAGAAGTCCAATATGGTTTAGCACTGAATATGGAATTCCATTTGAAAACTGGGAAAACAAAAATGCAAAAATTGTGATCAAAGCATATAAATCTGCTTTAAAAAAAATCTCCAAAGCACAGAATGAGCAAGATGTGAAAGAATCAATTATTGAACTTATAGAGATGATTAATACATTACCCAATATTGAAACTGTTGAAAGGGAAGATACAGGAGTTGCTGTACAGCAACTTGTTGAAGCCTCAAAATTTGATATAGACCAAGAAATAGTAAATGTATGGTTCGATAAGGTTCGAGATTTTTAGAAAATGTGTTAGTAAAAAAAACGGCAAGTAAACTTGCCGTTTTTATGTAAACCTTCGATTCGATATTAGAAGTTGTATTCCATACCTAGACCAATAACTGTTTTTTTCTTCTCTGGTGTTGAAGTTGCAGTCCAATCACGCTTTTGTTGACCTACTACACCGTAGAAACGAGCTTGTTTGTTGATGTTGTAGTCTGCACCAATACCATATAAGTCTTGTTTACGGTCATCACGACCATCTAATTCAGTTGTTGCAGAAATATATTCAGCTTTCAATTTAATTGGCGTAGATGGAATTACATAAGCAGCAGTGATGCCATATGCATTTTCTTTTAAGCCTTTAAAAGATGTAACTGTTGTACCAGATGTTGTTGAAACTGTGTCATCTGTTGGTTTAGCAGTTTGCCATAAAGCACCAAGTACTAAACCATCGATACCTGCTGGTTTCAAGTCGATAGAACCTGTAACACGAATCGCATCAGAATAAATTGTGTTGCTACCTAATTCTGAGTTGTAAGCATTGTATTTAGATGCTACACCGAAGTTACCTGCAACTGCTGCTGCTAAACCGTAATCTTTGTTGTCATAAGTAAGTGATGTTGAAATACCATCACCAAAGCCATCGCGGCTGCCTTTTTGACCTTTTGCTGAGTTGTTTAATGCAGAAGATTCTTCACCTTGTTGGAACATGATATTAAAAGCTAAACCAGCCAATAATTTTTTATCAGTTTCAAAACCAATCACATTCTTTAAACGATCTTCACCGACCAAAATTGCAGTCATATCAAGTTCATTGTGATCGTTAAAAATATCTTGGTTGTTTCCTGCAGCATTTTTAAAGTATGAATCAAACTGACCCACTTTCAATGTTGCAATGCCGTCTGATTTAATCCCCACAAAGCGGTTACGGTTACTGAATGCATCACCGTCACCATCAGCACTGATTTGCCATTCTGCTAAATATACAGCAGATAATTTATCAGTTAATTTTTCTTCACCTTTTACACCAATACGAGAAGCATTCGAGTTTACTTTGGTTACGCTTTCGTCTTTAAAGCCATTATTATCGATTTGATCTAAAGTTACGTTGAACTTACCATACAATGTTGGCGCTGCTTGAGCTGCGCTTATGCTAAGGGTGGCGATTGCTGCAGCGAGTAGCACTTTATTCATTGAGATTTCTCCAAAACATGTTCAATGCGAGTTTGCTGTTACTTTTTTTTACTCAGTAAGTCTTGTTTTGAACATGACTTACTAACTTGCATGCAGTATCTGTAAACTTTGTTACATATAAGTGAAGAATAAATGACAATTTGATGACGTAAACTTTATATTGATGTAATTTTGATAAAAAAAAAGAGGCAATAAATGCCTCATTTACAAAGAAAAATTTTATATCAGTGCGGACTTAATTTTTTCAGCCAACACTTTAATTTTTTCTTGATCGCCCATTTGTACAGCATGACGACCTAATTCGTGTACAGAGCTTGGAATAAGATGAAAGTGTACGTGCGGCACAGTTTGTCCAGCTGATGCGCCAGAGAGTTGCATTAAAACAATCCCTTTTGCATCTAAAGCTTTTTCAATTGCCTGAGCAACTTTTTGTACAATTTTAATGGTATAGGCAGCAGCTTCTGGTTCTAAGTCCAATAATGTAATGGCTTTAGTTTTTGGAATAACTAAAGTGTGACCATCTGCCTGTGGCATGATGTCCATAAATGCAAGTACATGATCATCTTCATAAACTTTTAATGCTGGAAGTTCGCCACGTAAAATTCGAGCAAAAATATTCTGATCATCATAAGCCATATTTACTTCCTTAAATGTATGAATGTAATTATTTACAATTCAATTCTTTCTGACGTTCCTTGATAGAGTCAAGTTTTTGTTGCTCTTTTTCAGTAAATTTAGGCTTACTTGTATAACAATTGTCATTATTATATTTTGCCTTTGCCTCAGGATCTTTGAAACAGAAACCTTTTGATGCATAAATCACATTGTAATCATCCTGCAATTTTTTGCATTCTTGTGCATTATCTGCGAAAGCTTGTGTGCCCACAAAAATGGATAAAGCAGACAGTGTAGCAATAAAATATTTGTTCATGAGTTTGCCTCAAAATTGACATAATCGTGTGTCACTTGATTAGATTATAGGGGCTGGTTGTGATTATTCAATGACGAAAAATTAATCTAGTGTAATTTTGCTCCATGATTCATACATTTTTACCGCAGTTGAAAAGTCACTGTCTGGTGTTGCCAAGCTGTTTGCTGCTTGGATTAGGTTTTGTGTTAAGCCAAGAATTGGTGTGGAGAGTTTCGCCTCGCGAACTAAATCAATGGCAATTCCTGTATCTTTTGCCAATAAAGGTAGCCCAAAAGTCAGTGGAAAACTTCTATTGAGAATACGCTGGGGAAGGATTGATTCAGTAACACCACTTTTTCCGCTTGAAGCATTAATACAATCTAATGCCTCATGTAAATTTACGCCATGCGCTTTGAGTGTGGTGAAACCTTCTGCGGCGGCACATAAATGAACTGCCATCATCATATTATTAACAGCTTTAACCGCAAATCCAGCACCGGAATCGCCAACATGTTTGATTAGTTTTCCCATTGCTTGCATTGCAGGCAAAGCGCGTTGGAATGCATCATTCGATCCCCCCACCATGAAGGTGAGTGTGGCATTTTCAGCACCAATGGTTTGTCCGCTTACAGGTGCATCCAAGAATTCAATACCAAGTTGTTTAAGCTGTAATGCTTGTTGACGTGCGGCATCAGGCACACCGCTGGTGCAATCTACCCAGATCGCACCTGATTTAATTTTTAGTCCCTGAATTAAATCATCAACATCTTGACTGGTGGGTAAGCATGAAAAAATTATATCAGCCTGAACAGCCTGTTCTAAAGCTACCTCCTGAGTGCCGAACGCAGTTGCATGTTGTTTGGCTTTTTCAAAATTTCGATTCCATACATATACAGTATCAAAATGTTGAGGCAAATGTGCTGCCATACGATAGCCCATAGCACCTAAACCGATAAATGCAACTGTAGTATTCATAACTGTCTCTTAACTTTTAGTCGATCGTTGTTCTAACCATTTGGATAATGTCGGCCAAAATTCTTCTGCACTTTTTTGGCTAGACATCAGTCCTAAATGTCCTCCAGGGATTAGAGTAAACGTGACATCGCTACTATTTGTCAATTCGATTAAAGGCTTAACTGCATCGGCGGTGACCATTTGATCACTTTTTCCAGCACCCACCAACAAAGAACAATTGATGTTTTTAAGTTCTATTTTATGTCGGCTAAGTTGTATAACACCATTTTTTAGTGGATTTTGAAGCCATACATTAAACAACATATCTTGATTGACACCCCCAGGATAATCCACCATATGATTGAGAAAATTTCCAAGTGTAGCATGCTCATGTAAAAGTGCTCGATCATCTAAATTGAGTAATAATTGTTTGTGACCTTCATACCAGCCTTTGGGATCAAGAATTTTAAATCCAATCGCATTTAGTAAACCAGGAGTATGGATCAGTTTTCTCGGTAAGCCTCCTTTATAAAGTGTATCTTTAAGTTTTTGGTTTTTGATAATCAGACTATTGATTCTTTGATACAGTT
This sequence comes from Acinetobacter sp. B-6, assembly GCF_056930735.1. Taxonomy (NCBI): domain Bacteria; kingdom Pseudomonadati; phylum Pseudomonadota; class Gammaproteobacteria; order Moraxellales; family Moraxellaceae; genus Acinetobacter; species Acinetobacter sp. B-6. The sequence goes on along the minus strand of NZ_JBXPBY010000002.1, from coordinate 336,666 downwards.
TTCCAATTCCACCAGAAGCATAACTGTCGATAGGACTGGCGAGTACAATGAGATTTTTTACATGATTGGGCTGACGTAAAGCACTGTATAGTAATACAAAAATTCCGGCCATACTCCACCCATGCAGTGAAATTTGATCACTTTGTGAATGCTCTCGGATCTTGTCGATACATAAAGGCATCGATTCGTCGATAAAGTAAAGGAAGTTTAAGTCACGATCTTGATAGCTTAATTTTCCCCAATCCAATAAATAAACATCAAAGCCTTGTTCTGTAAAATGTTTGATTAATGAGCGATACGGGTATAGATCATAGATCGCCATATTAATCGACAACGGTGCGGTAAAAACCAAAGGTTCTTTAAACTTTTTTTCTGGCGCAGCATAGTAACGTACTTTGGTTTGATGATGCTCTGCAATGACTTCATAAGGTGTACTTTGAGATAAAACCAGTGACTTGCCATTGAAAATCCGTGTCGTCAAATTTTTTAACTTAGCTTTCCTTGCTTGGAACTTGGCTGATACTTGGGTCATAAGCGATGTTTGTCTCATTTTTATACAGATTTATGCGAAGTGTATGTGATAATTTGCGATTTTACCTTGACCTTAAATACATAGGACGCTCAAAATGTTGGCAATATTTTACAAAGGCAGTTTTAGGACTGAGCAGTTGAAATGAGCCAGCACGACGACATTGAATACCAACTTGACACCTTAGCGATTCGTACAGGACATACTCGCAGTTTTGAAGGGGAACATGGAGAACCGATTTTTCTGACTTCATCATTCGTTTATGAAAATGCAGCTGAAGCAGCAGCAAAATTCTCAGGTGCAGAGCCAGGCAATATTTATTCACGTTTTACCAATCCGACGGTTACGATGTTTGAAAAGCGTTTAGCTGCTCTTGAAGGTGGTGAACGTGCTGTGGCAACAAGTTCAGGTATGGCAGCGATTATGGCTGTAGCGATGTCTTTCTTGAAAGCTGGCGATCACGTGATCTGTTCACGTGCTGTTTTTGGTTCAACAGTCGCGTTGTTTGAAAAGTATGTTGCTAAATTTAATGTTGCCGTGACTTTTGTTGATTTGACTGATCTAAGCGCATGGCAAGCAGCTGTTTGCCCTGAAACAAAATTACTTTTTGTTGAATCTCCATCCAATCCATTGGCAGAAGTAGCTGATATTCAAGCCTTATCTGATTTGGCACATGCAAATGATGCTTTGTTGGCGATTGACAACAGTTTCTGTACGCCAATCTTGCAACGTCCTCTACAATTTGGTGCGGACTTAGTGATTTATTCAGCAACTAAATATTTAGATGGTCAAGGTCGCGCATTAGGTGGTGCTGTTGTTGGTAGTCACAAACTTCTAGAAGAAGTATTTGGTTATGTAAGAACGACAGGACCGTCGATGAGTCCTTTCAATGCTTGGGTGTTTTTAAAAGGTTTAGAGACGCTAAGACTGCGTATGAAGGCGCACTCTGAAAGTGCACAGATCATTGCTGAATGGTTGGTTAAACACCCGAAAGTGGAAAAAGTTTACTTTGCTGGATTGCCCGGGCATGTTGGTCATGAATTGGCGGCAAAACAGCAAACAGGCTTTGGTGGGATTGTTTCATTTGAGGTGAAAGGTGAGCGAGAAGGGGCTTGGAAAGTCATTGATCACACACAATTTATTTCAATTACTGGCAACTTGGGCGATGCCAAATCGACCATTACTCATCCTGCAACAACAACACATGGTAAGCTTTCGCCTGAAGCAAAAGCTGCAGCGGGCATTCGTGAAGGTTTAATTCGTCTGTCTGTTGGTTTGGAAGACGTCAATGATATTATTCGCGACCTTTCTCATGGATTAGATTTAATTTAAGATAGGCGTCATTGCTCAAATACAGTCTTGCACCCATTTGTGATTTTTGAAAAAAAAGCCAATGTGTGCAAGACAAAAATTTATTTAAAGACTTTTTGTTCGGAGTACCTTATGAACATTAATATGTTGATGCAACAAGCACAGCGCATGCAAAAAGACATGGAAAGTAATGTTAAGAAAGCAAAAGAAAAACTTGCTCAAACTGAAGTTCAAGCAGAAGCGGGTGGTGGTTTAGTCAAAGTGACGATGACTTGCCGTAATGTTGTTAAGCGTATCGAGATCAGCCCAGATTTATTACAAGATGATCCAGAAATGATCGAGGATTTGATTGCAGCTGCAATGAATGATGCTGCACGTCAAGCAGAGGCTATTTCAGAAGCAACCATGAAAGAAGCCAATTCAGGAATGGGTCTACCACCTGGTCTTTCAGGTTTGTTCTAAGGAATCTTAGGTGTTTAGCGACCGTTTTGATCAGCTTGTACAAGCGTTACGGATCTTACCAAGTGTTGGACCAAAGTCGGCTCAACGCATGGCATTACATCTGATTATGAAAAACAAAGAAGGCGCGATTGGTTTGGCGCATGCGTTAAATGAAGCGACTTCTTTTATTCATGAATGTAGTATTTGCCACTCTCTGACAGAAAATGAAGTTTGTGATATTTGTTGTTCGAATGATCGTGATGATCAACTGCTTTGTGTAGTCGAATCTCCAGCTGATGTTATGGCAATTGAACAAAGCGGAAGTTTTCGTGGAAAATATCATGTATTGGGTGGTCATTTATCGCCTTTAGATGGAATAGGTCCAGAAGAAATTGGTATACCTTACTTGGTACAGCGTTTGAGTGATGGCAATATTACTGAAGTGATTTTAGCAACCAATGCAACTGTAGAAGGGCAAGCGACAGCACATTATCTTGTTGAAGCAACCAAACATCTTTCACTACAGATGACAAGAATTGCTCAAGGTGTTCCACAAGGCGGTGAGCTGGAATATGTGGATAGCCATACATTGAGTCAAGCAGTACACAATCGTATGCGGATGAAATAATACTTTTTTGTCTTCATCAGATGTTGGGTTTGTTTATTTTCATTCACTTTATTTTGAATTCAAAGGTGTTTAAAAGATAAACAAACTCGATTTTATTTAAAATTATTTACATAACTTTGAGAAAAATTAGGTAAAATCCCTTAGATAGAACGGTCCGTCTATGATTCGTTATTTTTTCTAAAGGATCAATTCATTAAGTTCCAAAACCTATATATAAAATGGATATTTTAAAAATAATTTTATTGAAAAATAAGACATTTATCTCAAATTAGTTCAAAAATATTATATTTAAATTTTATATATTAAGGTAAAATCATATTTCATTTGAATGTAACATTTTGACTTAAACTGACATGTTCCAATTTATTAATCAACAGACTGAACTTGAATCTGTGTTGAATTTAATGCAACACACATCAACATACGGTCTAGACACTGAATTTATCAAGGTTGATACATTTTGGCCTAAACTCGGTGTATTTCAAATCAATGTCAATGGTCAAGTGTTTTTACTCGATGGTACCACGCTCAATTTAGATCAGTTCTGGCATCGACTTTTTCAAGCGCAGCAAAATATTTTTCATGCTTGTGGTGAGGATATTGATTTAATCTACCATTATGCCGATAAAAAGAATCTTGAGAATGTGTTTGATACGCAAGTGGCGTTATCTTTCCTAGGGCACGGCTTACAGGTCAGTTATCAAAATGCCTTAAAACTGATATTAGACATTGAGATTGATAAAGATCAGACCCGTTCAGATTGGTTAGCTCGTCCTTTGACCACCGAGCAGATGAATTATGCTGCAAATGATGTTTTATACATTATGAGATTGGCTGAAAAAGTTAAAGCTCAGTTGGAACAGAAGAACTTATATCAACAAGTATTGGAAGATTGTCAAAATCTAACCTTTGAAATTGCTTCAGAAACACCAAAAGAAAAGTTATATAGTGATATTGGTAACTATCGTCATTCGCGCAAACAATTGATGCAATTACAACAATTGTGTGTGTGGCGCGAAGAAATGGTCAAGGCACTGAATCAACCCCGCAGTTTTATTCTTAAAAATGCCACGATGATTGATTTAGTTGAAGTTAATCCGAAGAATAACTTTCAATTGTCTAATGTAAAGGGCATTCGACCTAATATTGTTCGTGAGCACGGTAAAACCATTTTAGACTTATTAAAATTTTTACCAGAGATGGATGAGTGGCCATTACGAATCGCACGACCAATTAAACACTCCTCGCAAGGTATCACAGTTGAAGTTGATGAGTTAATTTCACAAATTTCATCGGATATGCAAGTCCCTAAAGAAGTACTCATGCGTAAAAAGTGGTTGAATGCTTTGTATCATCATGTGGTGTTTCAAGGCAAAGAACAAGATTTACCACGCTATCTACTGGGTTGGCGTTATGAACAATTGACGCAACCACTGATTCAGTTATTACATGCCGATGTTCACTATTTAAGTATGCAAATGAAAGTGAATGAATAACTTGATGTCATGTTTTGATGGTCTGTTTGCTTAGCTTTTCAACAAGATCTGTGAATGCTGTGTCATGATATGTGATGCTTTATTTTTACTCAAAGATTTCACAAATGATCATAAATAACGACTGATACGTTAAATTTCGATAATGTATCTGTCGTTTTTTTCATGTATGCTGTCACATAAGTTTTATAGAAGCTGTTGTTTAAAATGCATTGTGATATTTATAAATCGAGCAAGAAAGATGAAATGTATCTTTATGTGGCTCGTCCTAATCATCCAGACCATGACGAAAGTGCAGATCCTTTAGATGTACTATCTGAACCTGTACGTATTGCTTTTGGTCGTGCAACGCATGTCATGCACCTTGAACTTAATGAATCAAGAAAATTAGCACGAGTAAATGTTTTACATGTGATTGATTCACTGACGACGAAAGGCTTCTTTATTCAAATGCCGCCAGAAGGTTTAATTAATCCTAATGCGGCAGAACCAGAGGGATTACGCGGTGCTTGATCAGTTATCAGGAATATGGACAAGTTTTTTAGATCTATTGGATTCGATCCCAGAAGATAATATTGCAATTTCTGTCTATATTCTTGGGACGCTCTTAATTTTATGGTGTTGGTATTCGATTTCAAAACGATTGCCATCACCACTTGGTGGGATCACATGGATTATTGTATTTGCAGTTCTTGCAACACCCACCATTTCTGAAGGACCGAACTCAGCAATTGCACCTGCAATATTTGGCTTGTTATTTGGTATTTTAACCAAAGATTCTGCATTGATTTGGTCAAACATTGCCTTGATTGCATTTGTGATGGGGCTGGGATTAATCATCGGATTTTTTTGGTCTAAATACAAAACCAATAAAAATACGCAAGCCAACGCTGTCGCTAAAAATATTTCACCACTTTAAATAAAAAATAAAGGTAATCTATGTCTGTTGATGCTCAACAATTCACTGGTACTGAACAGTATATCGCAACTGATAGTTTAAAATTAGCCGTAAAGGCTGCTCGCGCACTTCAAAAACCACTACTGGTTAAAGGTGAACCTGGGACAGGTAAAACTTTACTGGCAGAACAGGTTGCTGAAAGCTTAGGACTTAAACTGATTACATGGCACATTAAATCGACAACAAAAGCACAGCAAGGCTTATATGAGTACGACGCTGTGTCACGGTTACGTGACAGTCAGTTGGGTGATGACCGTGTCTATGACATCAAAAACTATATTAAGCCTGGAAAGTTGTGGGAAGCGTTTACTAGTGAATCACGTTGTGTATTATTAATTGATGAAATTGATAAAGCAGACATCGAATTTCCGAATGACTTGTTGCATGAATTAGACAAGATGTCTTTTTTTGTTTATGAAACAGGTGAAACGATCACTGCTACTCAGCGTCCTATCGTGATCATCACTTCAAATAATGAAAAAGAACTTCCTGATGCCTTTTTACGTCGTTGTTTCTTCCATTATATTGAATTCCCTGATGAAGCGACCATGCGTGAAATTATTGCAGTACATTTTCCCAATATTTCTGGAACTCTGGTTTCTGAAGCTTTGCAAGTCTTCTTTAAATTGCGCCAAGTTCCAGGCTTAAAAAAACCACCCTCAACGTCTGAATTGATTGATTGGTTGAGTTTACTCATGGCAGATGATATGCCAGAAGATATTTTGCGTAATCATGATAAAGCGAAAGCAATTCCACCCTTATACGGCGCATTGATTAAGAATGAGCAGGATGTTCAATTGCTTGAACGTTTAGCCTTTATGTCACGTCGTTAATGAGGAGATCGCCATATGTTTGTGCGATTATTTTATACCCTCAGAAAATATGGTGTACCTGTATCTACCCGTGAATTGATTGATCTCAACCAAGCGGTGAGTGAGGGCTTGGTGTTTGCTGATCAAGATGATTTCTATCAATTGGTGAAAACGGTCATGGTCAAAGATGAGCGCTTCTTTGATAAATATGATCGTGCCATGAAAGATTATTTTGAAGGAATTCACACCTTTGATATTGATGATTTGCTCAGCAAAGTTCAAAAACTGCCAAAGGATTGGTTTGATTTAGAGCTACTTGAAAAGCATCTGACACCTGAGCAACGTGCTGAATTAATGAAAGCAGGTTCGCTTGAAGAATTGATGAAAATGTTGGAAGAACGTTTACGTGAACAACATAAAAAGCATCAAGGTGGTAATCGAATGGTGGGTACTGGAGGTACTTCTCCGTTTGGTGCTTATGGTGATCACCCAGAAGGTGTTCGAATTGGTGGACCAAGCCGCAAAAACTCAGCAGTCAAAGTATGGGAGCAGCGTAAATACCAAAATTTGGATGATGAGCAAATTTTAGGTACACGGCAAATGCAAATGGCTTTACGTCGGTTGCGTAAGTTTGCTCGTCAGGGTGCTGCTGAAGAGTTAGATATCAATAGTACTATTTATGAAACTGCTAAGCAGGGCATTTTAGATGTACAAATGGTCCCCGAACGGCGTAATCGTATTAAAGTTTTGATGCTATTTGATGTGGGTGGCTCGATGGACGCTCATATTGCACAATGTGAAAAATTATTCAGTGCAGCAAAAACAGAATTTAAAACTTTAGAATATTTTTATTTTCATAATTGTTTATATGATTACGTTTGGAAAGATAATCATCGCCGTTCTTCTACACGAATGAACACATGGGATTTGTTTAATACTTATGGTAAAGACTATCGTGTAATTGTTGTTGGTGATGCCAGTATGGCACCCTATGAATTAAAATCGGTGGGCGGTTCCGTTGAATATATGAATGATGAAGCTGGTGATGTCTGGTTACGTCGTTTACGTCAACATTTTGAAAAAACAGCGTGGCTGAATCCAGAAGAACAGAATTACTGGCACTACACGCAAACCATTGCCTTGATTAAGCAGATATTTGAGGACCATATGTTTCCAATGACCCTTAAAGGCATCGAGGATATGACCAAGTATTTGTCACGATAAATTTGGGATCGTATCAAAGGCTAGCTTGTTTTTTGGGTTGGTAAAAAAATAGCATCTGAAGTAGGCTAAAATTGCGCATGAGATGTATATGGCGTGAGACATGAAATACAACAATAGTGAAGCTATTTTTAAATTTCATGTCGATGCCTATGATCGTCTAAGATAATTTTAGCCATAGGCAGAGCAAGAATAACGCAAGGTCGAGCTTGTAGCATCAGGTGTCGTGAAGACTAAAATGGTTCTACGATGGGCTTGTTGCCTTGTGAAATAATATTTTTATCATTTAGAATAATTCAATTTCGTAAGTTGTGCCGTGTATGAGTTAAAACATTGAGTCGAAAATATTGCAGAACTGTCAATAGACCCACTCATTCAACGGCTTATATTTTAATGAGGGATAGATATGGATCATCAAATTAATGGTATTGCACTGCCAAATGAACAAGGATTTTTTGGTGAATATGGTGGTCAATTTATTCCACCACATTTAAAAGCGGCAATGGACGAAATCAACATTGCTTATGAAGAAATTCGTCAAACTGCTGAATTTCAGAATGAGTTAGCGGATTTATTTGCCAATTATGTTGGTCGCCCAAGCCCTTTATTTTATGCCAAACGCCTTTCTGAGCAATTGGGCGGTGCACAAATTTATTTAAAGCGTGAAGATTTAAATCACACTGGCGCACATAAAATTAACCATTGCTTAGGTGAGGCTTTACTTGCCAAGTATATGGGTAAAACCAAAGTGATTGCAGAAACGGGTGCGGGTCAGCATGGTGTAGCCTTGGCGACTGCTTGTGCACTTGTAGGGATTCCATGTGAAATTCATATGGGACAAGTCGATATTGAAAAAGAGCACCCAAATGTTGTCAAAATGAAAATTTTAGGCGCTAAATTGGTTTCAGTTACGCAAGGTACGGCAACATTGAAAGATGCGGTAGATAGCGCATTTGATGAATATTTAAAAGATCCACAAAACTTTATTTATGCGATCGGTTCTGTGGTTGGTCCACACCCATTTCCAAAAATGGTACGTGATTTCCAATCTATTATTGGCAATGAAATTAAAGTTCAAGCACAAGATCGTTTTGGTGCTCAACCCGATTATGTGGTTGCCTGTGTAGGTGGCGGTTCAAATGCAATTGGCGCATTTACGGCATTTTTAAATGATGCAGAGGTTAAACTGGTTGGTGTGGAACCTGCTGGTCATGGTTTGGATACTCAACAGCATTCAGCAACATTGACTTTAGGAAAGCCAAGTCAAATTCATGGTATGGCTTGCTATGTACTTGAAAATGAGCAGGGTGAGCCGTTGCCTGTGCATTCGATTGCGTCAGGTTTGGATTACCCTGGTGTTGGACCACAACATAGCTTTTTGAAAGATTTGGGACGTGTGGAATATTCAACTGCGACTGACCAAGAATGTTTAGATGCATTTATGATGCTGTCCCGTGTAGAAGGTATTGTACCGGCATTGGAAAGTTCACATGCTGTGGCTTGGGCAATTCGTGAAGCACCGAAATTACCGAAAGAAATCAAAATTGTGGTCAATCTTTCTGGGCGTGGTGATAAAGATGCAGACTATGTTGCTGGCCGGTTAAATCTCAACTGATTTAAAATTCAACAATCTAAAACCTGGCTTCGGCTGGGTTTTTTATTTATCTGTTATCATAATGAAATTATTGAACTTTATTGGAGAAAAAGAGTTTAAACGACGCCATTAGCATAATTTATTTGATATGTAAATTATATCAAATAGCATATTTTTAATAAAAATCATTGAAGCATCATCGCTTAATTTTATAACATTGTTGAGTTATTACATTGGAAATCAGAAACCGTAAATATATAAATTATAATTTATGGCAGCAAGAGCATATTGCTCAAGTCATGCCTATTTCAAATTTAACAGAAAAAATTTCCTTAAAAAATTGTTTAGGTAGAAAGCTTGCAGAAGATATTTATGCTAATTCAGCACATCCGACTGTAGGATTATCAGCAATTTATGGGAAGTTTTTGAATATTCAAGATGATATTACTACTGTAGAACAGTATAAAGAAATCGAAACGATACATTTCTTTCGAAATTTAATGAATGGGGAAAATCCATTTGCAATTAAACAGACAAACACATTCCTATCTGATATAGCTCCATATATGAAAATAGGAGATATAGCAAATACGGTGATACCCTTAGAACAACATTTACCTTGGTTTAGAGCAGCTTATCTTAGTCCTGAAAAAGGAGATGTGTTGGCTGATATAAAAAAAGGAACGGGCATTGTCAATATTGGGGCTGACTACCAAGAGAAAGATTTAGTTTTAAAAAAAGATGATATTATTACAAATTCCAAAAAAGCCTTATTAAGACAGGCTGGCATAAGTGAAATAAAGGTTTATAAAAAATTAAGATTTGCTGTGCTATGTGTAGATTATGACCTCGAAAATTTGAATAAAAATTTTGAAATGGAATATATTCAAGATTGCATGCAAAGTTGGGGTTTTGATTTTGAAGTAATTAAAATAAAACCATTCAAGAATGTCCCGCTAGATAAAAAAACTACGGATGACAGCATTGCGACTAGTTTTGAAACTTATTTAAACAATATTCAGCAGGTGACCCAAAACTATGATTATATTGTTGCGTGCGGTTTAGCAGATCATCGTTTTTTCAATCAATTGGGTTTGTTTAGATCTCTGAATGAGTTAAGAAGACTATATTCTCAAGGTGAATATAATCAAAAAATTCAATCGTCTGGCAATCATTTCAGATTATTTTCAGGTGATTTAAGAAACCCAGTATGCCGAGAAGAGGTAAAATTCTACAATGAACAAGGACGTTTAATTGTCCAAAGGACGATGAAGTATGAAGATAAAGCGTTGATGGGCTATATCTCAGGTTATATTCTTGACATCATTGTAAATATGCATTTATTGGTAAAGCCAACAATATTGCAACGGATGTACCTAAAACCATTTTTACCTGAATGGAAAGTAGGAGTATTATCCCATGATTATAGTTTTGATATTGACCGAGAGTATAAATACAAAATTTTATGGGCTTATGTATCACGTACGGCTTATGATGAAAGGTATAGAATTGTGACCAAAGAGATTCCAGAAATTAAAATAATCAATGTAGAAAATGAACGTCCTGATATGCTGAATTTCTTTAAAGAATGTAATTGTTTTATTCCAGTATTAAATGAAGATCATCAGTTAAAAGCAGGTGATTATTTTTATTATCTAGAAATTTGAAAAATGATTGAAATATTCATTATGATTTATAGTTATTGATCGTATAGCCCTTCATTTGAAGGGCTATATCTATCTTTTTCTTAACCTGAAATATATTGTTGTAATTGTTCAATTAATTTTCTTTGATCTTCCATTGTGGCTTTAACAAGATCACCAATAGATACAAAACCAACTAATTTTTCTGCTTCAATTACCGGTAAGTGACGTAAATGACCATCGGTCATTAGACCTAAACACTGCTCGACAGTATGGCTGCGTGTTACAGATATAACTTTGGAGGTCATAATCTCAGCAACAGTTGTATGATCTGAAGTACGCTGCATAAGGGCAATTTTACGCGTATAGTCACGCTCAGAAAGAATGCCGACAACTTTGGTGTCTTCTGTGACTACGACAGCACCAATACCTTTGTTTGCCATAAGTGTAATGGCTTCTAATACAGTGGCAGAGGGGGAAATCGTGTAAATTTCGTGACCAATTTTATCTTGGATGACTTGTGCTACTGTCGTCATAATTATTCTTCCTTTTCTTTGGTGCTGATCAATCTGCACCTCTTTAAATTAACTGTATTTTCTAACTTTGCAAATACTCTACAGTCACAAAATATAAAGTTTATTTTTTACAACATTTTGAAAACATCAAAATATACTGCTTGTTCTTTACGCCGTTTGAAATTGAGCGGTATTGTGAAAAAAGAAATGATCCATTTGAGTGGTTGATAGTTTGAATTTCCGAGATGAAGAATTAAATAATGCAGGCATGATGTTCAAGCGGGTAAGCGTCGGCAATAAGGATTCTCTAAAGTCTTTTGGTGTTATTTTGCGTGGTGTATAGTGAGGCCAATGAATCTTGGCATACTGATGTGCTTGAACCGCATTGAGCCAAAATGGGAAGTAGACTTCTTCTGAGGCTGATTTCATTGCCCATCCTTCATGATAAAGCCCCCAAAGTACACCACAATACATCAGTGATTTTAGAATAGAAATTTTAATAAACAATTCGTTCGATATTGGTTGGAGGTGGATATACTTCTTCATAGTCGATAGTCTGTTTATGTACCAGTGTTATTGTAATAGAAATACATTTAAGAACTGTGAGTACTTTATAGTGAATCGTAAGCATTTATTAAAACAATAAAGATTGTATCAAATGCGTAAGTATTTATTAATCAAAAAATCTTTAGGCATTAAAAAACGCCACCTAGGTGACGTTTGCTTATGCTTGCATCGTGGCCATCTTTTGCCAGTACTGCGCTTTTAAAGAATCACGTTCTACGCGGAAACCTTGGTAGTAAAGTTCTGCAAGAAACATTGCTGCTTTACCATGTCCAGCTTTTGCTGCATCTTCTAATGCTTTTACTGCTTCTACAAAGTTCATTTCACATTGGATTGTGTTTACAGCATCCGCATATACATGTTCTAAGTCTTGATGAGAGATTTGGTGAATCATAGGTAACTCCTTATTGTAATTATGATCTTTTAACATAGCTCCCCATCGGAGCTTATACTTAACTAATCTAACTTAACTTTATTAAACTAATATTACAGTTTGCGTTACTTGTCAAGTATTTTGAAATCTACACTTGACGAAAATAAGATTACATGATTAAACATTAAACAGAAATAATATTTATTAAAATCAATATGAGAATTAAGACAAAGGGAGAGCAAAAATGACAAACACGATAGATGGCTTTACTTTTGATGTACCCGCTGCTGAGTCTCAGATTGTTGAATTAGCTCAGTATCATCGTCGGCAGTTGGATGAAGCAATTTATCATCAAGAAATTCATCTTGGTGATTATTGTTTAGCCCAACGAAAACGTGTTTACGATTATACCAGAAATTTAGACCCAGTGCAAAAAAAGAACTTTTACCATGTTTATGATGGGGAATTAAGGCGTCTCGCTGATGATGATGATCTACATCCTGCACATGCTGAAGGCGGTGTAAGTATTTTTGCTGTATGTATAGCTTTAGCAATTATTGCAATCATTCTATATTTTGCATTCTTACGCGCAACCATTCTTTGATCTTTGGGTCTTGAGCTTATTAACAGCTTTATCTAAATTGATCTCATGCCCTTTTCTAAAATAGAAGAGGGCTTTAAATGTATATTAGTCATGGAGCAGTTGAGAGGGTAAAAGGTCATATTGCATGTTCTGGGAGTCAACTCATCTTGTCATAGAGCAAAGACTAAACATCGATCTTTGCAGTGTTGTTCAGATGTCGTCCAGAAAGCGCTATATTTTTATATTCAGAATGATAAACTATCTGTAATTAGAGGTAGTTCATGCAAAAAATCAAAGATTATTTTCAAAAATTATGCTGTTCATTTCCTGTGGAAAAAATCTTGAATTCTTTTGTTGTTGTGATCATCGCACTGATGATTGTTCTTGCAACATTAGCCTTATTGCGTCCAATAAGCCCAGAACAATATCAATATGTGATTCAATATTCCCAACAAGCCGCTTATCCTCAAACCCAAAATATAGCTAAACAATTACAACATCAGGATCAAATCAGTGTTGCTGATTATCTACGTTTGTTGCGAGCTTATCATTTTGAACATCAGCGTGTTAGGGAATATCCTGCTGTGGATATCACTGATCCTGAATAATCTTCAAAAGCTATTTTAAAGACTCCTCTTGAGGGCGAATGGTTTTTTTGATGATCAATGCTGGGATATCTGGCATTGGATTTTTCTCTATTTCGTGAGTTTGACCTGATTGGATTTGAGGATTGGCACCTATATCATCTTTCAGCATTTGTTTAAGTGCTTGTTGATCCAGTGTAGGTGCAACAACAACCAAAGTGAGACGATCCGCGCGGAGATGCTTTTGGATTGCTGTTTGAACCTGCTTGACGGTAATTTGACTCAATTGTTTCTGATATTGGGCTAAATAATCGGCAGGCAGTTGATAAAATCCAATTGATGCAATCTGTGCATTAATATTAGCATTTGAACTAAAGGTCATTGGAAAGGAACGTAGCATCCCTTCTTTGGTTTCCTCAAGTTGCTTCTTTTGTACAGGTTTTTTGACAAAATCACGCAATGCTTGATGTGCAACTTGAATACTGTCCATCAATTGATTTTGTTCAGTTGCATAGTTCAAGCTAAAAAAGCCTTGTGCTAAAGTGGTCGCTAAGGTGCTATATGCGCCGTAGGTATAGCCACGTTTGACGCGAAGTTCTTTCATAAGTACTGAATTAAAACCACTACCGCCAAACATTTGGTTAGCCACTTCTAAAGCTATTCGATCAGGATCACTTCGTTTTACACCTAGATGCCCCATCATGACATTGGCTTGTGTAGAATTAAATGGAATGTAATGAATATTAAAATCATGTTGTTCTTGCGGTTCTGGTAATACTTCAGCTGCTTCACCTTGCGTCATATTTTGGCTAATGGTATTGGCAAGTTGAGTCGCATCAGCAGCAGTTAGATTCCCTGTAATGGCAATATTCATATTTTGAGCGACAAGTAATTTTTGTCTAAATGAACGTAGTAGCTCTGGCGTAATTTTTTTTAAACTGCCGTTGGTGCCAACAGTGGGTTCAGCATAAGGATGTTGTCCATAGAGTGCGCGATAAAAACGGATGTTCATCATTCTGCTTGGATTTTCTTGAATTTGTTTTTGCCCAACTTTGGTATTGTTGAGGATAAGATTTAAACCAGATGGATTAAACTGGGCATGATTGAGTACATGTAACATCATATTGACAGCTGGATTTAATTTTTCCGGATCTGACAATACGCGTAATCTTACGACAAACATATCTCGATATGCGGTTACATTGAATTGTGCACCTAAGCCTTCAAAGGTTGAGGCGATTTCTTTTGCAGAATATTGATCTGTACCTTCTGTAATCAGTTTGGCAGCCATATTCGACATACCAAATAAGCCCTGTCCCAATGCTTGATCTTGAGAAGAACCTGCATTGAATGTCAGTTGAATATCGACGATCGGGAGGTCCGTGGTCGAAACGAATAAAGTTCTGACTTTTTGGTTATTTTCCAAGTCTTGAACAAAAGGTGTTTGATATTGCTGCTGTTTATCTAAATTTTTTAAGCTTTGTAAGGTTGAATTTGCCTTTAATGTGGAATCATCCATCACGTTTTCACTTTCATCATGATTATCGATTTCGACTTCAGCATAGTTGACACTTGAGTAGAGCAAGGTGATCAATACGAGTAATGGTGTTTTAAATGAATAAATAGAGAATAGTTTGAAATTCATAATGCTTCCTTATTTATTCTTTTGAATCTTCGGGTAATAAATACAAACTACTGAGATTGTCTTTAACAAAATAAATATTGGCAATCCGTTTTAAATCCTGTGATGTTACTTTGTCATAATGCTTTGGCAATTCATCCATCAAACGAAAACTTAAACCATTCACTTCTAAGTTGCCAATCATGTTGGCCTGACCGCCAATATCATCTTGGCTGTAGATTAAATTGGAAACGAAGTTATTTTTTACGCGATCTAGTTCGGCTTGATTGACCAATTCTGTTTTAAATAAGTTCATTTCTTTTTCTATTGCTTTCTGCGCATCTGGCAGGGATACACCATCGCTCGGTATTGCCGAAATCATAAATAAGCTGTCACCTCGATTATACGGATCATAACTGACACTAATGGCAGTAAGCACTTTTTTATCGCGAATGAGGCGATCTTGCAAACGTGCTGAAATTCCGCCATCGAGTAAGGATTGAATGATGGTCAATGCATAAGCATCCTGTGGGTTTTTTGCTGTAGCGATAGATTTAACATTCCATGCCATAAACAAGTTTGGAACTTGTACTGGAAGGTGAACTTCCATATGTCGATAACCCATTCGATCAAATTCCAGCACATCATTGCGATCAGGAAGTTCTTTTTTCGGGATTGCTGCAAAATATTTTTCGACTTGTTTTAATGCTTGTTCTGAGTTGACATCTCCTACAATAACGAGCGTTGCATTATTGGGTGTATACCAAGTTTGATACCAATGTTTGAGATCATCTAAACGAATATTTTGTAGATTTTTCATAAATCCAATCACGGGTTGTCGATGATGGCTGGTTGGATAGGCAATCCATTTAAAACGTTCAAAAGCAAGATTACGTGGATTATCATCTGTTCTTTGCCGTCTTTCCTCCATAACGACTTTGATTTCTGGGTCAAAGTCCTGCTGTCTCAACACCAAATTGGTCATTCGATCTGCTTCAAGTTCTAAAGCCAAGGGAAAATATTTTTTAGGATAAAGCTGATAATAATTGGTGTAATTGGTATAGGTTGCTGCATTAGTACGTCCACCATAAATTCGGCTTAACCGAGCAAACTCATCATCTGGAACTTTCTTGGTTCCCTTAAACATCATATGCTCAAGTACATGAGAAATACCGAGCACATTCCCAGATTCATCACTACTGCCGACACCATACCAAATTTGAGTCATGACAATAGGGGAGCGGTGATCTTCGCGGATAATGACTTTTAGACCATTCTTTAGCGTGGTTTCAAAAGTTGTACGTGCAAGTTGACTTTCTGGGGCTGAATGAAGCTGAGTATTGAAAGTATAAGTGCATAAGAATAATAAAGGCGCAATAATAACTTTGGAGTGTTGCATAAGTTGTAAGAATTTAGATTTCAAAATATACACAGATGACCTAAAAAAATTATTCTAAATTTATAACTATTCTTAAAAAATGAATCAGTTAAAGCAAGGCGATCGTGTTGCATTTTGGTTTGCTTGTTTTATCACTGCTTTAACGCTAAAAATGTTTCAATCTATGCTAAACTCATTCTTTTTTAACGCTATGCTTTTCAAGGAATCGGCATGCAAGAACAGCAAAATAAATTCTTGATTGATGCGGATATCGGGGATGACGATGTCACATTACCTAGTTTACCAGCCGTCAATGTGCCTATTATTGAAAATAATAAAGTAGAAATACCGAAAATGGAATCTACTCAAGCTGATAGTCAAGAACAACAGATTGAAGCGACTGAAGAAAAAGCCAAAGGTGGTTTTTTCAGTCGTATGAAAGAAGGTTTGTCTAAATCACGCAAAAGCTTCGCAGATGGTATGGTCAACATATTGATCGGCGGGAAAGAGATTGACGATGAATTGCTAGAAGAAGTTGAAGAACAGCTTTTAGTTGCTGATATTGGTGTCGAAGCGACAAAAACCATTATTGCGAATTTAACTGAGCGTACTGAACGTGGAGATTTGATCTATTCACATTCATTGTATAAAGCTTTGCAAGAAGAGTTGGTGACATTACTTGCACCACGTGTAAAACCATTGCATATCGACCCAAATAAAAATCCATTTGTGATTTTAGTGGTTGGGGTAAACGGTGTGGGTAAAACAACTACAATTGGTAAGCTGGCAAAACGTTTACAGGGTGAAGGCAAAAAAGTCATGCTTGCCGCAGGTGATACATTCCGTGCAGCAGCAACTGAACAGCTTCAAATCTGGGGGGAGCGTAATAATATTGCTGTTGTTGCTCAAGGTCATGGTGCTGATAGTGCGTCTGTAATTTTTGATGCTTTTGAAAGTGCTCGTGCTAAGGGAATTGACGTTCTTATCGCAGATACCGCTGGACGTCTACACAATAAAAGCAATTTAATGTCTGAACTGACCAAAGTAAAACGTGTCATGCAGAAAATTGATGCAACAGCGCCGCACGAAGTGATGTTGGTTGTGGATGCGGGTACAGGGCAGAACGCGATTAATCAAGTAGAAATGTTTGATGAAGCTGTAGGTCTTACAGGTCTAACGATTACTAAATTGGATGGTACTGCAAAAGGTGGAGTGCTATTTAATATTGCCAGTCGTACACATGTACCAATCCGTTTTATTGGTGTTGGTGAAAAAATAGATGACTTACGTCCATTCTCTGCTAAATCATTTGTAGCTGCTTTATTTGAAACAGATAAATGATTGTAGTCTGATTCGCTGATTTGGAAACTCCGCTTGATGCGGAGTTTTTATTTTCTGTTTAAATTTTTGCTTTAAAGTATTTAGCGTGACAGATGCTGAGAATGGATTGATCCGTGTTGAATTAAAGATGATTTTTACCTTAATTTCTTTTGTGGTCTACGCGATAACAATCTGAAGAAAATGGCAACACTATTTTTTAAAATTAACTGCATGGATTTAATTTTTATAAAAATCAAAATATTAATGTGATTTTTGATAAAGCTTTTTTTGTTTAAAAGTCTTTCTATTTCTAATATTGTTCTAAATATAGAACACATTGTTATGTATTTATGCATGGAAACAGTCAAAATCATGCAATAAACTTTGTCTATGTTAAAGAAAACGGCGTATCGCGCCAAAGAAGGATTATCATTATGTCATTTTTAAATCAAATCAAACAACGTCGTACAATTTATGCATTGGGTAAAGATATCAGCTTAGACCAAGCAAAAGTTGAAGAAATCATCAAAGATGCAGTAAAACATAGTCCATCTGCATTTAACTCACAATCTTCTCGCGCAGTAATTTTATTTGGTGATTCACACGTAAAATTCTGGACAATTGTTTTAGAAACTTTACGTAAAATTGTTCCTGCTGAAGCATTTGAAGGAACTGCTGGTAAAATTAACAGCTTTATTGCTGGCGCAGGTTCGGTGTTGTTTTACGAAGATTTAAGCGTAGTGAAAGGCTTGCAAGAGCAGTTCCCACTTTATGCAGATAATTTCCCAGTTTGGGCTGAACACTCGACTGCAATTGCGCAATTTGCAGCTTGGACAGCTTTATCTGAAGCAGGTATTGGTGCTTCATTACAGCATTATAACCCGATCGTGGATGATGAAGTTGCAGAAACTTTTGAAATCCCTGCGGATTGGAAACTTCGTGCGCAATTGGTATTTGGTTCAATTGAAGCACCTGCTGGTGAAAAAGCATTTATTGATGATGCTGCACGTTTCAAAACATTTAACTAAATTTCTATCAGATCGAAGAAATCAAATCTCAAATCTATGTTTGATTGATGTCTGATCTTTGTTTGATCACATTTAACCTGCTTAAGATGCCCATTTTAAGCAGGTTTTTATTTGCGTTGATTTTATCAAATCTTAAAATAAAACAAGCGACAATAAAGTGTCTTCGTTCACTTTAGTGACCCCTTTAAAAGGAGTTGATCATACTTTTCTGATAATCAATGAGCTAAAAATTCAAGCCATAAAGGATCGAACAATTCTTTACATAGAAATATCACTTTACTTTATCGACATTTAGCTTTATTCGTGGCTTAATCTTTGCTCAAGGAAAAAAAGTGTATTAAAAAATGAGTAAATTAGCGTAGATTCAGCACTTTGGTCTAATTTAGACATTTTAAAAAATTTATACACTGTAAATAGCCATTCAAGTTGATGATATTGTCGGATTTCTGATCGTTATTTTTTAAGTTAATGTATGTATTTATTTTAATTAAAATGATCACTATTTAGGAATGTGATAATACTATTCAGCATGGTTTAAATCGGTATACTAGAAACTCTTGTTATAAAAAGTAGCAATATCAGGAAAGACAATGACTGCACGTATTCAAAAAGGCAAGTTAGCGATTGCTAAAGAACTTTACGATTTCATCGAAAATGAAGCACTACCAGGTTCTGGTTTAGACAGTGAAACATACTGGAAAAACTTTGAGCAAGTTGTTGTCGATCTTAGCCCAAAGAATAAGGCGCTTTTAGCAAAGCGTGACGAGATTCAGGCTAAAATTGATGAATGGCACCGCAACAATAAATTTGAACTTGAAGCTTATAAAGCTTTCCTAAAAGAAATTGGCTACTTATTACCAGAAGTAGAAGATTTCCAAATCAGCACAGAAAATGTAGATGAAGAAATCGCATTATTGGCTGGTGCGCAGTTGGTTGTACCTGTGCGTAATGCACGTTACTGCCTAAATGCAGCAAATGCCCGTTGGGGTTCTTTATACGATGCACTTTACGGCTTTGACGTGATCTCTGAAGAGGGTGGCGCAGAAAAGGGTAAAGGCTATAACCCTGTTCGTGGCGACAAAGTTATTGCATTTGCAAAGAACTTCTTAAATGAAACATTCCCGCTTGCAAATGGCTCTCATGCAGATGCAACTCGCTATGCAGTTGAAGATAAAAAATTAGTGGTCACGCTAAAAGATGGTTCAACAACCACTTTAGCAAAAGAAGCTCAATTTGTGGGTTTCAATGGTGAAGAATCTGCACCCGTTGAAATCGTACTGCTCAATAATGGCTTGCACGTAATTATTGAAATTGACGCAAATAGTCCAATCGGTAAAACAGATGCGGCTGGCGTTAAAGATCTTGTGTTAGAAGCAGCAGTAACGACGATTCAAGATTTGGAAGATTCGATTGCAGCTGTAGATGCAGAAGAAAAAGTTGAAGGCTACCGTAACTGGTTAGGCTTGATGAAGGGTACTCTTGAAGAATCTATCGAGAAAAATGGTAAAACCGTTACCCGTAAATTAAACAAAGATCGTAGTCACAAGAACCTCATTGGTGGTGAAACGACACTTCATGGTCGTTCTTTGATGTTGCTTCGTAATGTGGGTCATTTAATGACAAACCCTGCGATCCTTGTAGATGGTGTTGAAATTTACGAAGGCATTATGGATGCTTTAATCACGCCATTGCTTTCTTTTGCGGACATCAAAGGTCAAAACGAAAACAAGAACTCTCGTAAAGGTTCTATGTATATCGTTAAACCAAAAATGCATGGTCCAGAAGAAGTTGCTTTTGCTGTTGAATTATTTGAACGTGCTGAACAAGCATTGGGTCTACCAGCGAAAACTTTGAAAATCGGGATTATGGATGAAGAACGCCGTACTTCTGTAAACTTGAAAAACTGTATTGCTCAAGCAAAAGATCGTACGATTTTCATCAATACTGGCTTTATGGATCGTACTGGTGATGAAATCCATACATTCATGGAAGCAGGACCATTTGTTCGTAAAGGTGAAGTAAAAGCGCAAATTTGGTTCCCAGCATATGAAAACCGTAACGTGATGGTAGGTCTTCAAGCTGGATTACGTGGCAAAGCACAAATTGGTAAAGGCATGTGGCCAAAACCAGATATGCTTTTAGACATGTACAAAACCAAGATCGAGCATCCTGAAGCTGGTGCAAGCTGTGCTTGGGTTCCATCTCCATCAGGTGCGGTGATTCATGCGATTCATTATCATCAGTGCAATGTTTCAGCTCGTCAGCAAGAATT
Source organism: Acinetobacter sp. B-6 (assembly GCF_056930735.1). Classification (NCBI taxonomy): domain Bacteria; kingdom Pseudomonadati; phylum Pseudomonadota; class Gammaproteobacteria; order Moraxellales; family Moraxellaceae; genus Acinetobacter; species Acinetobacter sp. B-6. Next base: position 315,798 of record NZ_JBXPBY010000002.1, on the reverse strand, counting down.
GTTGAAAACTGAAGCTTTACCTTTAGATGATTTACTTACTCCACCTTTGGCGACTGATACAAACTGGACTGAAGAAGAGAAAATCAAAGAGCTTGAAAACAATCTTCAAGGGATCTTGGGTTATGTTGTACGTTGGGTTGACTTGGGCGTAGGCTGTTCTAAAGTGCCAGACATCAATAATGTTGGTTTAATGGAAGATCGTGCAACATTGCGTATTTCATCTCAACATGTTGCGAACTGGTTACGTCACGGCATTGTAACTCAGCAACAAGTTGAAGAAGTTATGCAACGTATGGCAAAAATTGTGGATGAGCAAAATGCCAATGATCCAGAATATACCAACATGGCACCAAGCTTCGATGGTTATGCTTACAAAGCTGCTTATGATCTAGTCTTTAAGGGCGGTGAGCAACCATCAGGCTATACTGAACCATTATTGCATGCATACCGTTTAAAATTAAAAGGTTATACAGGTGATTAATTTTACACTGTAGATTTTAAATCAAACATAAAGCCTCTTCGGAGGCTTTATGGCTTTCTAAAGTGGCAAAAAGACAGTTTTAAGGCCAGAAAATTTGTTTTCGCTGATTCTGGTTTAAGCCAACAACATGAAAACTCTGCTACAATTTAAAGGAGTTAATTATTATGTTGAATTATAAATGACATCAATTCTGAAATTAGATGCGCTGAAAAATGCTGAAGTCGTCACGACACCTTATCCGTTTTTTGTGGTTGAAAATGCGTTGGCAGACAGTGAAGTTCAAGCAGTGATCAAAGACTTCCCAAAAATTGAACAGGGTGGAAGTTTTAATATTGAAGATGTGGAAATTAAACCTAATTTTGATCGTTTTTTAAAATCTTTAGATACACCAGAGTTTCGCCAAATTCTGACAGATAAATTTGATGTTAATGTGATGGAACATCCGATGATGATCACTTTGCGTGGTTACTCTCGACAAAAAGATGGTCGTATTCACAGTGATTCTAAAAGTAAACTATTGACTATTCTGATTTATCTAAATGAATCATGGGATGCACCGAATGGTCGTTTACGTATTCTAAATGACGACAAAGATATCAATAACTATGTCGCTGAGATTGGTGCTGGTCCTGGCTCTTTGGTTGCATTTAAAGTTACTGATAATGGTTGGCATGGCTATATTCCTTATGAAGGGCAACGCCAATCGATTCAAATTAACTTTTTGACCAGTGAAAAAGCCAATGCTAAACATAAGTTTTTCCATGGTTTAAGTGCGAAAGTTAAAAAAATCTTTGGATAGGCTATTTTAGACGGACTTTGGTTAATTCTGAATATATCAGGAGTATTGAGTTAGATCACATTCATAGAATCAAGAGAATGAATGTGATCAACCCATTATCATTTTTATGTGCGCTAATTTTAAACCGATCACAGCCACACAAGTAAAACAACTTGGCTTACCTGCTATTCCTTTTACATATCAACCAGAAGTATTTCCTAGTTTAGAAATGCCATTACTTTTTAACGCTCAAAAAAGTCTTGAGTGGCGTTTGGTCAATTTTGGTTTAATTCCAAAATGGGCTGAAGATAAAGAGGCGGGGAAGCATACTTATAATGCGCGTAATGAAACATTGATGGAAAAACGTAGTTTTACAGAAGCATTAAGTAAATGCCAATTCGGGGTTATTCCCGTTACTGAGTTTTACGAGTCTAAATATGTCAATGGAAAGCCACAGCGATGGGGTGTTAGACGGAAGGATGGTCAGGCATTTTATATTGCAGCATTATACGAAATTGCACGGTTAAAAAATGGTGAAGTAATTCGGTCAGCAACTATGATTAGCATGGATGCTCATTTTCATCCCATGATGAGAGAGTTTCATGAGCCAAGAACAGATAAGCGTTCTGTTGTCGTGATTCCACATCATCGCTTGGATGCGTGGCTGAACTTGAAACAGCCTGATATTTCGAGTTTTATAGAGGGATTTCCTGTGGAGGAGTTTGAATGCTTTTATTGTCCTAAACAACGTAATGACATCAACTCTCCACAGTTAAGTATATTTGATGAATAATTTTCAACATCAATGTGCAAGATTTTTAAAAATAATTTTTAAATTCTCTATGGTTTTTTCAATTTGAAGCGGGGTAAGTCCTTCAAAGGATTGCTCTAAAATTACACCCATTAAATCATTGATTTTTTGGGTTATTTGTTTCCCTTCTTCAGTTAAACAGACGCGTGTAATCCGTTTATCTTTTTTACAAGAATACGTGTCTACCAACCCTTCTTCTTTTAAACGGTAGACAATTTTTGTGGTTGTCGACATTTTAGAGACAATCATTTCGGAAAGCTCAGATACACTGGCATCAGGTTTGGCTTCTAAGGAAACCAATAAACGACGCCGTGAATTATCAACCCCATACTTTTTGAGCACTTGATCTAAGTTTAAGACGTACTGAGCATGGACTTGTGTAACCCAATAATAAGGAAAATTTTCAATATTAAAATTTTCCGCAGAAGGCAGAAATTTTGAATATTTCTTAGTCATCTGAATGTCCCTGTTTTTTTGTAATTATTGCCATATGTTAAGCACTAATAATATTTTATTTCGAATATCTGAATCAATATGTGCGTCACACTTAATGCCAAAAAACTAGAAAAATCGACGAAAAATAGATCCATCTAGAAAATTAACTTAAGTTAAACTATTCCAAAAATACATTAAAATGCAGTTTTTATATGAATAGGTGACAACTTCATATAGCGGAAAATAGTTGCTTCTTCATGCAATTGCTGGATTACCAGTTTCATGTTTTACAGTCTTTATATTGCATTAAAATTTTTTTAAAAAAACTGAATTGATTAGTTACTCTTAAAAAAATCATACTATAATCGACAGTGAACCCCTTTGATTATTGCTAATCAAAATGAAAGATGGTTTAGCAGTTGTTTAAAAAACAATCATGAAGAACTTTGTTCAACGTTGTATTTCCATGATTCAAGCCATAAATTTCAACAATGTTTTGCAACAAAATAGGTTTATTTGTTAAACAAATTAACATCAATTGTTATTATATCTGAAAAATAAAAAAAACCAAGTTGGCTTTATGAAAAATATTGTCGATTGTAGCCAATGAATTTCACAATTTTTTTTATAAATGCATAATTTATCAATTTTCAATTTAAAAAAATCAATAAAATCAACAGGTGAAAAATAATTAAAATTTATCGAAATCTTTGACTATTTTCTAAAGTTATTGAATCTCTTATTGGCAACAGCGCGAAAGCTTGATAATCAGATGTAGCTTTGAAAAAATCGATAATACTTAAAGATTAAATAAATGTAAAAATTTCATGAAATATAATTACAAGTCGTCGATATTGTGCATAATTAAAGTAATTTAGTTGAAAAGGTATCATTCATGGATCCGTCGCCGTGTAGGTTAAGCCTATTTTTCTCCAATTTATATACTTATAAGAATAATCGGGAGATCTAATAATGGAATTTTTATTAGACCCTGGAATTTGGGTTGGACTTTTAACCCTTATCGTTTTAGAAATCGTACTGGGTATCGATAACCTGGTATTCATTGCCATTCTTGCAGATAAACTTCCTCCAGAACAACGAGATAAAGCACGAGTCATCGGTCTTTCTTTGGCCTTGATCATGCGTTTAGGTTTATTGACGATTATTTCTTGGTTAGTCACTTTAACTAAACCTTTAATTGCATTTGGGGGACTATCCTTTTCAGGACGAGACTTAATTTTATTATTTGGAGGATTGTTCCTCGTTTATAAAGCTGTCACTGAATTACACGAAAAAATGGAAGGGAAGCCTGAAGTCAAAAGTTCAGGAGCAGCTGTATATGCCAGCTTCTGGGCTGTTGTTGCCCAAATCATTGTTTTAGATGCCGTATTTTCACTAGACTCGGTGATTACTGCGATTGGTATGGTGGATAATATTTATGTGATGATGGCGGCAGTTACGATTGCTGTAATTGTAATGTTAATTGCATCTAAGCCATTGACCACATTCGTAAATAAGCACCCTACAGTGGTGATTCTATGTCTAAGCTTCTTATTGTTGATTGGGGTTAGCTTGATTGCGGAAGGTTTTGGTTTCCATATTCCGAAAGGCTATATCTACTCAGGTATTGGTGTCGCAATCTTAATTGAAGCATTTAATCAATTCTCAAGCCGTAATGCTGAAAAACATCAAGCTAAAACGCCATTGCGTCATCGTACTGCGGATTCAATTCTAAAATTGATGGGCAGTAAGTTAGATGCTGATTTATTGCAAAGCCCTGAAGCTTTAGCAGCACAAAAAGCGTTTGGTGATGAAGAACGTTATATGGTCGGTGGCGTACTTACCCTTGCGGAACGTTCTGTAGCATCGATTATGACACCAAGAACTCAGATCTCATGGATTAACCTAGAAGATGATGCAGAGAGCATACGTCAACAAATTTTAGCTGTACCGCATAGTTTATTCCCTGTCTGTCGTGGGCAATTAGACAAAGTGGTTACGGTTGTTCGTGCTAAAGAGTTAATTGATGTATTGGACGAGCCAGAACAGCTTCAAGCTTTATTGAAACGTAATCGTCCCATCTTTATTTTTGAGAAAATGAAGGTCATTGATGCAATTCATACACTAAGAACTTCCAAAGGTTCATTGGTTTTGGTGAGTAATGAGTTTGGAAATATTCAAGGTTTGATTTCTCCGCTTGATGTGTTTGAAGCCATTGCAGGTGAGTTTCCAGATGCAGATGAACAGTTGGAGCTGATTAAAGTGGATGAAAGTACTTGGAAGGCATCAGGTATGCTTGATTTGTATCAACTTGAATTGGAGTTGGGAATGCTTGACCTTGTTCAAGAGGATTCTGGCTACTTTAGCGTCGCTGGATTAATTCTCGATAAAACGCAAGGCGATGTGCATTTGGGTACACAAATAGAGCATGAAGGGATTTGGTTTGAAGTGATTGAAATGGATGAGAATCGAATCAAAACAGTAAAAATTACTCGTCCAGAGCAGTTTTAATAATCATTGTTTGTAAAGTGATTTAAATCATTCATCCTTGATAAAAATGCCTCAGTCCTGAGGCATTTTTTTTTGAATAAAAAGAGCACTTAAACAGGATTACGTATTTAAGTGCTGAAAACTAAAGTTTTGGATTAAATATTTTTTGGGTCATGATTGGCCAGAGATTTTGATGGCTTTTCTTAAACATTAACATATGCCCAATCACTTTATGACCATGTTGTTGTGGGCTCAGCTCGATCATATCAGTTGTGGCTCTAGGGTAAAGACGAAGCAGGTCTTTTACATTAGCGGAAGTTGCAATCTCATCATCAGAAGACCAATAAGAGGTGATAGGGCACTCGATCTCATGATGATAATCTTCAAATACGGTTTTACCTACAGCATTTATTACATAACCTGGTTGGCTACAGAATTCAGCCCATTGCTGTGCTACTTTTTGCGGTAGATTCTCTCCCATACCGAGCATTTTAGTTGCACCATAGCCTTTGATGCGATTGGAAATTGGGAAAACTAAATTAAACATGACAGGTGCTAAGCGTTTAGTGCGACCTTTAAGTCCTTTGACGTGACCAGTAGAGCCAGATATCGAAATAACTTGTGCGACTTTCTTATAATTTGGAACAATACCGAGTAACTGACCTCCTGCACTATGACCAATGAGAGTCAGTTGATTCTTTCCTGTCTTGTTTAAAAGTGACTCAATGGCAGCCGGAATGTCGAGCTGTCCCCAATCTTGAATACTTGCTTTGGATTGAGATAATGGTCCATGTAATGAGTCTCCAATACCACGGAAATCAAAGACCATCACATCTAGACCTTGTTGAGTAAGCCATTCGATAAAATGATGATAAAAGCCCTGTGTAATTCCTGTAGCAGGGCAAACCAGTACAGGTAAGTGCTGAGTTGATTGTTTTGCCGGATAAAAACGTGCACTTAAGCTATAGCTATCTGCGCAGCTTATGGTTAAATTTTCATATATTGTCATAGTACAATCCAAAGCTGTTCAATTTAAAACTACTTTACACAAGTTCTAAAAAGAAACTTGTTTGAAAGATGACTCTTAAGTCAGATCTGAATGTGATAAGGAAAAATAGGAACTTTATCAAATGGATTTAATCACTTTAAACTTATCGGTAAAACTGGCACTTATTTTTAGTGGGGTTTATTTGTGGGTAGGGATGCTCACAGGTGTCTGGAAGTACGTCCAGATCAGTCGTTCAGAACTTGCCAGAGCACACTACTATGTCGATATAGCACATCGAAGTAGCTTGCTTTACGCGCCTGCTAGCTTGATTTTAGCTGTGATGGCGTATTGTTCGAGTTTCCAGGAAATAATTAATTTACTCTGTGTGATCGTAAATTTAGTTTTTTTTAGTTTTTCTATTGCAAGTTATGTTTTACATGGTTGGCTCAAAGATACGACCAACCAATTTAAGCAACCTCATCAATTAGGTGCTGTACATTTACCGAAAATTTTACTTCGTTTAGCGATGATTTTATTGGTGATTGGAGAGATTTTTGCGACAGGAATCTTGCTTTTAGGGATGATTAAAGGATTATTATAATTTTTTATTATCGATAAAGATGGATGCTTGGCATCCATCTTTTATTCAGTGATTTTTGCGAGTTTTCGCGATTTATGATCTACAACGTCCCAAATATAGAAAGCCGCAGATACCGCTAATGCATAAGCAAAATATTCAGGTTTTAAATTGCCTTGAATAAGTCCGTGAATGAGCAGAGTAGCCAAAAGGGCAATTGTTGTACTCAAATATGTGACTAATTTTGTGTTTGCCTTCAAAGAATTAATGAAGACTTGCTTGTTGAAATGTAATGATAACATCTCCATACCTCCTGTCTGCTCGACAAAAACCAAATTGTTTTAGTCTGGATTGGTTTATTTAGTTGTACCACATTTAATTATTATTTCAAGAGCAAATACCTCTATTATTCAAAATAATTATGACATATTTATTACAAACATGACTTATTTTATAAAAAATGAAAATATGAGTGATTTTTTTCTTAAATAGTGTATTTTTTGTTGAAGAAGTGTGAAGTGGTTATCAAATTAAAATACAGCAACTTATAACAAGTGCAAGAGAATTTTGACTAAAGTCGATGAAAGTTATGCAATATTTATGCAAATTTTATAATAAATTATGATCAATGATGAAAATTTATATTTGATTGCAGCAAATTGTAAGTTGATATGTTTTTATGGTTAAACTTTAATCAGTTGATTGCTGTGTATATTCAAGGAATGTTCTTGTCATCTAAAGAATAAAAATGATCGACAAAACTGAGAATGCAAAAGTAATTTTTAGCAGTGTGTGATTAATCACATGCAATACATTGAATGATTTTAAATTGTGTCGCAAACAATAACAGTCTGTTGGGTAAACATGACAATTATTGATCACAGTTAAAATTAGATTTGGGTAAAATCAAATTTTAAGGACGATGGCTAAGACGCTTTATTTCTTAACTTTATCGATAACGACACAAATAATTAAAACAATCAATGATGGAATAAGCCAAGCAAGGTTTTGTTCATTTAACGGTAAGTTTTGGATCAATAGCGGTAAACTATCTTTAAATTCCGTAACTTTAATACCTTCAATAATTCCAAATAAGAATGCAACGCCAGTTACTGGTGCAACCACTGCTGCTGGATTATTAAATTTGCTCCAAAAGAAGCTCAATAGAATAACGACAATAGCGGGCGGGTAAATCGCACTGAGAACCGGTACAGAAAATGCAATCAATTTAGTCAAACCTAAATTTGAAATGACCAAAGAGAATAAAACCAGAATGATCACTAAAACTTTGTAAGGAATCTTAGTCAACTCAGAGAAATATTCAGCACATGCACATGTTAGACCGATCGCGGTGACCATACATGCGATAAAAATCAAAGCAGTAAGAAATAATGAGCCAAGATCACCAAAAGCGTGCTGAACATAAGCATGCAAAATCACGGCGCCATTTGCTGCATTTGGTGCTGCATCATGGCTACCTAAACCGAGCTTAAATAAGCTGATATAAACCAGTGTTAAACCTACGCCAGAAATTAAACTTGCAATGATTGCATATTTGGTTACCAGTTTTTTGTCGGTGACACCACGAGAATGTATGGCATGGATAATCACGATACCAAACACCAATGCACCTAAAGTGTCCATGGTTAAATAACCATTTACAAAGCCTTCAGAAACAGGGCTAGTTGCATAATTATTGATGGCAGGAGAGATTGAACCAGTCGGGATGATAAAGGCTGCAATACCAAGAATGGCAAGTGCAATAATTTTAAGAGGTGCAAGAATATGACCTACGGTATCCAACAGTTTGTTTGGGTAAAGAGATACTAAAGTAACAAAGGCAAAGTAGATCACACTATAAATAAATAGCGGAGTACCACCTGTACCAAAGTAAGATGAAAAACCGATTTCATACGAAACTGTAGCGGTACGTGGTGTAGCAAAAAGTGGACCGACTGATAAGTAACACACTACAGTCAAGATTAAACTTGCAACTTTGCCTAAAGGAGAACTTAAAATTGCAATCGAACCTTCAGTTTTTGAAAGCGCCATAATGGTGATGACAGGTAAGCCTACAGCGGTGATTAGAAAACCCAATGCTGCTAGCCATACATGTTCACCCGCTTGTTGAGCGACAATGGGTGGAAAGATAATATTGCCTGCCCCAATAAATAAGGCAAAAGTCATGAACCCTAGAGCAATAATATCCTTGGTACGGAGATTAGTCATAAAGTGTGGTTAAAAACGCAAAACAGCGATTTTAGTGGAAATGCGAGATTTTTTGTATTTTATTTTATGGGTAATATTCCTGTTTTTTATAAATTTTAACCAATTAACCATATGAGTTATATTTATGTGGATGATTCAGCGCTTAATTTGGTTAAATTTGTACAAGCTAATTTTAAAGAAAATTTTATAGGATTAAAAAACGCAAATTTGTAGTTTAAAGCTTATTTTTATAATTATGCGTACCAATCGACATTTTTAACTCTCATCATCAACAAGAAAAAGCCCTAAAGCAATCGAAAAAGCATATAATATCGGTTCACTTTTGCGGACAGATCCAATGAAAGCTTCAACAGTCACCATCAAAACTGAACAAGACCTTGAAAAACTCAGAGTGTCAGGGCGTTTAGCTGCCCAAGTTTTAGCAATGATTGGTGCATATGTTAAGCCAGGGGTAACGACTGAATATTTGGATGACATCTGTAATGATTATATTGTGAATACACTCAAAGTTATTCCAGCCAATGTGGGTTATTATGGTTATACAAAAACCACCTGTATCTCTCCGAATGAAGTGGTATGTCATGGTATTCCATCTAAAAATACTGTTTTGAATGATGGCGATATTATTAATATTGATGTAGCAATCATTAAAGATGGTTATTTTGGTGATACCAGTCGTATGTATTATGTGGGTACTGTAAAGCCTGAATCTAAAAAATTAGTAGAAACTACATATGAGGCAATGGTTGCAGGTATTCATGCTGTAAAACCCGGTGCAACACTTGGAGACATTGGGCATGCCATCCAAAGTGTAGGTCAACGTGAAGGCTATAGTATTGTTCGTGAATATTGTGGTCACGGCATTGGTAAAATTTATCATGAACAGCCCAATGTATTGCATTATGGAAAACCAGGACAGGGGCTAGTGCTTAAACAAGGCATGGTATTTACCATTGAACCTATGATTAATGCGGGTAAAGCCAGTGTCAAAGAATTAAAAGATGGTTGGACTGTTGTGACAGCAGATAAATCTTTATCTGCACAGTGGGAACATATGGTTGCTGTGACAGAAACAGGGTTTGAACTGTTAACACCTTGGCCTGAGGGTACAGGTAACTATCCAGAAATCTAATACTTTAGTCTTAAGTTTGGAAAGTTTGATGATTGTTATATATTTTTATGCTTAAAAAGCGTGATGTGTTTAGTGTTAATTTTTTACAATTGTGAACAGTTTAATTTTTATTTTGTAAGAAAAACTATTCACTAAGTTTTTTTAAATATTGGTTTGAGTAATTATTCATCACTATAATCTGCACCAGATTCTTTTTTGAAGTTTCTATTGTTGTTTCAAGTTTCGAGCTTATCCATCCTAGGGTAAGCTTTTTTTTTTAGCTAAAATTCCCTTTCTTTGTATTGGTGTTTTTACAGTCAATATGCTAAAAAAACATACATAAATATAATTTTTAGATCAATAAATTAATGTGATGAGTCTATTTTTTGATGATATAAAACTTGCAATGCGACGCATTACATCTAAAGTTTAAATCGATTTGCGTATGCGGTGCTTCACATTACATCACCCATTTTTTTTTGTTGAACATTATTCTTGCGCTGTAAACAAAGCAGTGTTTTGTTTTTACTCATATACCCCTGCTCAATATGATTAGTTATTGTTTTCAACAGTAGAGGTGTGAATATATTTATTCAGTTAAATTTTAGATAAGGTAAGTCAAGCAACTCACCTTATCGGGTTTGATTATTTTCTGATTCTAAAATTTAAGATAAACGAAACGGCAAAACCAAATAAAAGTCCCCAAAAAGCAGAACCTATACCGAAAAATTGTATTCCTGAGGCACTAAAGAGAAAGGTCAGTAATGCAGCTTCTCGGTCTTTAACTTCATGGAATGCAATCGCAATGTTGTGGCTGATCGTACCAAATAGAGCAATACCTGCTAAAGCAACGATAAATAAGTGCGGGAAAGACATCAATAAGCTGGTTAAGGTAGCAGCAAACAAGCCCATTAAAATATAGAAAAATCCACAACTCATACCAGCAATATAACGTTTAGATGGATCGGGATGTACTTGATCATCTAGGCTTACTGCGGCACTGATTGCAGCAATATTCACGGTATAGCAGCCAAAAGGTGAAAGTAATGTTTGAGCGGTTCCAGTCCAACCTATTAACTGATTGACATGCGGTTGATAGCCATAACTTTTAATCATCGCTATCCCAGGTAAGTATTGAGATGCCATATTGATCACAAATAGTGGTAGCGCTAGCCCTAAAATTGCTGACCATGTGAATTCAGGCATCATCCATACAGGTTTTGCTAATCCCCAATGTAAGGTTGGAACATGAAACTCCATAAAGAATGGGCAGATGATAATCCCTGCAATCACTGTGATGACAATGCAATAACGTGCCCATAAACGTTTTGTAATCACATACACAGCCAATAAACTGAGGATAAAAGCCCAGTCATTTTGCATGCTGGCAAATAAGGCAATTCCAAATTTTAGCAATACTCCAGCCAACATCGCACTGGTCAGACTTTGTGGAATATAATTGATGATTTTTTCAAAAATACCTGAAAATCCAAGCACAGCTGTAAGCAAACCTGATACTAAAAAAGCGCCAATTGCTTCATAAAGTGAATAACCACTTGCTGTTGCTATGATTAATGCAAGTGCAGCAGTAGACCATGAGGTTGCAACAGGATATTTAAATTTCCAAGACAGAATTAAACCTGAGAGACCAATACCTAGACCTAATGCCCAAAACCAAGAGGTAATTTGTTCTGGATTCGCGCCAAGTAATTGTGCAGCTTGGATCACTAAAACAGCTGAAACACTGATACCGATAAGGAAAGTAATAAAGCCTGCAAATACGGCAGGTACTGAGAAGTCTTGGAGAAGCTTTTGCATGATCCCTTGCTTTTAAATTTGATTGAATGGTTGAAAATGCATCCATCATACATGGATCATTTTAAAGCTGACAGCGTTAATTAGAATTTAATATCAAAAGCAAATAGAAAAATTGAATTTATTATCATTGCTGGATAATTCAAGTTTTTTATGATCAAGCAATTCTACACATTAACATTACTTGATCCTGACTTAGGTGATGCTTCACTTTGCTTAACTACTTTTTTTTGTTTAACCCCATTATTGCATTATAAACAAAGTAATGCTCAATTTTAACCTTCGAAGCTGTATACCCCCAAATGTGGAAGACGCTTTAAATTTAAGCGTACCCAACACATTATATGCTTTTACATGGTTGAAACTGCGAGCTTTATACCGAAGGCGCAAAACAATATACCAACCGCTGCAACACATCCTGCCGCAACTTTATAGCGGGTGTTAAAGAAGGTTGCGAGTTTAACCCCAGAAAAAATTAAAATGGTTAAATAACTCATGCTAATGATTTGTAGAATCACAGAAAGAGCAGCAAAACTTAGTGCTGGGTAAGGATAATCTGGGTCAACAAATTGCACAAAAAAAGACAAATAAAATAAAATCGCTTTCGGATTTAACAAGCTGATTGTCAATGCTGTACGAAAAGGATGAAATTGTTCAGTCGTGGTTGATGAGAGAGCATCTGATTGAATCGTTTGTGGTGTGCTACGCCAAGTTTTAACACTGGCGATTAATAAGCGAATTCCTAGATAAGACAAATAAGTTGCGCCGACCACTTTAAGAATTACAAATAGCCAAGGAAAGGCATGTAATAAGGATGCAGCACCCAATACGGTACAAAGGATCAGGATTAAATCACCAGTAAAAACACCAAACGCGCCGATATAGCCTATTTTAATCCCAAATCTCGACGCAATGGACATCACATAGAGCGAGTTTGGACCCGGGAGAATGACGATAAAAATTGTCCCTAATATGTATGTCACGACATCCGTAATACCAAACACAATATTCTCACAGTTTAAGAAAAGCGAATAAAAAAGCCGAGTGCTTATGATAACAAACTCGGCTTTAGAATGTGAGCAATTTTAGTGCATTTTAAACATAGTGAATGATTGAAAATCAATCAATAAAATCAGTTTCAAGCCCAAAGGATTGGCGTAATAATAAAGCCAATTGTTCACGGGCTTTAATAAAGCCATCAATTCCACTTTGTAATAATTGGAATGCCATCAAATCTGTTTCAAGTTGCTGTTTAAATTCAGCTTTAGAAATTTCTTGATGCGGTTGATCTTGATGTGATTGTTCATGGTTCAACTGAGCGCTTACTGTACGTTGATCATTTTCCAGTTTTTCAAGCAGTGCGGGAGCAACAGTCAGTAAATCACAACCAGCAAGTCCTAGAACTTGGTCTACGCTACGGAAGCTTGCGCCCATAACTTCTGTTTTAATTTGGTTCTGTTTGTAGTAGTGATAAATCTGTTTGACAGAGCGTACACCCGGATCTTTATCAATCGGGTAGCTGTCAACATTTTCAGCTTTTTTATACCAATCTAAAATACGCCCAACAAATGGAGAGATCAGCGTGACTTTAGCGTCAGCACATGCTTTGGCTTGATGTAAACCAAATAATAAAGTCAGGTTACAATGAATGCCTTCTGCTTCAAGTGCTTTAGCCGCCTGAATACCTTCCCAAGTAGATGCAATTTTAATCAAAATTCGATCTTGATTGATTCCGTAGCTTTGATACAGCGCCAATAGTTCTTTGGCTTTCGCAATTGTTTCTTCGGTATTGTAAGAAAGTGCCGCATCAACTTCCGTAGAAACTCGTCCTTCAACAAGATTTAAAATTTCTACACCGAGTTTTACTGTCAGAATATCAATGGTGCGTTCGACTAGTTCATCAAGTGCATAGCCTTCTTGTTTAGCTTGTGCATAAGCATCTTCAATCAAGGTGCGACTTTCAGGCTGTTGAGCGGCAGCTGTAATCAGTGAAGGGTTAGTCGTTGCATCTAGCGGGCGAAATTGTTGAATAGCGTTTAAATCACCTGTATCAGCAACAATAGTGGTTAAGCGTTTTAATTGGTCTAATGCAGATTGAGTCATTACCGGTTATTTCTTAGTTAAAATATTTGTGATTTAGTTATAACACAATGCCATTTCAGCAAAATAGGAAAATGTACTGAAAGACATATTATTTTGTATGAATTCTTTGATTTCGAATGTGATTAATCAAAAAACGAGCAGCTGAACCTAAATTACTCTCACGACTCCAAACCAAATCAACAAAATATTCAAATTTTGGTGTGAAATCGAGCAAATCAAGTATTTTTAACTTATGTTTGAGCTCTGGGTTTTCATTAAACATTTCTAAGGGAAGTACTCCCCAACCTAATTCTTTTAAGATCAGCGAACAAGCTGAGTGATGATTGTCAGTACGCCAGTAATTTTTAGAATAGAGTAACTCGGGTTTAATCGTGCGATCTCGGCTGGCGACAACAATTTGTCTGGATTGCAATATTTGTTCAAAACTTACTTTTGAGTGGGCAGATAGAGGGTGATTGATTGCAGATACAGGCACTAAAGCTTCTTTTTTTAACTCAACAAATTGTTCGCGGCTTTCTAACATTTCACGTTCAAACATCAACGCCAATTGCGCTGTCTGATTCATAAGCATTTTAAGTGCATCTTCTTGTGGTGCAGAAAAAATGTTGATTTGTAAACTTGGAAACTGTTGGGCAAGCAATGCAATATATTCGGTCCAATCGGTATGTACCAACTCTGAAACCACCACAATATTCAGTGAGGATTCCAAACCTTCGCTGAGGGCAATTGCTTGTTGTTTCCATTGATTCATTTCAATTAGAAGTTGTTCGGTTTTTTCATATAGAAGCTGTGCCTGTGATGTTGGTATAGGTTCGCGTCCGACCCGTTTAAAAAGTTTAAGATTTAAATCAATTTCTAAGTTGGCGATCGACATGCTGACCGCAGATGGAACTTTTCCAAGCTGTCTTGAGGCAGCAGAAAAAGAACCCGTTTCCATGACTGTTTTAAAAATCATCAACTGTTCTTGATTGATATTCATATTGGACCGCCATTAGTAAATGAGATCATGTGAAAATGAAAGAAATATCGCAAAGAGAATAAAGTTAATCTTTCAATAAAATTGAAAGAATCTGACTCGATTGATCAATATTATAAAAATATAATGCAACAGTCGAAACAAAAAGAGTAGTTTTAAATGATGATTTCCAAAAGAAGGATCATTCATGCATTGAGCTATGAAATCATCCTATTGGTGATCATAGCGATTGCATTGAGTTTTATTTTTGAAGTTCCAATGGAAGTTACAGGTGTATTGGGTGTGGCTATGGCTGTGACATCTGTAGTTTGGAATATGATTTTTAACCATTTCTTCGAGAAATTTGAGCATAAAAGAAAGCTTAAACGTACTATTGGCGTGCGTATCCTACATGCCATTGGTTTCGAAGGTGGCTTGATGTTGGCGACTATTCCAATGGTTGCTTATGCAATGGATATGACATTGTGGCAGGCGGTCCTATTGGACTTAGGCATGACTACATGTATTTTAATCTATACCTTTATTTTCCAATGGTGTTACGATTTGATTGAGGATCGTATGGGAATCAAACCAGTACATTCTTAATGAAACTGTAAACATGTAATTTGATATTCTGTCAGAATTGCCACTGTTGCTTGAAAGGGTTCTGCTGTTCAAAATAGCAGAGCCAATTTCGTTTAAACCCACAATGTAAATCGTTTGTGAAATTCTCCACAGAGACTTAACAAACTTTTGCAAAAGATAATCTAATACGATTTGTTTTGTTAAATGGTTCGCATAGAATATTCAACTCGATAGAATTTTAAAGAGATGGATTAAGCAGATTATGGTGCAGACAGTTCAAGATCAGCTGCCAAACAGACACCAACTTGCTGCACAAGAATTAATTCAAGTTTCAGCAAGCTTAGAGCGTATTTATCTTGATCAGCTTCACTATTTAAAAGCGGTGAATGCAGATAACTTTTTCCAATTTGATCATGCACAGCACAAACTCGGTATAGCCAACCAATTATTGCAGATTAAATTTGATGAGACAGCAGGGCTGTCTTTTGAGTTTGATCAGGATAAGCTGGCACATTTATCTGAGTCACCGCATTATCCTAAGCGACTGATTCAATATGTGTCGCAAGAGGTATTTTTTTATACCAAATCTTATGATGAAATTCATCCCACTGATTTAAAAACCAAAGCACAAATTCTTCGTCAAACATTGATTGAGCAGATCTTTGATTGGATTGATGGTGAAAACAGAGTAGAGCAGTATTTGTATAATATCAATCAAGCAGATGCTGAGCAGATTGATCGAATTTTAATCCATTATAACTATTTTGATCATGCTTATATTTCTGATTTTGCTCAATATGGTAAAGCTATTCCGTTAAGTGTGGAAATTAATATTAAGCATTTATTGCTGATTAATTCTGTCTTGGGGCAAACGTTCTTATCTATCCAGCAATTTATTCCAAAATTCCATCAGGCTATTTTTGCATTAGACCAGTTCCTACCCAAACATTTTTTTCGGATTTTTAAAGTCTTTCACCCCGAGTCATTACGTTTGTGCGAGATTGAGCAATATTTTACAAGTTATCAATTATTGTCGAAACATGCACAAGAGTTTCCACAAATGTTGGCATATGCCAAGCATATGAAACGTGGTTTTTGGCAGTATCAGGACTTATTGAGTAAACAACATTTTTTGCAGGCAGAGGATGAATATTGGGAGTTGGATCAACTTGTAAAATTGCCGATATTTGCTTTAAAACGTACTGTGAATTGGCTGTATAAACAAAATGAACAGGTTAATGATTGGATTAGTCGGCATATTACAGATGTAAACGTTAGAGTGACAATCACGGTATTAAGTCTCATTGATACTTCAAAAATCTCTCCTGAAGTAATATTGGCTGTATTAAAATATTTTAAAAATAGTGCTGCACGGTTATTCTTAATAGAATGTCATTCATTTGCCATTACAAATGAATGGCAAAATCATCCCAAAAATAGCCGCTACCGTTTTATAGAATCGGTCAGTGAACATAAATCACAGCAAAAGTTGATTTCAAATTCTTATTTATATATCGAAGAATGGTTGGATTTCGCTACATTGATCCTTGGTGATCAAGCCCAATCCTATAGGAAAATATTTGTCAAAATCAGTCGTGTTGTTCAGGCATTTATGTTGTTTGTTCAGCATATTGCCAATCAATTACCTGCGCCATTAATCAGATTCATCGATCCTCAGTTGCAGCAACATCCTGATTTTTTTATTCAAATGCGCGAACATAATATTCAGGTAGATGATTTTCGTAAGAAGTTTAAACATATCAATTCCGATCGAATGCCGCATTATAGTATTTATGACAGCTTTGTTCTGGACTATGTGATGCATTTATTTAATACACATCATGAAATCGAACGTAATGTGACTTGGTCTGGTCTTTATCAACAAGCGAAGCGATGGCATTTGCACAATGATCTTGTTACGACAATGTCGAAACTCAAAGAAAAAATTACTGTGGATTCGTGGGATCGCATTGCGCCGATGCAAAAGATTTATTTTGAAGATTGGTGTTATGAGGAACTCAACAGTCTACAACGAATTACTCAAGAGTCAGTCGTTTTCAAACATTGTTTAGCTGTCTCCTACAGCACAAGAATAGTGGAGCGTGAATATGCAGCATTCCATATGTCAAATATAGCTGAACCCAATCAAGTCATGACTTTAGGTTGTTACTATAAATTAGGGCAGTTGAGCTTTGATCAACTTCGCTTGCCTAATAATCATATTCCAGATCAATCTTATATAAGCAAGGCACTGGCATTTATCGAAAATGTGAATCAACATTTAAAATGGAAAAGTAGTATTCAACCGAATGAAGAACTCGGTAACTTATAAACATCGTCAACAGGGTCTATTCTTTTTTCTAAGCTATTTTTGGCTTAACTTTTTAATTAAAAATCGTTAGGCTATAGCCGTCCCATCCTGTTAAGGTAATTCAAGGCTGTTATGAAACAAGAAACTGCACTCAAACTCATGAAAGCGGGTGAAAATGTCTTTTTGACTGGCTCTGCTGGTGCAGGAAAAACCTATACGTTGAATCAATACATCAATTATTTAAAAGTCCGTAAAGTACCTGTCGCAATTACAGCCTCTACAGGAATTGCGGCGACGCATATGAATGGAATGACCATTCATACATGGGCTGGTATCGGCATTAAAGATACGCTTTCAGACGATGATTTGAAGCGGATGAAAGAGCGTAAATATCTCAAAGAGCATCTGGAAAATGCTCAAGTATTGATTATTGATGAAATTTCAATGTTACATGCCAAACAGTTAAATTTGGTCAATCAAGTTTTGAAATATTTTAAAGAATCTGATGATGCTTTTGGTGGAATTCAAGTGATTGCTGCCGGCGACTTCTTTCAGCTTCCGCCTGTAGGAAAAAATAATGAGCTGAATCGTGATAAATTTTGTTTTATGTCTAATGCATGGGTTGAGGCAAAATTTCGGGTTTGTTATTTGACTGAACAGCATCGTCAAGATGATTCTGCACTCAATGATATTCTCAATGCAATTCGTGCACAGAATATTCAGCCACAACATATTCAAGCCTTACAAAATACGCGTCATCAAGATATAGGTGAAACGTTCACCCGTTTATATACGCACAACATGGATGTGGATAGCATCAATTTTCAGCATTTAAATGCAATTGAGGGTGATGATCATCAATTTGTTGCAGTGACAGATGGGAACGAAAAGCTGATAGAAACATTAAAATCCTCAGTTCGTGCGCCTGAAGAACTGACATTAAAAAAACATGCCAAAGTGATGTTTGTTAAAAATAATTTTGACATGGGATATATCAACGGCAGTTTAGGTGAAGTGATTGGTTTTGAAGAAGATGATGAAATGGGGATGTTGCCCAAGGTGAAAATGACCGATGGAACAACTTTATTGGTCGCTCCTGAAACTTGGTCAGTGGACAATGAAGGCGGTAAAACGATTGCCAGTTTACAACAAGTTCCATTGCGTTTGGCGTGGGCAATTACTATTCATAAATCACAAGGCATGACCTTAGAAGCTGCTGAAATTAATTTGAGTCATACTTTTGAAAAAGGGCAAGGTTATGTTGCTTTGTCACGGTTAAAATCAATTGAGGGGCTTAGATTGCTTGGCTTCAACGATCAAGCATTAGAACTTGATAGTTTGGCAATCAAAGCAGATCGTCGTTTTCAAGAGCTTTCCAGTGAAGCTGAACAGCACTATGCGGAGGTTGACTTAACACCCCAACATAATGCTTTTATTCGCCATTGTGGTGGGACATTGAACGCCACTGAAATAGAACGCAATGAAAAAAAATTGGCGCGTAATAACGGTAAAGCCAACTATGCTTCAGCCACATTGGACGAAACGCGTGAGTTGTTTGAAAGTGGCTACGAAATTCAAGATATTGCCATTGAGCGAGGTTTAACCCCAGCAACAATCATCAATCATTTGGCGAGACTGCATAAGGAACAAGGGCTTGATATTTCTGTTGCTAATCCGGGTGAAGAGGTGGTCGAGAAAATACGGACAATTTATAAAAAATTAATGAAACGGCAAGATCCAAGTCATTTTAATGATGATGGTGCGATAAAATTACGCCCAATCGTAGAGTTGACCAGCCCTAAAATGGGATATGACCAAGTGCGTTTAGCCCTACTGTTTGTCGAATAAAAATCCTTCTAATGGTGGAAGTATGAATAAGGTTGAGAAAAATTACTCTATTGGTATATTGCAATATTCCCAGAATATAAGCATATGAAGAACTATAATTTCAGCTTTCAGTTGTGATGATTTTATCATGCACGAACATCAATAGATTGAAGTGTTTCTTTTGAACAATTTGATGATTATGAAAATTTAGAATTGATCATCACTCTAGCGTTGCATCTCAGATGCTATAAGTTGTACAGATCGAGTAAAAACGTACTATTGCAGGCTCGCAATGCTAGATCAAATGTGAAATTTTGATATCGCAAAATTATGTTTGAAAATTGCTCAAGTATTCTTTATGATAACTCAACTTCATTGGGGAGTAGCCGCTTTTTACCTCGGGTAAAAAGGTGATGGTCAACATAATTGCTCAAATGGGCATGGTCATCATAGCAAAGAACCAAAAGATCTTTTTGATCATAATTTCTTTTTGTTGGCAAGACCTTTGATTTGTTACTCTGCTTTGGCTAGCTAGAGTTATAAATCATTGGTAATTATTGCTAGCCAGAGAAAAGTATTATGATGTCTGCTTTCCTTATCTCTCTTGCTGTTGTTGCCTTATCTGAAATCGGTGACAAAACTCAACTTTTAGCTCTGCTTCTGTCTGCACGATTTCGAAAACCCATTCCCATTCTATTGGCGATTTTTTTAGCCACACTTGTCAATCATGGTGTTTCAGCCATATTGGGTCAGTGGATCACCACGGTATTGAGTCCAACTGTACTGTTATGGATTGTTTCATTAGGATTTATTGGGATGGCGATATGGATGCTTATTCCTGATGAATTAGGGGATGAATCCGAAAGTATCAATAAATGGCAAAAATATGGTGTATTTGGTGCAACATTTGTGCTGTTCTTTTTGGCAGAAATTGGGGATAAAACCCAAATTGCAACAGTTGCTTTAGCTGCTCGTTTTGACAGTATCGGCTGGGTGACAGTTGGAACCACTTTGGGAATCATGTTGGTGAATGCACCAGCAGTATTTATCGGCAACAAACTTGCAGAAAAACTTCCAATTTCATTGATTCATAAAATTGGTGCACTGGTATTCTTAACGATTGGTGTTGCTGCTCTCGTTCAACATTACTTTTTCAAAGTTTAAAGCGTTTAAGTGCTATGCGCCGATTTAATCAACTGCCGATAGATATACAACGATGGTTTTTTGCATTTTATTTGCTTTTGCCTGTCTTGATTGTCTTTTTCACATTGGGCTTTGCTGGAAGCTGGGCAGATAGTTTACGTTTGGCATTTTTAGCAATGCCAGGTGTTTGGTTATGCTTCCAAGCGAGTAGCAAGTCAAAACTGGTTTGGAAAATATCCGCGATACTTTGGTGGTTTATTTTTTTCTTGCATACTACCTTACTTTCACTGAGCTGGTGGTTATTTAACAGTGATGCAGAAGGCTATTTAATTGTTGAGTCGATTGCAAATACCACATTCAATGAAAGTTTAGAGTTCATGCAACAACATGCAGGATTGTTTGGGCTTTTGCTGTTGTGTTTTTTAACCACATTGGGATTATATTTTTTAGTCTTATTTAAATATTTTGATCAGCCACATCTTCATATTTATCCAATGCGTGTCGTCGGGCGCTCAATCCTCGGGTTTTTGATATTACTGTGTGTGGTCAGTTATGTGCTAAAACCTTCTTTTGCTTTGCATCCACTTGCTTATTGGTTTGGATATTATGGCAAAATTAAAGATTTTCAGTCACGTGTTTCACAACACCATCATATACATCAAACTTGGACGTTCAATGCAAAAAAAAGATTGGATAGACGTAAACCGTTTGCTGAACAGCAAACCCATACAGTGGTTTTAACAGACAGTATTACCAGTTTTAATTTTGGCTTATGTGGTTATCCTCGAAATACAACACCTGAGTTAAGCAAACGTAGTGGGCAGTTCAAAGTATTTTGTCGAGGTTATTCGCCTGCATCTTCTACCATTCAATCGCTACGTTATTTATTTAATGATGGCACACGCAATGCGATGGATGACCAAGCACCAGAAAATATTATGGGCTATGCAAAAGCTGCAGGATTCAAGGTGTATTGGATCAGTAATCAAGATGATGTTTATATCTCATCATTATTTGCAAACTATGCCGACGCAGTGGTTTTTATCAATAAACAGTCCGGTCGGAGCAGTCGTTCATTGGATGAAAATATTCTTCCAGCTTATAAAGCTGCGTTAGATGATCCAACGCCTCGTAAGCTCATTATTCTACATCTGATTGGTTCACACCCAAATTATAAGTTACGTTATCCTGAACAGTTTTCTAAATTTAATGATGCGACAAATGATGAGGTTGAAAGGACGCTAGAGCAAAATAAAATCAATCATTTTATTCAGTTAAAACGTAATGAATACGATAATAGTATCCTTTATCAAGATTGGATTGTTTCTAAACTGTTTGATTTGCTTTTGTCCAAAAGGGCTGATTTTAGATCTTTTACTTTTTTGTCTGATCATGGAAATCAAGTGGGTCATAAACTCAATTATGCAGGTCATAGTTCGGATACAGAAGCAGGTTATCGTGTACCAATCCTGATTTGGTATGATCAAATGCCGAAAAAGGGAATAAGTAGCCAAAGACCTATCGATGCCAGTGATTTAGACCGTTATGTTTTACATTTAATGGGACTTCATGATCGATTGGAAACTCAAGAAAAATTATGTTGGTTAGATGAGAAATGTCATTTTATTCCGAAGTTATTATGGCGCTAAATTTATTTTTTCGTTCAGTATACCTGCCTTGGTTATGAGGTCGTGTATACGTCGTGGTAGTGATATAAAAATTAATGGATATGATGCAACGATCAGAAAGTTACATTCAACAAGATTTTGGGAGTGGAGAATTCTAAGCAAAAATTTGATAACCAATGCTTTGATAATAGTACTATATCTAAATTTTTGCTTATTTTTTAATGAAGTATATACAACTAAAGTTATAAATTTGCGTTAATTTTACAGTTTCTAGAGTAGGGATGTTATACTCAATACTAATCTATAATATTTTCATATGGTTAACACGATGCCACAAATGTTTATTGATTATTCAGACAATATTCAGAATTTAGATCAAAAGAAATTGATGTTGGGTTTAAATCATGCTTTGTTTGATACGGGCTTAGTCAGCGATGCACATGATATTAAGTCGCGTATTCAATCAGTTTCAGATTATCTGATCGGTTTTGGAGACAATCAACAAGCATTCATCTTTGTTCGTTTACAAGGTTTAAGCGGACGCAGTGAAGAACAAAAAAATTTAATGACGGAAAATCTGTCACAATTTTTACAGTCGTTTCAAGACTATTCAGCTCAAGGTCTGGAAATTCAGCTCTGTGTGGAATTTGCTGAAATGCCGAGAGAAATTTATAAGAAAGTATTTGTAAAAAAATGATCAATCATGGGGCTTAACGATAAGCCCCATTTTTTATTCACGCTTTAATTGAGCAATTTATTCAAACAGTACAACTGACGAAGTTTTCAATCTCATGCAATGTGCCCTCAAAAAATTCCTTTCCTGTAAGAATTAACCAGCACCTAAAATAAAGAAAACGATCATCTGATAAATAGCCATTGAAATGATATAGTCCATGCTCTTTGGTAAAGTTTGATTGCAAAATTGTGGCAAGTTCTGCAATTTAAGCACGACAAAGTCATGAAAGTTTTAAGTTGCAGTTTTTTCCCAAACAAAATAAATGGTTGCTGATCAAACCTAGACTAATATGCAATTTAATCTTCTAAATGCTGTTCAGTATTATCCTTTAATCAATTTCAGATTAATTTAGAGACCTAATACTTGAATATCACTGTATTCCCAAATTTTATTGGCACTCATTTGGTAAATTTCATCGAGGAACGCCACATTAAAACTCCCCACAGCCGAGGCTTTTTCAAAAGCCAATTTTCCAGCAATGGCAAAGTGAATATGTGCAGAAATAGTGGCAATTGCTGGAGTGGTCACAGCACTATATGCCGCAATTAAAGCACCTAAAGCACAACCTGTCGCCGTAACTTTAGGCTGTAAAAAACTTCCCCCATTAATTTGAATCACATGATGAAGTTCTTTTGAAAGGACGAAATCAGATTCACCAGAAATTGCGACACATTCACAATGATTTAACAGCGCTTGAGCTTGTAAATAAACCTCATTACTTGACACTGCACTATCAACACCCTTGGATTCAACTTGGTTGCCTGCGAGCGCACTGATCTCAGATGCATTGCCACGAATAATAGTCGGATGAAGTAAAACCAATTGATCGACCATTTCACTACGCCATTTTAGAAATGGACCATAACCCACAGGATCAAGTACCCAAGGTGTATTTTTATTTGCAACAGTCTGTGCTGAAATTTGCATGGCTTGCATTTGTTCAGATGTTGGTGTTCCAAGATTAATACTCAATGCCGCTGCAATAGAGGCAAAACTTTCTGCTTCAAAGGGATTATCAATCATCGCCGGTGATGCACCAGCCGCCAATAAAATATTGGCTGCGTAATTGGCTGCAACGCTGTTGGTAATGCAGTGTACCAACGGTTGTTGGGTTTGTAATTCTGTCCAAGCATCCACAACTTTCTGTAAGATAACATCAGTCTGGATATGAAGTTGATCCGTTTGAGAATGGGTAATATTTTCAGGATGATTCATATAAAGTCCTTACTGAGTAAAGTAGTGATCTTGATGCTTGCAGTTTCGACAGAGCAATGTCACGTAATTTTGTGCATCATATTCAACAGTGAGTTCATTTGAACCACAGTACATACAGCGTTTTTGTGAATAAAAGTTTAAGCGCGGTTCAATCTTTTTCCAAGACTTCCACACTGGTTGGAAGAAAATTCCTTCATCGTAGCCTAAAAAATGGTAAAACAGAATTTCACTCATGCGACTTAAAGGGATGTTGGGTGGGCGAGGTAGCGTCGATGTTTCCCATTTTTCTGCGACAGCACGTTCACGATATTGCTGAACGGTTTTTTTTAGAATATTGGTGTTAATAAAATTTTCATTTCGGACTTGCAAGGCTTTTTTCTGATATAAATATTCCAAAGCGGTCTGAATCAAATAGAAAATTTGCCCTACAGCCAAAACATCAAGTAGTCGATAACAAAATGTTTGGAAGTTCTTATTGCCCGAAATTTGAATTCCCCAAGTACGACAATAATGTTGAGTAAATTGTACGATTTCTTGATATAACAACACGTAGAGTGTATTTTTGACTTCTTCTGAATGTCTGAATGGTATTCCTTGGCTTAAATTTTCATAAAACCAATGGCGAAGTTGTGTGGTAATGCTAAAGAGGCTGGGTTCGGAATAACCATCTAAACGGACATTGATATAGTATTGATGTGCATCATCACTAAAATCTTTTGGCACAAGAACGTTTTCTTTAATCAACTGATTGAGAAGTTGACTTTGAAAATAATAGTTGGGTGTAATTGAATGATATTTAATGATTTCCCAATCAATAAACTCTTGATGTTGGCTATTTTCATGTACTTGATTGTCTAAAATACTCAATAAAAATAACTTATGTAAAAAGCTGAGTTGATCTAAGCCCAATTCAAAATCATCTTTTCTTTTGAGTTTTCTTGTTTCTTGCAGGCGCGTTTCTTTAATCAATTTACGTCGTTTATTTTGACACGTTTCGCAATGACAGTTGCCTTGATTATTGAGGAACACTTGATGATGACAATGACTGCACTGATGGAAGTGAACGTCTTTTTCAAACTCCTCAGCCTCGACATAATACATACTTGCCTGACACAGTGGGCAAAATGTACTTTCATCAAGCTGTTTCTGTAGAATTTGAAGCATATAGGGCTAAATACAAAATTATTGAGGATTTTTCATTATACACATCTATATTGAGGAAAGCTGATTGCTTAAAATGAATGTTTTATAAAATATTCATATCTGATGATGATTGATGCAATCGTATTGCTTTTCAATGAGATTGAAAGATTAAATCTTAATTATCGCATTCAACTGATTGATACATTAGAAGTATCAGTATGGGATCATTTTTTAATTTTCCCAACACCAAATTACATTGAATGTCGTTATGGTATTTTTCCACTGAGGGCAGTTCGACAGATTCAAATTAATTCAATCGAAAATCGTTATATTGGTCAACGAGTCGCTTTGAAATGTATTGACCATTCTGAATTATTAGAGGAAAAAATGCAGCAATCAGGCTTACATTATCATATTGAAAACCAAATATTCACCATCACTTTGCAAAAATAACAGTATTGAGGTTGTCAGTATTAAACGGTTTTTAATGAAAGTGGCAAATACAAGCTGAATTCTATTTGCCACTAAAAGTTGGGTTAAAGTGCGACGTTCATACTGATATAAACTAATAAGCAGCAGGGCAAGGTAATTTTGAGTCCTCAAAATGCTCCATTTTAGCCTGCAACAAAGCTTTCGCCTTTTGGGCTGAAACTTTGTGCTGTCCTAGGCAATCATACTGTCTTAAAATACAGCTGACGTCTTCTGTGGATAAAGGAATACCTTCACAGGTCATAAACAATGCAATCACTTGATGATCTATTTTTGCATTATTCAGCATTTGCATCGTCTTGATATTTTCAACACGGACAATATGGTCTTTAAAAATCATGTTGCACCTCTTTTCTGTTGAGTATTTTTATTGTGCGATATACACCCATTTAAACAAGCAAGAATTGTGCTCAAAATGTAGTCGCTTTGAAAAAATTGTAATGTTATGCACAATGAATAAATTGTTATCTCGCGCCTATTGGCTGGTACAAACCTTCTCCTCGACCAATTTGTGCTTGATAAATCGGAATCCACGGCGCAAAAAAGATATTTTGTTTCCATTCGTTTAAGACGTTGAAACCATTACGAGCAATAGCGATTCGATGCTGTAAATTGGCGAGATTTGTGGCTGTAAAAGGTGCACGAATAATGAGATAAGGTGTAAAAATCAGTTTAAATTTATTTACCCCAACAAAAATATCCCCCCTTAAGCCCAAATTCTCTAGGCTTAATGACAGCATAAAATTGTTGATGTTGGCAAAGTCTCGCATCAAAGGCTTGTCCCACATCGGTTGTAAAATTTTTTCCTGTTCATGTATACCAAAACTGATAGCAGCATTGGTTGCGAGCTTTTTAAACTGTGATGAGTAAATTCCAGATCGCAATGCTTCCTCATCTGCAAGTTTCTGTAATTTAAATGCTTGAGACAGGTTTACACCATAGCCACTGAGCTGTTGTGCCAAAATTGTTGAATCATAGTGCTGATGCATGACACTTAGCCCACCGATATCTGCCATCACATTGGCTTGTCCTTGAATTAACTCATTATTGGCTTTAGCGATGGTTGATTGCAATGTTGGGATCGGCATTCCAGCAATGACAATATTTTGTCCGTTTTTGACATTCAAAGGATCTAAGGCATTGGATAAAGAATAGCTCAATGCATATGTAGAACGTACATCATTAGCGACGAAGACTCCTAGATTTGGCCAATAAAATTTGGGATTGTTCCGACTGAGTGCATCGTAATACATCAAGATAAATGCATTGGTTGCCAGTAAAACTTTCTGTTGGGCACGGGTGCCGTAGGTATTCTCAGCCAACTGTTGTACGACTGCAAATTGTTGACGGATTTTGCTGCGAACATTTTCGTACTGCTGAACGATTGAAAAAATAGATGGGTTGTATAATGAATTTTGGCTATTGGCGATATTATACAATTGCTGATACAGAGTTCTTTCAGATGTTGTCAAATTACGCTGTGCCATATTGGCATTCATGCTATAGGCAACACTTGAAAGCTGGGCTGGTGTAATCGAAGTTACATTACTGTTTGCTGCCACCACTTGAGTTGTGATTGATGTTGCTGAAATTGAAGCTATGCCGATGATACAAGCCGTTAATATCGCTTTATATCGAGGAGTAGGTTTCTGTTCCATAGTGAATATATCCCTGTTGTTTTTGTTAGAATGATGAACTTCTTTGTTCGAATATTTGTACACGAAGCTCCTGTTTACTTATAGTAGAGTCAATATAGCTTTGACATGGTTTTTTAAGACAAAGAGATGAGTGGTATTATTTCAGATGAATACAAGATCAGACATATGCTGTAGATGCCAAAAATCAATTGTTATTTCACATACACCATAGTGCTATTGTATTTTTACGATAAATTGTTCTGATTTTTAAATCACTGTAATGAAAACTGTCACTTTTAAAAAATATGGTCGGTATGATCATTTAAAGTGTTGTGATAAATTGCACAAGGATAAAATTACCATTTTACAAGTCAAATAAAGATTCAATATTTTAAGAAAAAATCGATTTTATGTTGACATAGACTTCGGGTAAATCTCTGTCAAATCAGATGCTTTTGATCAATATGGTGACTAAAAAATGAATCCTATAAATAAAAATAAAAAACCAATGATTTAAGCTTCATGATAAAACGCCAGTTGTTGTCATAAAACTGTCATCACCACATTGCATAGTGCAATAAATTTTACATATTTTTGACATAAGAGTAGAGCAACATGGCATTTAAATACGGAATTGCTGCATTGGGTTTAATGTTGAGTGGGTCAGTTTTTGCAGCAGTTACGCTATCTGCGCCAGAAGAAATTGTTGTATTGGCTGTGAATGATCAAGAAGTCAATTCAGGTTTGATTCGTAAAAAGAACGAGTATCAAGTTGATCCCGGTCAGACTGCTGTGAGTGTACGTTATCAGCAATATTTTGAGCATTTAAATGGTGAACACGATATTTTAAAATCAGGTGTGGTTACGATTACAGCAGCTGATTTAAAAGATGGACAAAATTATAAGTTGGCTCTGGTGGGTGCTCCAAATAACTTTGATGATGCAAAAAAATATGCAGAACAGCCAACGATTGCAATTTTAGACAATCATAATCGACTCGTGGTTCAACAAACAGGTGCCAATACTGAAGCAAAACCTTGGTTTGGTTCTGGCGTATTTGGGCGTGTGATTGATTTAACCACAAGTAATAAAGCGCCTGTGAATCAACCTGCGCCAGTATATACCGCGCCATCTCACGCAGTTGTTTCAAATGCTTCGCCAAAAAGTGTACCAGCTGTAACCAATAGCAATGCTGCTGATCAACAATTGATTCAAATTTGGCAAAAAGCAAGCAAAGCAGAACGTCAAAAGTTTATGACTTGGTTGGCTGATCAATAGCGTCAATTGACACTTCGCAGACGCTTGTGACAGTAGAAATTTTTTAGATAATATCAAAGACCATCTCGATGGTCTTTTTTTAAGAGTTGATTGATTAAAGGAATTATTTTCTTGTTTAAAGAAGATATCCGATCTTAATATTTCTATTCAAATCTACGATTGAAGATTACTCTTCAAAACCGCTTTTCAAAATAGCCATTAGGTTTTATAAAGTCATTTGCTCACAATAAAATGATAGACCTAAAATTCAATGAAACACTCACTTAAATTTAGAACTGCACAAATTTTAGATATTCAGAAATTGATTAATTTGATCAATTCAGCCTATCGGCAACAACAGGAAAATAGTTGGACCAGTGAAGTAGAAATGGTCACTGGCACTCGAATCAATGCTGAACAATTGGCACAAATGTTGGCAGATGATCATTTCAAATTATTTGTTGTTGAGCACGCTGAAGAGATCGTGGGCTGTATAGGTTTAACATTTAATCCAATCCAAGTCGAAATTGGCACATTTTGTATAGCACCGAAAATGCAAAATCATGGGGTTGGTAAGAAGGCACTTGATTTTGCAGAACATTATGTGCGTGATCAGATGCTGTCTATTCATCCTGATTTAACGCATTTTGTAATGTGGGTGCTCAGTGTTCGTCATGAGCTGATTGCATATTATGAGCGGCGTGGTTATCAATCAACAGGGCACATTGATGATTATCCTTTAAGTGCAAATGTAGGTATCCCCATTGTGGGTTTACATTTAGTTGAAATGAAAAAGAGCATAGCTGATAGGATTTGAGTTGATATGAAACAATAAAACCCTGAATAAATCAGGGTTTTATTGTTTTTTAGATTAGGTTAAGAACCAAGTGTAATAGCCCCACAACATAAGTGGCCATGCCACATAAGGGCTAAACAACCATTTCCATAACCAAAACTGTGGCAGAAATCCTACACCATGTATAAACCCACCTGAAATGCCAATCATGACCATCATTAGGGCACTATGGTTGTAGTGTCCATTGGCATCAAGCATTGCACCAGGGTGGATGAGTAATACTGCTGCAAGTGGCAATGCCATCAAAAACGAAATGGCCATTGCAAACTTGTTCGGCTTCCTTTCTTTTGTTGTCATTGCGATCTCTGCCATGGTTTATTCCTCATCCAAATCTTGATGATGTTCGATATAAAGGGCACTCAAGACACCTGCAAAGCATGCCATCAAGATCCCTAAAATCCAAGCGAAATACCACATAATATTCTCCTATTTGCTTAGACACAGCCTTAGTACAGGCTGTGTGAGTTCTCTTGAACATGTTTGTTGGTAATGACGCCCCACATTTTGTAATAGCACCATGTGGTATAGGCTAAAATCACTGGAACAAAAATTGAAGCTACAACGGTCATTACTGTTAGGGTATTTTTACTGGATACAGCATCCCACATGGTCAAGCTTACAGTAGGATTGATACTGGATGGCATTAAGAAGGGGAACAGTGCAAAACCAGCAGTTAAAATTGAACCTGTGACAGCCAGAGTCGAACCAGTAAAGCTCATACCTGCTTTATTTTTTCCTGCACCGAAGATGATCAGGATGCCTCCCAAGATTGCTGAAACTGGGGCAAGTATTGTGATCGGGTAAGTTGAATAGTTATTCATCCAACCATGGTTGCCTGTAGTCAAAACTTCTTTTGCCAATGGGTTTGCAACAGCATTGGTATCAAATGGTTTGACTAAGGTATAACCCTCGATTCCACCAAAGTAGAGCCAAGCACCAACAGCTAAGAAACAGACCAAAAAGATTGTACCCATGAGTTGAGTTGCTTTTGCAGAGCGTTGACGTAATACGCCATCTGTACGAAGCATTAACCAAGCGCCACCATGTGCACAAAGCATCGATAAACTGACAATACCGCAAACTAAAGCAAATGGATTGAGTAGCGCAAAGAAACTACCTGTATAGGTTGATCGTACAGTTTCATCTAAGGTAAATGGTACACCCAAGAACATATTACCAAAGGCAACACCGAACACCAGTGCAGGTACAGCACCCCCTATGCATAAACCCCAATCCCATGAATTACGCCATTTGGTATTTTCAAGTTTAGAACGGTAGTCGAAACCGACGGGTCTGAGGAATAATGCAAATAAGACCAGTAACAGTGCCCAATACATACCAGAAAATGCTGTAGCATAAACCATTGGCCAAGCTGCAAAGAGAGCACCACCGGCAGTGACAAACCAAACTTGGTTGCCTTCCCAGTGTGGAGCAATCGTGTTAATTGCTGCACGACGCTCGTCATCTGTTTTACCTACAAATGGCATCAATGCCATTGAGCCCATATCGAAACCATCAGTGAGGGCAAAGCCGATCAGTAAGACACCAACCAAAACCCACCAGATAATTTTGAGAAGTTCATATTCGATCATGATTGAGCCTCCCCAGCTTGAGCTTGTTGAGCTTCAAGTTTTTCAAAGTGATATTTACCTGTATGTAAAGAACTTGGTCCTAAACGTGAGAACTTGATCATTAGATACATTTCAATAATCAACAGCACAGTATAGAACGCAGCTAATGCAATGATTGAACCCCATACATCACCAGTGCTTAAACTTGATGCAGATAGGTGTGTAGGTAGTACTTCACCAATGGTCCAAGGTTGACGACCACCTTCAGCGACATACCAGCCAGTTTGTGCTGCAATCCAAGGAAGCGGTAAAGCAAACAGTGCAAATTTAAGTAACCATGGTTTATTTTCAGCATTGCGTTTTGCTACTGCAAAAGTTGCAAGGATAAATAGAAGTAGCATTAAGAAACCTGAAGCAACCATTGCACGGAAAGAAAAGAACAATGCTGTTACGTTAGGAATCGTATCTTTCGTTGCTGCCTGAATATGTGCTTCAGATGCATCAGTTACATTTTCAGTGTATTTTTTAAGAAGTAAGCCATAACCTAAATCTTTTTGATTTTCTTTGAAAGAAGCCATAAGTTCTGGCGAACGGTCACCAGCACGAAGTTTTTCAAGTTCACTATAAGCCACCATACCGTTACGGATACGTGCTTCATGTTGAACCATCAAGTCTTTAAGACCCGTTACTTCTTTATCCAATGAGCGTGTTGCGATAATACCCATTGCGTATGGAATTTTTATCGCATAGTCAGTGCGTTGCTCTTCTTGGTTTGGAATACCAAACAAAGTAAACGGTGCAGGAGCTGGGTGAGTTTCCCATTCAGACTCAATTGCCGCCAGTTTAGTTTTTTGAACATCACCCAGTTCATAACCTGATTCGTCACCCAGTAAAATTACAGAAAGTGTTGATGCTAAACCAAAAATTGCAGCGATGGCGAAAGAGCGACGCGCAAAAGGTAAATCACGTTTTTTCAATAAGTAATAGCTCGAAATGGCTAAAACAAAGATTGCCCCAGTGACATAACCTGCTGAAACAGTATGAACAAATTTTACTTGAGCAACAGGGTTAAAAATCAAAGCGCCAAAATCTACAAGTTCCATACGCATGGTTTCAAAATTAAATTCTGAACCGACAGGATTTTGCATCCAACCATTGGCAACTAAAATCCACAGTGCAGATAAATTCGAACCGAGTGCAACTAGCCATGTCACACTTAAATGTTGAACTTTTGAAAGGCGATCCCAGCCAAAGAAGAATAAACCAATGAAAGTTGATTCTAAAAAGAACGCCATCAATCCTTCAATGGCAAGTGGCGCACCAAAAATATCACCAACATAGTGAGAGTAGTACGCCCAGTTTGTACCGAACTGGAATTCCATAGTCAGACCAGTGGTTACACCTAGAGCAAAGTTAATACCGAAAAGTTTGCCCCAGAATTTGGTCATGTCTTTGTAAATTTCTTTACCAGAAATCACATAAGTGGTTTCCATAATGGCAAGAATAAAAGCCAGACCGAGAGTAAGAGGTACAAATATAAAGTGATACATCGCGGTCATTGCAAATTGGAACCGCGAAAGATCGACCACGCTTTCAGAAATCATCAACGTGTCTCCTTGATTTGGGAAGGACTGCCAGCAATACGCTCAGCAACTTGGTTATCAAAATCTTTAGGAATAGTCGGTGCATCAAACCAGATATGTTTGATCGTCATTAAAAGTGCAATCTTAATTATTAATATGATTGCAATTTCTCTGACTAGCCGACGGTTTAAATCATTAGGTTTTAAGCTCATGCGTTAAGCCTATTATTTAAATATGCTTATATTATTAAACAAAACGCAACAAGAAATAAATAGATAAAACACTTAAAATAAAAATATATTATTAAAATTAATTAAAACAAATACTTAATATTTTAATGTGTTAAAAAATATACTAAGAAATAATGATTTTAAAGTTGATCAAAATACTTAGAATTAATAAAAATAAAACCAACCAAAATGGTATTGTTTAGATTTTATTAAACCAACCAAAATGGTTTGAATTATTCTTGATTAAAAATAATTCTGATCGAAATGGTTGGTTTAATTCCGATGTTTTATTTTTATTGAAACAGAGTTTAGAGAATCAGAAAAAATAATTGTTGATTGTTATAAGGCTTTATTAGCCCTGATTAAAAAATTTAAAACTGATGATTTAAATGTGAGGTCGCATTTATTTGATTATGAAATATAAGCTCTGCTTTTTGTTTTTGATGTATGCTAAGTTGGTTAAATTTTGTTCATTCTAACTAATTAATCATTATTTATGGGATAAAAGAGGGGATTTTATGAAATGCTTAGTTGTCATTGCGCATCCAATCAATGATAGTTTATGCCATCGCATGGCAAAGACAGCAATTGCTAGTTTAATTGCCAATGGTCATGAAGTAGTGGTTGAAGATCTATATGCAGTAGATTTTGCTCCTGCATTGACCTATGAAGAACGTTTGAGTTATTACGGTCCTGCATTTGATCAAACAGCTGTTAAAGAGAAGATAGATGATTTACTTTCTGTAGAAGCTTTAATTCTGGTCTTTCCAACATGGTGGTTTGGTTTTCCTGCAATACTTAAAGGTTGGTTTGATCGAGTTTGGGCACCAGGTATTGCTTATAATCATTCATCTGATTTGGGTGCGATTCAGCCTAAATTGAATCATTTAAGATATACACTGGCGATAACTTCACTGGGGTCTCCATGGTGGGTTGACCGTCTGATTATGTGGCAGCCACTAAAACGGATATTGAAAATTGCATTATTGGGTACCTGTGCACCAAACTCACAGTTGTACATGTTATCTATCTACAAAGCTGAAAAGTTAAGCCAAGCTCAAGTCGATTCATATCTTAAGCGTATTCAAAGCAAAATTTCAAAATGGGCAAAATGATAGGCTTTTTACGCATACAAGGTGCGAATGATCAATCAACAGACCCTAATCACAAAAATAGATGCTGAACTAATATTGATCTGAACTAAATAGCTGATTCGATGTTGAAATTTTTTTGGCTATATAATGTGATTTTCTGAAACGTATTAAGATGATTTGTGATTGAAACTCTAATTCCCCAAACTCAGGTTCGACTTGGACATAGTGGAGTTGACCATTTTCATCACGGACACGCGCTTGTGCGGAAAATCCAGGTCGTGCATTGCCACTTGATACTGTTGCAAGGCGTCCGAGTAAGTCGACTTGATTCGTGGTGATTTTGGGTTTAATCACTTGATCAAGACAGTGGATCATAAATACAGTAAAAAAAATTGCGATGACCAAAGCAGGTAAAATTACATAATACCAAGCAGCAAATTCTTGTTTGCTGGCAAATATTGATAATTGTAAAAAATAGCCTGCAAAACTAAAGTTAAGCAATAAAAAAACGAAGATAAGAACTTTTGAAAATTTTACTTGTAAAAGAGGGGATTCAATCAACCAATCAGGAGACACTTTTTTAAGAAACGTACTAGGTCGGATACCAAGATAATATCCAAAAGTTTCTGCCATGCTAAGTAAAATTAACGCCAAAACACTCAAATGAAAGGGCATTAATTCATGTTCAAATAAGAATTCCAGCATGGCAGTTGTCCTTGGTTATTAATCTACAATGTAGATTCCACCATCTGAATGAACTGAAATATTCACTTTTTCCAATTTATCACCAAGGCATGGTCCAAAAATACATTCACCTGTTTCGACTTCAAACAAAGCGCCATGTGTTGAACACTGGATATATTCGCCATCTTGATCTAAAAATTGATTTTCAAGAAACTCAAGCTCAGTTTGAAGATGTGGACACACATTTTGATAGGCATAAAAAGCCCCATCCCGTTGAGTGATAAAAATTGTATCACCTGTCATTGTGTCGAAGGCACGTGCTTTGCGCTCTTCAATTTCATCGGTCATTGCAATTTTTTCAGCCATTTATGCACATTCCTTTTTGAATGTTTCGAGCAGAGTCGCATATTCTGCAATTTCTAAACGAGGTCCAAATTTAGCCACTACCTCACTAGAAACAAGAATAGCAAGTTGCGCTGCTGTTTGTAAATTTTCACCACAATTTAACGCATATAGGAATGCGCCTGAAAAGGCATCGCCAGCACCATTCGCATCAACAGCATTGACTTTACGACCAGGGACATAAAAATGTTGATCTTGATTGGAGACTAAAGCGCCTTTTGCACTTAACGTAATCACGACGTCTCGGCTCAAGGTTTTTAACTTTGCCAAAGCAGCTTCGACAGTATCCGTTTCTGTATACAGCATCGCTTCTTGTTCATTACAGAAAATCAGATCTACGCCATCGTCGAGTAATTCGTTTAAACCTTGACGAGCATATTGCACCATTGCTGGGTCGGAAAGGGTAAGGGCGATTTTAACATTGTGTTCGCGTGCAATTTGACGTGCTTGTTTGACCGCTAAGCGAGCAGTATCACTGGTGGACAAATAACCTTCAATATAGAGCCATTGTGCTGTTTTTAAAGGTTCAAAATCCATTTGTTGTGCTGAAAGTTCTGCAGTGATGCCTAAATAGGTCTGCATGGTGCGTTCTGAATCATCACTGACAAGTACCATACATGTTCCCGTCACACCTTCGCTGATCGATTTTTGTGAAGTTATGATTCCAGCATCATTCAAGCCGTCAAGATAAATGCGACCTAATTCATCATTGCCTACACGGCAAGCATAAAATGCAGAAGAACCCAGCGCACTAAATGCAACTGTGGTATTGGCAGCAGAACCGCCTGAAGCTTGTCCTTTATAAACTTGGCTGGCATTTAAATTGTTGTAGAGTTGGGCTTGAGTGTCACCATCAGCCAATTGCATGGTACCTTTTTGCAAATTTTGTTCAGTCAAAAAGTGATCTGAAACTCTAAATTCTTGGTCAATTAATGCATTACCAATTGCAAAAAGATCAACTGTTGCCATGTTCTTCATCACATCAATGTTAAAAAACTAAAGTTTACACCAATGCTCAACTTTACAGTAGATTGTTGAAAAAAATTCATTTATGACTCGAGTAGTACATTCATGAATTTTTATAAGTTCTGCTATTGCACAGTAGTTGAATAGTTCCTAAGATTCAAACACAAGCTCTATCTTGAGTTCGCTATATCATCAGGTTATATATCGAGAATAGATACAAGTTGAGTCAATGGTCTATCGTTTTAAAACACATTGGAGATTGAGTGAATATTTTAATTCAACAGGTTGATCAATTGCCTGCACAAATTCAAGATTTAGCCGCGGTTGCTGAAAAAGAAGGTTTTCAATTTATTCAACGGTTGATTGATGAGTATCAACAAGGAAAAAATAAATTTAATCGTCAAGGTGAATTTTTACTGGTTGCATTTGATGGCGATAAACTGATTGCTTGTGGCGGTCTCAATATTCAAATGAGCGAAGATAGTGAGACCAATCAAAAACCTGAAACACAGCATAAAATCGGCCGTGTACGACGTTTCTATGTGTTACCGGAATATCGTAAAAGCGGTATAGGTAAGCGTTTATTACAAGACCTCGAAAAAAAAGCAAAATCTCATTTTTCTGCACTGTGCTTAAATAGCGAAAAAGATGCAGCTCCATTTTATCAAAAGCAAAATTATGTATTTGTTGAAAATCATCCCAATTATAACTATTTCAAATACTTGATTTAGTGAATTGAAAATTTTTGCCCAATAATGAGCCTTTGATTAAAGATTAGAAGAATCAATAAGCAGACATGCGCATCATCTGAACTCATGTAGGGGCTTTATGCTTTTGGGGATTGATCTAAATTAATCTCCAAAACTTAAATATTGATTTTTATGATTTTATTTTTTAATAAACTAAATTATGGTTTTATCCAAACAGCATTAAATAAATGAATACCTGATGTTACGCACTTGATTTAAATTAAGTAGGTGAAAAAGAAAAAGCTAAATTTACACGACGGAGTCTTAGATCCAAAGTTTAAATTTATGGAATAGCCTTCGGCTCGATGTACTTTTGTTTTGTCAAAAGTACCCAAAACAATTGTCATTAGCAGAACTCGTTCACTATCGTCACAATATTCAAAGTTTCGCAGAAACTTTACTTATTAGAAGGAGTCCTGCCTCAAGCAATTGCAGATGACGTTTCCGAGTATCCACATTCTTTTAGCTCCAAAATTTAATTTTAGAGTTACTGCGTAACATCAGTTAATACTTTTTCTCACCATTGTTGATTTCAGATTAAGCTCTAAAAAATCATTTTAATTTTGTTTTAAGACTGACTGTTGAATATCGCATTTAATCTATTTCAGAATAATGAGAATGACAGACAAAGATCTAAATGAACTGATCTCTAAAGTTCCACAAGTTACACTACTGTTTTGGATCACCAAAATTTTGGCGACTACATTTGGTGAAACAGCAGGAGATGCTGTTTCAATGTCGCTTAATTTGGGCTATTTGCTCAGTACTTTTATCTTTGCTTTTATTTTTATTGCTTTTCTCTATTTTCAAATTCGGACTAAGACTTATCATCCTTATTTGTATTGGTTTACGATTATTGCAAGCACAACTGTAGGAACAACATTGGCAGATTTTGTCGATCGTTCACTGGGGATCGGTTATTTATGGGGAAGCACTTTATTAGTAAGTTTGGTCGTATTGACCTTATATGTTTGGTACAAGGTAGAAGGAACAATTTCACCACACATCAACCGACCCCGAGCAGAACTGTTCTATTGGTTGACTATAACTTTTTCACAAACTTTAGGAACTGCTTTGGGTGACTGGTCATCTGATACGGCAGGTTTGGGTTATACGGGGGGGATTGTACTATATGTGATATTGATATTCATCATCTTCATATTGTATCTATTTACAAAAACATCCAGCGTTATTTTATTCTGGATAACATTTGTGCTTAGCCGTCCATTAGGCGCTGTGGTGGGTGATTTTCTGGATAAACCAATTGATCATGGTGGATTAGCCCTAAGCCGTTTCACAGCATCGGCTGTATTATTGATTGCAATTTTCATCTGTATTTTTATTGCGCAGCGTTGGGATATAGCAAAAAAATAAGCTTTAAAGCAATTCTAATTAGAATATTGAGTTAAAAAATTTAAGTTTTACAGTGATGATTGAATTTTTTGATCATCACTTTTTTTATTTAACGCATTGCTCATTCTTAATATTTCAACGACGAGTCCTGATAAATCCTGATTGATTTACTAAGAATTAGTGTTAGGAATGAATCGCATTTATTTAAGTTTCAGTTATACTTAAACGCATAGATAAACATTTAATATTGGAGATCGCATGACTGTAGATGTCACTGAAACCTTATCTCAAACTGTTCATCCTGCGTTTCAGCTGGTACGTCAACACCATGTAGAAGCTTTAGACATTTTAGTGTCTGAATATAAACATAAAGTGACTGGTGCAATGCACTACCATTTGGCAACCGATCACGATGAAAATGTGTTTCTGGTTGCTTTCCGTACTCAACCGATGGATTCAAAGGGTGAGGCACATATCCTAGAGCATACTGCGTTATGTGGTTCAGAGAAATTCCCTGTACGTGATCCATTTTTTCTGATGATTCGACGTTCTTTAAATACATTTATGAATGCATTTACTGCGGCGGATTGGACAGCGTATCCATTTGCGACACAAAACAAAAAAGACTTCCAAAACCTGTTGGAAGTTTATATGGATGCTGCTTTTGCTGCTAATTTAAATCCTTTGGATTTTGCACAAGAAGGCATTCGTATTGAGCTGGAAGATGGTCAGCCAGTTTATAAGGGTGTGGTATTTAATGAGATGAAAGGTGCAATGAGTTCACCTTCTGATCAACTTTATCACCAGTTGGCACATCATTTATTCCCGAAAACCACTTACCATTATAATTCTGGTGGTGATCCTAAGGATATTCCAGACTTGAGTTATGATGAGTTGGTGACTTTCTATAAATCACATTATCACCCAAGCAATGCAATCTTCATGACTTTTGGTGATCAATCTGCCTATCATTTACAAGAGCAGTTTGAAAAGTTAGCACTTTCTAAGTTTACAAAAGGCGAAACGATCTATTCAAAAGAAGAGCAACGTTTAACGGCACCAATTGAAGTACAAGAAACGTATGCGGTTGATGCAGAAGATTTAAAAGATAAGACATACCATATTTTGTCGTGGTTATTGCCAAAAACCAGTGATGTTAAATTACGTTTAGGTATGCGTTTGGTTGAAGGGATTTTATTAGAAAACTCTGCTTCACCACTACGTCATTATCTTGAGACTTGTGGTTATGCGCAGTCTACCGGTCCAATCATGGGTGTAGATGATTCAAACTATGAGATGACTTTTTATTGTGGTGTACAAGGCTCCAATCCTGAACATGCCGAAGCATTTAGACAAGGTGTGTTGAACATTTTACAAGACGTTGCTTCAAAACCAATTGACAAAGATATGGTTGATGCGATTTTACATCAAATTGAATTGCATCAACGTGAAATCAGTGGTGATGGTACTCCATATGGTTTAACACTGATTTTGAATGGTCTAGGTAGTGCAATTCATCACAATGATCCAATTCATGCATGGGACGTAGATACCGTTATTGCTGAAGTCAAAGAAGAGCTCAAAGATCCAATGTGGTTATCGAACTTAATTCAAGTTCATTTATTGGATAATCCACATCGTGTACAAATGACCCTTGTACCAGATGCAAATAAATCTGCACTGGAAGCACAAGAAGAGAAAGCACGTTTGGCAAAAATTGGTGCTGCTTTAACAGATGCTGATAAAGCTGAAATTATTGCACAAACAGAAGCTTTAAAAGTTCGTCAAGAGACTCCCGATAATTTAGATCTATTGCCTAAAGTGGGTTTGGAAGATATTCCAGCTGAGTTGCCAATTGTACAAGGTCAATTGCGTGAGATTATCTGTAATGGTATTGATACGCCATTGAATTTGTATCATGCAGGGACTAATGGTATTTACTACCAACAAGTGCTGATTCAAATTCCTGATCAAATTGTAAAATCACCTTATTTCAACTTATTATCCGTTTTAATGGGGGAAGTTGGTGCTGGTGAATATGATTATTTGCAACTTCAACAACTTCAAACTGCGGTGAGTGGTGGTTTAGGCATGGGCGCATCATTGCGTTCTAAAACCGATGATAAAGGTCAAATTAGTGCTTGGTTAACCCTGACCACTAAATCATTGACAGATAGATTTGATGCGATTGGTTTACTCAAGCTTGCTTTTGAGCAATTACGTTTTGATGAGAAAGATCGCATTATCGAACTGTTACAACAACGTAAGACACGTTGGGCTTCACGTTTGTCTGGCTCTGGTCATAGTTATGCAATGCAAATTGCATCGCGTCAGATGAGTGCTCTGGCAAAACGTGATTATGATAATACAGGCTTGGGTGCTTTAAATTGGTTGGGTGATCTGGTTGCTAAAATTGAAAATGATGAAGTGGCTTATGATGAATTCATTGAAGAATTAAAATCAATTCATCGTGGTTTAATGCTTGCACCAAAACAGTTCTTATTGGTGTGTGAAGAACATCATTCAGAACGTCTGGTTGAAGAAGTCCAAATCGTTTGGGATAAATTGAGTGTAGATCAAGCACCAGTATATTTGTCTAAGGTTGAGCAAGATGACAGTCATGCTGATCAAGCTTGGTTGATTCAAGCCAATGTCCAGTTCTGTGCCTCTGCCTATCAAGCGGTGGAAGTTTCACATCCAGATGCTGCACCTTTGATGGTTCTGGCTGGTTATTTACGTAATGGCTTCTTACACAGTGCAATCCGTGAAAAAGGCGGTGCATATGGGGGTGGAGCGAGTTATGATGGCAATGCATGTTCTTTCCGCTTTTATAGTTATCGCGACCCTCGTCTTGCAGAAACGTTCCAAGACTTTGAAGCAAGTTTGGATTGGTTGTTGAACAAGGAGCAGCATGCTTATCAACTTGAAGAAGCAATTCTGGG
Organism: Acinetobacter sp. B-6; assembly: GCF_056930735.1. NCBI lineage: Bacteria > Pseudomonadati > Pseudomonadota > Gammaproteobacteria > Moraxellales > Moraxellaceae > Acinetobacter > Acinetobacter sp. B-6. The sequence continues at coordinate 274,624 of NZ_JBXPBY010000002.1, read as the reverse complement.
GTTGGTTTCAAGTATGGATAAACCTGGTTCTCCAGCAGGTGAAGCAATCACGGCATGTTATGCCTTGCTTCATGGACGCACTCCTGCGTTTAGAAAGCAATTACGTGAGCGATTATTAAACGTTACTATTGACGATCTTAAGCGTGTAACACAAACTTATTTGGTTGAGCAAAAGCCTGTAAAAGCAGTCGTAGCACCAGTTGCCAAAAAAGAGTTGTTAGAACAATTAGGTTTTGAAATTAAAAAAGTAAATTAACTCAAAAAAGGGTCTGTGGACAATTCGTCTATGTTTGCGACTAGGTGTGTTTTTTAGGCGATTCTAGGCGCGAAATACGAAATTTAGTCATTCTAAATGAGTAGTTCGGAACGAAGAAGCGACAAAAAACACGCTAGTCCCCGCTGCGCCTTGCGCTGCAAACAAAGCAGTGCTTTGTTTTTGCTCAGGGTTGTGGTTAAAATTATCTCAGGCTACGTTATGAAACTTAAAAATAGTCTCGCTATTCTCTTCATTTCATGCCTTACCTGCTCAATTTTAACCTACAACGCAAGCCATTTATGAAATGTCCACAGCCCCTAAATTCTTTCTGGAGAAATCTATGTCGTTCAAAAGTTTTGAACGTACACCAGTGAATCTGAGCATCTTAATGATGCTCAGTTTTGGTTTGGTGACCACTGTTTATGCAGACGATGCGGCTCAAGTGAATCCTGCAAGCACTCAAGCTTGTGTGGCACTAGAATCAAATGCTGATCGTTTAGCCTGTTACGATAAGATATTTAAAACGCCTGCAGTTCCTGCGCAAGTACTGGTTTCAGAACAACGGGCAGCGATGGACATCGAGAAAGCAAAGCCAGAGCCAGTAACGCTTAAAGAAAAAATTGGGCAAACTGCTGAAAATTTATTTGCCATTCATGGTGATAAGATTGACCCAAACACATCGTTATTGGATCGCCGTTGGGAGTTGTCTCAAGACAGTAAGTTGGGCACATGGAATATTCGTGCACATCAACCTGTTTATTTGCTTCCTGCTTTCTGGACCAGCAAGAAAAATGAATTCCCACATAGTCCAAATCCACAGAATACTGTAGATGAAGATCAAAATTTAAAATCAATGGAAGCTAAATTCCAAATTTCCTTAAAAACTAAGGCGGTGGAAAATCTGTTTGGAAATAATGGAGATCTTTGGCTGGGCTATACACAATCTTCGCGTTGGCAGGTTTATAACAGTGAAGAGTCTCGTCCATTTCGTGAAACAAACTATGAGCCTGAAGCAAGCTTGATGTTTAGAACCAATTATAATTTATTGGGTTTAAATGGTCGTTTGCTTGGATTAACCTTAAATCACCAATCCAATGGTCGTTCTGATCCGCTTTCACGTAGTTGGAACCGTGTGATTTTAAATCTTGGTTTTGAAAAAGATAATTTTGCCTTAATGGTTCGTCCATGGTATCGCATCGAGGAAGATTTCAAAGACGATAATAATCCAGATATTAAGAACTATATCGGGCGTGGCGATTTAACTGCATTCTACCGTTGGAATGATAATGACTTTTCACTGATGCTGCGTCACTCTTTAAAAGGTGGTGATGATTCGCATGGTGCGATGCAATTTGATTGGGCGTTTCCAATCAAAGGTAAACTTCGTGGGCATTTTCAATTGTTTGATGGTTATGGTGAGAGTTTGATTGATTATAATCATCGTGCAACTTATGTCGGCTTAGGTGTTTCTTTGATGAATTGGTACTAGTGATGATTGATGTTTAAATTATCTCTTTGTGTGAAAGAAACGGCGCTAGATTTTAATATTTAAGTCATTTGAGCGGTATTTTTCATCGTACAAATATGATAGAAATGAAAACTTACTTAGCTGTATTAGAGAGGTAATTTATATGGATATCTATCTCTAATGACTAAAAATGATAAAGCAAGTTTGGATCAAGTCTAATGTCAAATGAACAGATTAGCGCACATGATGCTAATTTATATGCCATCAATAACCGTTTAACCTTTAGACTCTTTCAACTCGGCAATACGCTTGATCGGATGAGTAGTAAAGAACTTGGTGTTTCTCCAGTGCATTGGGCTGTACTTGGGGCATTGTCAAGAGAGCAGGTAAGAGAAGGAATGTCTTTTTCTGATTTGACAGAATATCTTGGAGTAAGCCGACAAAATTTAGATGGTGTTCTTAAGCGTTTAGAGCGTGACCAACATGTCATTCGTTTTGCGGATCAAATTGATCGCCGTGCTAAGAAAGTGATGTTAACAGAACAGGGGCACATATTTTGGAATCAGTTGCAACTGAAAGTATATGAATTTTATCGTCAAGCGATGGATGGTTTTTTATTTGATGATAAAGTCACTTTTGTGCATTTCTTGAATAAATTAAATAAAGGGATGCAGAGTGTAGAGCTTAAAGATCAAGAATAAAGCTGTGAAGTTTAAAAGAGTTTAAACGCTTTCTTCAAAAGAAAAGCCACGTCTACAAGATGACGTGGCTTTTCTTTTTATTAGCATTTCATTGATTGTATTAGCTCAGGCTTGCTTGTTTCTCTTCATCTTCTAGTTTGATTTTTTGCTCAGGTTCAACTAAAAAGCCACCAGTCTGTCTTTGCCACAAGTGAGCATAAATCCCATTTTGAGCAATCAACTCTTCATGTGTGCCTTGTTCTGCAATATGGCCTTGATCTAAGACAATTAAGCGATCCATTTGTGCAATAGTTGAAAGGCGATGAGCAATTGCAATGACTGTTTTATTTTCCATCAACTCATCAAGGCTGGATTGAATCGCAGCTTCCACCTCAGAGTCCAAGGCGCTGGTAGCTTCATCTAAAATTAAAATCGGTGCATCTTTTAAAAATACACGTGCAATTGCAATACGTTGACGCTGACCACCAGAAAGCTTTACACCACGCTCACCAACATAGGCATCGTAACCTGTACGTCCTCTTAAATCGGAAAGTTGAGGAATAAACTCATCAGCTTTTGCTTTACGTACTGCTTCATACATTTCTTCATCAGTCGCATCTGGGCGACCATATTTAATATTTTCGGCAACTGTACGATGTAATAATGAAGTGTCTTGTGTCACAAGTGCGATATTTTTTCTCAAGCTGTCTTGAGTAACATCTTCAATATTTTGACCATCAATGCTGATTTTGCCATTATTGATGGTGTAGAAATGTAGCAATAACTGAATTAGTGTTGATTTACCTGCTCCAGAGCGACCCACAATACCAATCTTTTCACCTGGTTGAATATTCAAATTAAAATGATCAATCACATTTTTACTGTTGTAGGCAAAAGTGACATCATCAAATCGGATATTGCCTTGGCTTACCACAAGCGGTTTTGCATCCTCTTTATCTTGAATGTTAATTGGGCGACCAAGCGTTTGCATACCATCTTGAATTGTCCCTACATTTTCGAACAGGGCAGAAGTTTGCCACATCATAAACTCAGCCATGCTGTTTAATTTAAGAATCATAGCAGTGGTTGCGGCAATCACACCGATGGCAGCTTGACCCTGTAGCCATAACCAAACCGCGGTCCCCAAAACCCCAAAAAATAAAACCGCAGTCAGTAAATTAATGCAAATTTCATATGAAGTACCTAAACGCATTTGTTTAAAGACAGTGCGCATAAATTCTTTCATTGATTCTTTTGCATATTGGCTTTCACGCCCTGCATGTGCAAATAATTTTACAGTTTGGATGTTGGTATAGGCATCGGTCACTCGACCTGTCATCACTGCGCGAGCATCTGCTTGTTCTTTGGAAATACGTCCTAATCTTGGAATAAAATATTTTGCTGCACTGATAAATAGTGCTAACCAAACCAGAAGTGGAATCAGTAAAATTGGAGAAATTGAGCCTAATACAATACTGATGGTAATAAAGTAAATCACGACATAAGTGACCATATCACCCAAGATTACCCAGAACTCACGCACAGCAAGCGCAGTTTGCATGACTTTGGCTGACAAACGTCCTGCAAAATCATTATGAAAGAAATCTAAGCCTTGACGTAACAGTAAGTTGTGAAATCTCCAACGCAAACGCATTGGGAAACTACTGTATAAGATTTGGTGTCTAACAATAGATTGCATGTTGGCAAAGAAGATATTTGCCAACAAGATCATGGAAAGCACAATCAAATTATCACGGTGATTGGACAAAAAGTCTTCTGGTTTAGATTGTGTCAACCAATCAACGAGATGACCAATTTGTGAAAAAAATAGTGCTTCAAAGCTGGCTGTTGCAGCAGTGAACAGTATTAAGATTAATAAATAGCGTTTAACACCAGTGGCAGCCTGCCAAACAAAAGCAAAGAATGTCGTAGGTAATGGTTCGTTTAAACCTTTCGATGGATATGGATCTACTAACTTTTCAAACCATTGCAGCAACATAAAATCCTCATGGAAATTTTATAGATTGATTAAATTATAGCGGTGAAGTGATGTCATTGACTGAAATGCTGGAATCAGTTTAAGCAAAATTCAGTAATATTGGGAGAGTAAAAAATTGAAATTGATTGTATCGTTTTAGTGGGGATTACACCAGTTTTTTATATCGAAAAAAAGCGATTTAATTTATTGATCATGTCAATTATATCTTTGATGGATCTGTTTGAATCACTGGAATGGATATTCAATCGTTGAATATCCAATTTGACGTGAGTCGGCGAGGCTTATCTTAAAATGCTTTTATCAATGTCCTGAATATTCACTTTCCCACAGAATGCCATACTTAAATCCAGTTCTTTTTGAATGATTTCCAAGACGCGATATACACCTTGTTCTCCATAAGCACCTAAACCATAAATAAATGCTCGACCAATTAAACAGCCTTTAGCACCTAAAGCGATGGCTTTTAAAACATCTTGTCCACTACGGATTCCACTATCAATATAGACTTCTGTTTTGTCTTCGACAGCGAGTACAATTTCCTCAAGAACTGAAATGCTTGATGGAGCACTATCCAGTTGTCGACCACCATGATTGGAAACAACAATTGCATCTGCTCCAGCATTTACAGCAGCGATTGCATCGTCCACTTCCATAATGCCTTTGATAATCAGTTTACCGCCCCATTGTTGTTTGACCCATTCGACATCTTTCCAGCTTAACTTCATGTCAAATTGCTCAGTTGTCCATGCAGCAAGAGAACCCGTATTACTAATCCCATCGACATGTCCGACGATGTTACCAAAGCTTCTTCTTGGAGTCTTAAGCATAGCTAAGCACCAAACGGGTTTGGTACACATATTGATAAGATTGCCCAAGGTTAATTTTGGAGGTGCTGATAAACCATTTTTAATGTCTTTATGACGTTGTCCCATGATTTGTAAATCAGCCGTTAACACCAATGCAGAACATTTAGCATTTTTTGCACGTTGAATAAGCTGTTGCATAAAATGTCGATCTTTCATCATGTACAGCTGAAACCAAAAAGGTTGTGTGGTTGCAGCAGCGACATCTTCAATCGAACAAATACTCATGGTTGACATAATATAAGGAACACCAAATTTTTCAGCAGCTTTGGCTGCAAGAATTTCGCCATCGGCATGTTGCATACCAATTAAACCAGTAGGCGCCAATGCCACCGGCATGGAAACAGATTGTCCTAACATTTCGGTTTTCACGGAACGATTGTCCATGTCCACCAAAACCTTTTGTCGAAACAGGTATTTTTTAAAATCCTCACTATTTTGCTGCCATGTCTGTTCTGTCCATGAACCTGAATCACAATAATCAACAAACATTTTAGGAACACGTCGATGATAAATTTCACGCATATCTGCAACGCAGGTGATTTTTTGTAATGTGGTCATGATGATTCCTTGTTGAATTGTGCAATTGCAATTCAAATTGTTATTGGGGAAGAATGATAAGGATTATTCTAAGACGATTATTTTAACAATAAGTAAAAAATAGATGAAAAGTAAACTAAATGGTTGAATTTTATTCACTGGTTTTGACTCAGTCATGTTTCCTCTAAACACTGTATTGTTGCTTATTCATACAGTGTTTTATTTGTTAAAGTAAAAATGTAGTTCAGTTTTTTTGTCTATCTTGTCATATATTTTTAAAGATAAAGACTCAAGGGCTTCTTGGAGGAAAGGGTACTGCTATTTTTTGGTTTTAGGTTTTAAATCATTTATCGACAGAATTAATCCAAACAGTAGTGGTGTGCTGAGCACACATAAAGCAACAAATGAAATGCTATCACCATACTCTAGGTTATAGAGCAACAAGGCAATGACAATGCAAATGAATGCAGTGAGTTTTACAGATTTAACATGTTTGCTAAGCACAGAAAATCGACTCTTCTTTGTTTTATTAATCTGTTTAGAACTGACAAGGTAAAGTCCATAACTTGCTATTAAAATCAACAATGATGCAAGAGCAAATATCATGAGCTTATTTCCTGAATTTGTTTGTGGGCTAATTTTTTCTGAATTTTTGCTACAGCTTTATTTTGAATTGGTGTAATTTTTTGATGTAAAAATATACCTAAGAACGCAATCATCCAAATCATGATATCTACACGTAGGAATAACCAATAATCATGGATTGAATGAATATAATGGTTTGAAATAAGATAATAGAGATTGAAAATTGGCAATGCTAATGTCATTACAATAATTAGTTTAAGCTGTGTTTTCCACAAATATTGCTGTTTAGAAACTAGAGCAATAATCAAGCTGAATAGCCATAAATAGAAAAAAGTATAGATTTCATAATTAGGACCATCTGCTTTTATACTGACAATTCGGTTGGCATATAAGTAACCTAACATGGCAATCGGTAAGCCAAGAATTAGTGCTGTGTTTAATCGATTGACCAAGTAGTGTCCAAAGTGAAATTGGTCATTTTTCTTTTGAAGTTGGCGTTTTAGGCTCCATAATAATAAACCAGAGGCAATCATTGCACAGCCCAGCAAGCCAGAAAAGAACAAAGCTAATCGCAAAAGTGGTTGAGCAAAATTTGCCATATGTAAACCATACATGCTCGCATTTAATGTTGCGATGGCACTGTTATTACGCGTGTTGCCTAAGATTGTGCCTGTAGCGCCATTAAAACTCATTTGTGCTTGATTTCGAGTGATGGAATGGTCTTCCAAAGCTGTGACTGTTACTTTGGCTAATTGTGTGTTCGGTTGGTCCACAGCGATATGATCAAAACTGGTTTTTCCCCATTGTTGTTGCGCTTGTTGGAGAAAGTACTGAATTGGTTTCATCTTTTCAGGTATTACAGTTTGGTCTTTCGCTGTTGTTGAAATATTGCGAATCTCATCGAAATATTGAAATGGATTGTCTGGATAAGATTTTTTCATACCCGCAGGAAAGAGTAAGTAGAAAAAGATAGCTAGCCCTGTAAAGGTAATGGTTAAGAAAAAAGGCAATGCAATGACAGAGCTCATATTGTGGAAATCCAAATACGAGCGTTGACCTTTAAAGGCTCTTAAAGTAAAGAATTCAGTGAATATTTTTTTATGCGTAATGATGCCCGAAATTAAGGTAATAAACATAATCAGTGCAGCAAAGGTAACAATTAAACGCCCAATTGCATAGGGAATGCCATATAGCTGATAATGGAAACTATAAAAAAAATCGCCGCCTTGTGTTGCAGAAAGACTGAGTTCTTGACCAGTATTGGCATCTAAAGTTTTACTTTCGTATCCACCATCTGCTTTTTGCCAATAAATCTTATTGACTGGGCTATTCGGATTGGCGATACCGATATACCAACTTTTAGCATTGGGTGCATTTTTCTGTAGATAATCATAAGCAGATTGCACAGCCGTTTGTTGATTGACTTGCATACTGGCAAATTGTGGTTGCATCCACATATTCACTTCATGCCGATAGTAAGTCACAGTACCGGTTAAAAAAATTGCAAACAATAACCAACCAAAACTCAGACCAATCCAAGAGTGTAACCATGCCATAGATTGACGAACAGATTTATGCATGAGCTAACCTATGAATTTTGAAAAGAGAAAGAGGGCAATCATGAGTATGAGGCTGATTATCGATAGCTTTTTTAAAGAATGTACACAAAAACTGATAATCACAAAAACAATGTAAAAAAACAGTGCGATAAATGCGGCCAAATAAATAGACTCGGCTTTTGCCAAGTAAGGATAAAATACATCAATCAATGCGACTGATAATAAATAGCTACCTGCATAGCCAATACCGAATGCCAGTATAAAGCGGTATAACACTGATAAGGGGTAAAGAACAGTTTGCATAAAGGGCACTTTTTTACAATTAAAAACGCCTTAATCACTTAGGACTAAGGCGAGTTCCGATTAATATTTAAATTTTACAGCAACACTATAGTTGGCTGGTGCACCATAAAATGCCTGACCATCTGGAAAACTATATAAATATTTTTTGTCTGTTACATTGTTTGCATTAGCCTGCAGCGATATATGATTGTTTAAATCATAACTGGTCATCAGATTCACTAATGCATATGCATCTTGGGTAATTGTACTATTGATTGAGGAATCATACAGCTTGGTGGCTTCTTGCCATTGCAATGATGCACCCACTTTAAGTTTTGGTAACGCAGGTACAGTATAGGTGGTCAAAAGATTAATGGTTTGATTCGGATTATAGGTCCGTGCATCGCCACCATTTTTTAAATCTTTTAAGCTAAATTGGCTATAACCAAATGCGATATTTAAGTGATCAGTTAGTTGCCCAGCCAAACCAACTTCAACACCTTGAGAGCGTAAGTCGCTGGTTTCCACCTTACGATTGAGTGGGTTTCCATCAGAATTGCGTAGAGGATAATTCGTTTGTTCTGTACGGAACACAGCCAAGGTTCCAGTAAGTTTGTCATCTAGCCATGAACTCTTAATACCCGCCTCATAACTTTCACCCTCAACAGGCTTGAGTGCTTTATTATCCGTTCCTAATCCAGATTGTGGACGGAAAATAGAGGTATAGCTTAAATAACCAGTATATTCTGGAGTGAAGTTATAGGTAATTCCAGCATAGGGTGATACTTTGTTTTCATCATAAGTGGCTGGCTTGTTGTAATTATAACCCTCACTTTTCGCTTGAACATAATTTAAACCAAGTAATAGTTTTAAATCATCATTTAAGTGCAGGCGTGTCGCTGCATATACTGAATTGAGCTTTTGCGTATAATTTGAGGCATCACTAAAAGCTGACCAAGTGATTGATTGAGGTGTCCAACTTGCCCAATTGGTAGTTAGTTGACGTGCATACCCAAGAGAATCGTCATTTTTAATATTACTATCGTTGATAAAACCATTAGATTCTTGGTCATGCTGTTTACTTTGCAGATAACTATAACCTAGAGTTGCTTCATGCTCACGACCAAATAGTGAATATGATCCTTGTACATTCAAATCAGCAAAATGACTTTTTAGACTTTCTTTGCCACCCCAAGCAGTAAGAGCGACATCTCCACCATTTTGATCAGGATAACCATAATAATAGAGTAAGTTACTGTTATGATCGGTTTGGGTATAATTATAGCTAAGCTTGGCTGTCCATTTTTCATTAATCTTTTGCTTTAACTCTGCAAAAGCATTTTGTGTTTTGTTGTCCCAATATGCCCAATCTGGATTGGGGTTATAATCACGGTTATAAGAAAGTTGCTTTCCATCTGCACCTAGAAGTGGCAAAGCACCCCAGTTATTTGCATTTGGTTTATTTTGTTGTTGACTATAACCTACGGTAAGTAGGGTGGAATCTGTCAGGTCTGCACCAATGATGCCTGAAAAGCCATTCTTCTCTGATGAATAACGATCGAGATAAGAATCCCCAGTTTGCTCGTAGCCCATCAAGCGACCACGAATGCTACCATCTTTATTCAACGCACCAGAAACATCTGCCTCATAACGTTGAGTATTCCAAGAACCATAACTAATACCCGCATTGGCTTGAAACTCTTGCGTTGGTCGTTTACGAATATAATCAATAGTTGCACTTGGATCGCCGAAAGCATTGGTCAGTGCATCTGCACCTTTAATCACATCGATTCGATCATAAAAATAAGTGTCTGGATTGGTGTTGTTATAATTATAACTACTTGAAGGGAATCCAACCCCATCCGTTAATAGATTTGAGATTTCAAAACCACGAGCAGTATAGGTTGAGCGCTCAGTTTCTTGATTGCTGACAGTGATTCCAGGCGTATTACTCAAGGCATCTCTGGTACTATTCATTGCAAAATCATTCATTTGCTGACGTGTAACGACGTTAACTGTTTGCGGAGTTTCTTTAACTGGGATGTTCAGTTTAGCGGCGCTGGTTGATTTTTTAACGATATACGATTTGCTTTGCTCGGAGCTTAATTCCGTTTGTTCAGCTGTCGCTTGAACGGAAATCGTAGGTAAGTTTTGTAAATCTTCGGCAAAACTTTGTTGTACAGTGAAGATGGTTAAACTCATGATCGAGAGTTTAAAGCTGCTAGGGAGAGAATTGATCATTGCGGTCTTAAATGATAATAATTATCGCTTAGTTTATTGTTTGTCTATCTGTGAGACAATAGTCGGCTAATTGAAAATATAAATAGAAAATAGATTAATGATAGAAAACTGAGTGAATTGTCATCCAACATTATTGTTATAAGCCGTTCCAATCCGTATCAAGCTTTATCCTGATTGTATAAAGGCATTGCGGTGAAACTAATTTGACTATGCTATGATGCATGTATACTGCAAAATGGGAAGAATATCTTGCAAAATCGGAAGCTTAAAATTGGAATTGTTGTCGGTGAAGTGTCAGGAGATACTTTAGGGGCTAAACTTATTCGTAGTTTTCGTGAACAGGGTATAGATGCTGAGTTTGAGGGGATTGGTGGACCTCAAATGATCGCGGAAGGATTCAACAGTTTTTATCCAATGGATATTTTATCTGTAATGGGGATTGTGGAAGTCCTTAAAGATTTAAAAAAGCTGTTTGCGGTACGTGATGGTTTGGTTGAAAAATGGTCTGTCAATCCAGTCGATATTTTTATTGGTATTGATGCTCCAGATTTTAATCTACGTTTGTCGAAGAGTTTAAAACAAAAAAATCTGCCAATTAAAACGGTTCAATATGTCAGCCCATCCGTTTGGGCGTGGCGACAAGGGCGTGTGCATGGGATTAAAGCCTGCATCGATCTCGTGCTTTGTTTATTTCCTTTTGAAAAAAGCTTTTATCAACGCTATGCTGTACCTGCAGCATTTGTGGGACATCCGCTTGCCAGTCAGCTGCCTTTACAAAATCCAATCTTGGATGCCAAACAAGAGCTGGGTTTAGATCTCAGTCAAAAGCACATTGCGTTATTGCCTGGAAGTCGCCGTGGTGAAATTGAACGACTTGGACCTTTGGTTTTAGATGTTGCAAATATTATTCATCATAAATATCCTGAGTATCAGTTTGTTATCCCTGCAATTAATGATCAGCGCAAACAACAAATTGAAGCATTATTAAAGCATTATCCAAGTGATTTGATCGCAAAAATTCACTTGTTGGAAAATACCGATAAAGAGTCAAAAATTGGTCGTCAGGTTATGAATGCTGCAAATATTGTCGCCTTGGCTTCAGGTACAGCAACTTTGGAAGCTTTATTGTTGCATCGACCAATGGTCACTTTTTATAAACTCAATTGGCTGACTTATGTGATTGCCAAGTTACTGGTCAAAATTCCTTATTATTCTTTACCGAATATCATTGCAGGAAAGAAAGCAATTCAAGAGTTGATTCAAAAAGATGCTACGCCTGAAAAATTAGCACATGAGATAGAAAAGTTGATGGATATTGAAACTGCTCAAATTCAGGTGATGCAGTTGATTACAATGCATAAGCAGCTTTTGGCAGGAAATAGTGAAGATCCAGTACAAGCAATTTTAGCACTGTTAAAATCATGACTACAAAGTTAATCGTTTGATTAAATGATTGAATTAATTTATTTAATTCTAGTAATATTGAGTCGTAGACTTTTTATATTGGTTGTTTGCAAGTTTTCAGGAAGCCTACTGGTTTGGCAAGAAATTTAATAAAAAACTCCTCCTAGATTTAAATCAGAGAGGAGTTTTATAAATATTAAATTCGACGCAAAACGGATGATTACTCTGCCCGAACTTTAAGTTCATAACCTGTATATTTACGGATATTAATCACACCCGTATCCATAATTAAATATTGACCTTTAATCCCTTGTAATTTGCCACGAATAATTGGTGTTTTATCTAGATTGTGAGATTTAATCTTTTCAGGATAAATATCAACAGGGTAGACAAATTCACGCGGTAATTCTTCTTCAAGCAATTCAACTGTCTCGTTAAACTCAAGGTGTTGTGCAAATTCATCTCGAATGGTTTGAATTTTAGGTGCAAATTCTTGTACCAACTCATTACGTATTTCAATCAGATTAATCGGTTCAGCTTCGCCTTTTAACAACTTGCGCCAATCTGTTTTATCAGCAACCTGTGAACCAAACATCACTTCAAGTTGTCCAGATAAACGGCGTGAACCCACTTTCATAATTGGTAAAGCTTGAGTTGCGCCTTGATCTAACCAACGTGTAGGCATTTGACCTAAGCGGGTAATTCCTACTTTTAATGCACTTGAATTCGCTAGATATACAATATGCGGTTGGAAGCACACTTCATGCGCAAAATCATCTTCTCGACAGGTGCCTAAATGATAGTGGCAAGTTTCAGGCTTCATAATGCACATATCGCAAGATGCTTTGGTTTTCATACATTTAAAGCAGTGACCTTGTGAATAAGACTTAGGCGTTTTCGCACCACAAGAAACACAGTATATATTTCCAGTTGCTTCAATCTCAATTTCTTGTCCCAAACTAAATGGAAGCTCGATTTCTGAGCGATCTAATATAAATTTATATTCAACATTTGCCTTATGTGTTTGCTGATCAGTTAAACTAAGGTCTTTAAGACCTGCATGCATTTTATGACAAATGCCTTGTAGTTCCATGTTTAATTACTCGCTTCAAAAAAGGTGCAGTTATGGCTGAGCAAAATGTCATCACTTCAATGCTAGACGATTTATCGCAAGAACAGCCAATTCAAACTGCATTGTGTATTGGGCAAAATTTGGCGCAATACTCTACAAATTATTCAATTCAGTGGTCCTATTTTAACGTATCTGAGTTTTTAAATCTGCCTTTTACCCAGCGATATGATTTAGGATTTGTTGTTTTAGATACAGAAGATATGCTAGGTGTTTCAGATTTGCATAAATCGCAACTGTTGGTGAAGTTGCGTGATCTTTTGGCAAGACGAATCGTGGTGGCTTGCAGGCTCAATGATGAGCATTTGCTTAGATCACTGGGCTTTACTCAATTGATTGACAAGACCTCACATGAAAATGATTTTGCACTATGGCAATTTAATATTTTAACCTACAAACATGTACCAGACTGGTTTAATTCTAAGTTTTGGGCAAACCCTGAAAACTGGAATAAGTTTCGTTGGTAATGTCTGTGTGTGTGGGGTAAAAATTACATTAAGACATTGCAAAAATTAACAATTCCAATTTTGGTGAATATATTAAAGCCAAGTATGCTGTAGTCGTGTCATAAAACTTAAAAAAGGAAAACTTCATGACAGATTTAACAAATATTGTTGAAATTTTAGCAAAACAAGCACTTGGCGGACAACAACAATCACAAGGCGGGCTTGGTGGCGGATTAGGCGGTGTATTGGGTTCAGTGCTTGGTGGTTTAGGTGGTCAACAACAATCACAAGGCAGTGGACTGGGTGGGGTATTGGGTTCAGTCCTCGGAGGCTTAACAGGTGGTCAACAACAAGCACCTCAGGCAAGTGGTTTTAATGCTTCTTCTTTATTGATTGCAGTGGTTCCGCTAATTTTAGGGTGGATTCAGCAAAATGGTGGGTTGCAAGGGGCTTTGGCTAAACTGCAAGGTGCAGGTTTGGGCGGACAAGTTCAAAGTTGGGTTGATCCATCACAAGGCAATAGTGGAATAAATGTAGATCAAATTCAAAGTTTGTTTGGTGGTCAACAAGTTGAACAAGTTGCTCAACAGGCTAATGTTCCGACCAATGAAGTGTATGGTGCAATTTCAACAGTGCTACCGCAAATCATTGATTCACTTACACCACAAGGTGATGCTACGGATCATAATGAAGCCAATGGCGATATTCAGAATGTATTGAACCTAGTCTCAGGTTTTATCAAATAAGCTGTATTTTTACCAAAAAAAGCCAGTTAAAGCATTTTTAACTGGCTTTTTGTTTATTTGGATTCAGGTTCTGGATCGTCACCAATAGCTTCACTGCTTTTCACTTCACCATTGGCTTTTCTTTTAATATATTTAATTTGCCCATAACCTTCAGCATACCATTCATCTAGCGTGCTATCGCCAATTTGCGAGACAAAATGACATGCATTGTTGAATTTTAAAGTATTGTTGTTATTGTCAATTAAGCTGAGATTTTCAAAACCAACAAATTCAATATCAACAGTTTTATTATTTTCAGACTTGTCTGTATTGTCTAGTTGAGATTCAATAACAGCATTATAAGTCATCTGAAATTTTTGATGAGGCTTAAGGTTAGATGGAAAGGTTGGAAGAGGAGGTTGATAGGTGGTTTTGACCAATACGTCATTGGGATTTGAACCCAGTGCGGCAATACCATAATCTAAATTCGCCAACATGGTACGACCCGTGAGATCGTAGATATAATCTGTACGAACACCAGCACCTTGTCTCACAATTGCAATTGCATTCTGATCGTTAAACATTGTTGGAATAATTTGAATCTCAGTTTCATCACTGTTGTTTAAAGTGAACTGTTTATTGGCTTCTAGCTTAAAACAATCATCTGAATTGGCAGCTTTCAGCGGTTTTTCTTCTGCTACTTTTTCTGCCTGATGCTCTACATTATCATGCGGTTTGTTTTTAGAGCACGCAACAGTCAAGATTGAAAGTAAGCCGATAACAATAACAGTTTTGTTCATTTTTATCCTAGCGATAAAGTTTAATTTCACGTGGCTATTCTTAACGATAGGCACATAAAAAACAACCATATTCTTAGCAAATATGGTTGGAGTAAACTTTATATTTATGAGTGGTTTATTATTCAGCTAATACAGTTTTATCTTCCTCTTCATCATCTTCAGTGGAGTCCATGCCTAATTCTTTGAGTTTGCGGGTTAAAGTATTACGTCCCCAACCCAATAACTCAGCAGCATGGCGTTTGCGTCCACGTGTTTGTTGTAGTGCTGCATTAATCAAGGTCCGTTCGAACATTGGCGTGGCAATGTCTAAGATTTTCATCTCGCCATTTTTGAGTTTTTGAATCGCCCATTGACCTAAAAGTTCATCCCAATGGTGTAGTGCAATACGATCAACGCCTGCTTGAATTTGTCCTTGATCGTCGGTTTTGCTGATCGGAATCTGTTTTAGCTCAGAAGGTAAATCTTCTGGGTAAACTTCACGACCCGTGATCATTACAGTTAACCATCGGCAGGTGTTTTCCAATTGGCGCACGTTACCTGGCCAAGGAAGTTTCTGGATGTATTCTTGTGTTTCTGGGCGTAAAATTTTAGGACTTACGCCAAGTTCTTTACCAGCACGTGCCAAGAAGTGTTGTGCCAACATTGGAATATCTTCAGAACGATGTGCCAGTTTAGGAATATGAATGCGAATCACATTTAAACGATGGTATAAGTCTTCGCGGAAACGACCATCGTGTACAAGTTTTTCTAAGTCTTGGTGTGTGGCAGCAACAATACGTACATCTACACGTACAGGAATATGTCCTCCAACACGATAGAATTCACCATCAGCTAAAACACGTAGCAAACGGGTTTGTGTTTCAAAAGGCATATCGCCAATTTCATCTAAAAAGAGCGTACCGCCATTGGCTTGCTCGAAGCGTCCTTGACGCTGTGTGTTGGCACCTGTAAATGCACCTTTCTCATGTCCAAATAATTCAGTTTCAATCAAATCTTTTGGAATGGCAGCCATGTTTAAAGCAATAAAAGGTTTGCTGCTTCTTGGTGAATGGCGATGTAAAGCATGAGCAACTAATTCTTTCCCTGTTCCAGACTCACCATTGATTAATACGGTGATATGAGATTGAGAGAGTCGTCCAATTGCACGGAAAACCTCTTGCATGGCAGGAGACTCACCAATGATTTCAGTAGACTGAATCGGGGTTGCTTTTGCTGATTCTTGTTGTTGTAATTTATTGATATGTAGAATGGCACGATTGACCAGTGCAAGCGCTTCATCAATATCAAAAGGTTTTGGTAAATACTCAAAAGCACCTGTTTGATAGCTCGATACTGCAGATTCTAAGTCTGAGTGGGCTGTCATGATAATCACAGGAAGATCTGGATAACTTCCTTTGACTTTGCCTAAGAAGGTGAGACCATCAATACCTGGCATTCGAATATCTGTCAGAATGACATCTGGCGCATCGGTTGGCAGTTGATCTAAAGCAGATTGTGCTTCTTCAAAACTGGTCACATCAAAACCTTCTTCTTTGAATGTTTTTTCCAAGACCCAACGCATAGCTCGGTCGTCATCGATCACCCAAATTTTATTATGCGACATGGTTAGACTCCCAAGGTAAATATAGGCTAAATACTGTTTTTCCCGGAACAGATTGGCATTCAATCATTCCGTTATGTTGATGCATGATGTTTTGTGCAATGCTTAAACCGAGTCCAGTCCCTTTGGCTCGACCGGTCACAAGTGGATAAAAGACGGATTCTAAAATTTCCTCAGGTACACCAGGACCGTTATCTTCGATATCAATACGAATAGCTGATTTATTTAATACGCCATTAATGGTGACAAGGCGTTGGATGCGTGTACGCAATATTAATTCGGGTTGATGATCAATGAAGAATTCTCGATTTTCTGTCATCGCTTGAACTGCATTGACACTAATATTCAACATGACTTGAATCAATTGATCTCGATCTGCTTTTACATCAGGTAAAGAAAGATCGTAGTCACGCGTAATTTTAATTTTTTTCTTGGTTTGATTCACGATCAGTGAACGAACGCGTTCCAATGGTTCGTGAACATTGACCGCTTCATAACTTGGAAGTTGGCGTGAGCCGAGCATGGTGTCTGCTAAGTTTCTTAAGCGGTCAACTTCACTGATAATAATATCTGTGAATTCTGCATATTGAGGATCGTTTAAACTTCGTGCTAAAAGCTGAGTTGCACCCCGAATACCGCCCAATGGATTTTTAATCTCATGTGCAACGCCACGTATGAGTTGTCGTGCGACTTGATGTTGTTGAATAAGATTCTCTTCTTTTGAAATTTTCAACATCCGATCAATTGGATTCAATTCTATTAACAATAATGGGTGATAGGGTTTGCCAGTATTTAGTTGAGATACCGAGTAATCAACATGCATGTCTTTAAAATTGACATTGATAATCGCTTCACGGCGTGTATAGGCTTGACCTGTTTTAATGGTGTTGTTGAGTGCATCCAAAGTATTAAAGCTATCGTTTGGTGCATGCAAGATATTGATTACAGGCTGACCAGCAGCGCGAAACAAACTAATATCAAACAGGGCTTCGCAAGATGAATTGAGATAAAAAATATTTAGATTACAATCGACCAAAAGGATTGCTGTGGTTAAATTATCCACAAGCAGTCGATAGTCAATGGTTGGGTATTGATCCATTAGCAGAGCTTTCCTGTCTTAAAATAGCGCAATGGCATCTGCACCTCTATTCTATTTATCCCAATCAAGGGTATTGAATTGATATAAATCGTGCTCATATAAAGCAAGATGCGCGCCAACTTTTATTTATTGCGCAGTTTTCTTACATGAATAATAAAAATTGCGCATTTAACGACCTTTATTCCCTGTACATCAGCCATCATGATATTAAGCTATCATGATGGTGTTCCAAAATGGTGCAATGTTGGAATTTTATTATTTGATTGGATGTATTTTGGTGCATTATACAAAGAGTCGTGTTTCCACCTGTTTTTATCTCTGGAAAAGTCATACAATACGCGGATTATAGTGGAGCGCAGATTCATGAAGTCCCCCAAAGTCGGTTTTGTATCTTTAGGTTGTCCTAAGGCATTGGTAGATTCTGAACGAATTTTAACTCAGTTGAAAACTGAAGGTTATGATGTTGCATCAGATTATGATGGTGCTGATTTAGTTGTTGTGAATACCTGTGGTTTTATTGAATCTGCAGTACAAGAGTCTTTAGACGCTATTGGCGAAGCCATGAGCGCAAATGGTCGTGTAATTGTTACTGGCTGTTTAGGTAAAGACGAAGACAAGATTCGCCAAATGCACCCTAATGTACTCAAAGTTACAGGTGCTGCTGCATATCAGGAAGTGATGGAAGCTGTACATCAGTATGTTCCAGAGCCACCTAAGCACAATCCTTTTATTGACCTTGTCCCAGAGCAAGGAATTCGTTTGACCCCAAAACATTATGCCTACTTAAAAATATCAGAAGGATGTAACCATCGTTGCACGTTCTGTATTATTCCAAGTATGCGTGGTGACCTTGTATCACGTCCTGTGGGCTCAGTGTTGAGTGAAGCACAAGCATTGAAAAAAGCAGGGGTAAAAGAAGTCTTGGTGATTTCACAGGATACTTCTGCTTATGGTGTTGATACTAAATATAAGCTTGATTTTTGGAATGGTCAGCCTGTTAAAACCAAGTTCTATGACATGTGCGAAGCATTAGGTCAGTTAGGAATTTGGGTGCGTTTACATTATGTCTATCCATATCCGCATGTTGATGCGGTGATTGACTTGATGGCGCAAGGCAAAATCCTGCCATATCTAGATATTCCTTTTCAACATGCCAGTCCGCGCATCTTAAAATTGATGAAGCGACCAGCCCATAGTGAAAATACATTAGAGCGTCTAAAATTATGGCGTGAAAAATGTCCTGAACTGGTGATTCGCTCTACATTTGTAGTTGGTTTCCCAGGTGAAACTGAAGAAGATTTCCAAATTTTACTGGATTGGTTGCAAGAAGCTCAGCTTGATCGTGTCGGTTGCTTTACTTACTCGCCTGTAGAGGGTGCGACTGCCAATGATTTGCCAGATCACGTTCCAGAAGAAATTAAGCAAGAGCGCTATGAACGCTTTATGGAAGTTCAGCAAGCGATTTCTGCTGCCAAATTACAAAAACGTATTGGTCAAACCATGACAGTTTTAGTGGATGATCTTGAAGAAGAATTCCCTGTGGCTGTTGCACGTTCTTATGCGGATGCACCTGAAATTGATGGTAACGTATTTGTTGAAGATATTGATAAATCATTGATTAAAGCAGGTGACTTACTTGAAGTCGAAATCACAGATGCAGATGAATACGATTTATTTGCAAAGTTGATTAAAATTAAATCGGCATAAAAGTAATTGATTTCAAATTGATTGAATACGAATAAAATTGTAGATATAAGTATTGGAGTTTTGTGATGTTAGATTCTAAAAAGCCGCGCTATGAGCGAATTTTGCTCAAACTTTCGGGTGAGGCGCTTGCAGGTAATAAAGACATGGGGATTGATGCCCCTGTGTTGGATCAAATGTCTTTATCTATTGCACACTTGGTCGGTTTAGGTGTGCAAGTCGGTATTGTTGTTGGTGGTGGTAATTTATATCGTGGCAGTCAACTGCAAAAAGATGGGCTTGTTGGTCGAGTAACAGGCGATCAAATGGGTATGCTTGCGACTGTCATGAATGGTCTGGCATTACGTGATGCTTTGGTACGCCGTAACATTAAAACACGTTTAATGTCTGCGCTTCCAATTGGTGCAGTAGTAGAGTCTTATTCAAGCCGTGATGCAATTCGTCATCTTACTCAAGGTGAAGTTTGTGTATTTGTTGCAGGTACGGGTAACCCATTCTTTACTACTGATACAGCAGCGTGCTTACGTGGTATTGAGATTGAAGCTGATCTTATTTTAAAAGCAACAAAAGTAGATGGTGTCTATAACAAAGACCCAAGTAAATATGACGATGCAATTAAATATGATCATTTAAGCTTTGACCAAGTATTGGATGAGAAACTTGGTGTGATGGATTTAACGGCAATTTGTTTGTGTCGTGACCATAATGTACCACTTCAAGTGTTTGATATGAACAAATCAGGTGCATTACTTTCTGTAGTAATGGGTGAAAAAGAAGGGACACACGTTACAAACTAATGTACGTGTGGGATAAAGCTCTTTATACTACTGCAATTTTACGTTATACACATTTATAAGTAAGGAAGATCATATGATTAACGATCTTAAAAAAGACGCTGAAGACCGTATGAATAAATCATTGGAGTCTTTGGAACATGGTTTTGCAAAGGTTCGTACAGGTCGTGCGCATCCATCAATCCTCAATGGTGTTATGGTTCCTTACTATGGTTCTGATGTGCCATTAAACCAAGTTGCAAACGTTGGTGTTGAAGATTCACGTACTTTATTGGTACAGCCATTTGAGCGTTCAATGGTATCTGCAATTGATAAAGCGATTCGTGAATCAGACTTGGGTTTAAACCCAGTAACTGCTGATGCAATTCGTGTACCGATGGCTGCATTGACTGAAGAAACACGTAAAGACATGCAAAAAGTTGCACGTAATGAAGCTGAAAATGCCAAAGTTGCGATTCGTAACATTCGTCGTGATGTTTTGGGTGATATTAAGGCATTATTGAAAGATAAAGAAATTTCTGAAGATGATGAGCGCCGTGCAGGTGATGATATCCAAAAAATTACAGACAAGTTTGTTGCTGAAGTAGATAAACGTCTTGCTGCAAAAGAAGCTGAATTGATGAAGGTCTAAGATTTATAATGACCGCATCTGAAGACAATCATCTTCCAAAACATGTTGCCATCATTATGGATGGCAACAATCGTTTTGCTAAAAAGAAACAACTACAAAAAGGTGATGGGCACCGTGAAGGTAAAAATGTCCTTGACCCAATTGTAGAGCATTGCCGTAAAGTGGGTGTTCAAGCCCTGACTGTATTTGCGTTTTCAAGTGAAAATTGGAATAGACCACAGTATGAGGTTGATTTGTTAATGAAATTGTTGGAAGAAACAATTCATGAGCAAATTCCCCGTATGGAAAAATTCGAAATCGCGTTGAGATTTATTGGTGATCGTAGTCGGCTTTCTCCAGAGCTACGTGAATTAATGTTGCATGCTGAACAAAGGACTGCTAAGTTCAGTAACATGACTTTAACAATTGCTGTGAGTTATGGTGGTATGTGGGATATTACAGATACTGCACGTAAGCTTGCGCAACAAGTCAAAGATCGAAAAATTGATGTGAATCAAATCAATACTGAATTATTTGCACAACAAATAAGTTTGGGCGATTTGCCACCTGTAGATTTGTTGATTCGTACTGGCGGTGATTACCGCTTATCTAACTTTTTATTGTGGCAAGCTGCGTATGCTGAGTTGTATTTCACTCAGACTTTGTGGCCTGAGTTTACGGTACAAGAGTTGGATCATGCGTTTAATATTTTTTCAGGGCGAGAAAGACGTTTCGGAAAAACATCTGAACAAATTCAACAAGAACATATAGAGAACTGATAATGTTAGAGCGGATTATAACCGCATTGGTATTGGTTGCAGTCGTGCTGAGTTGCATGTTTGCAACAAAATCACAATATCCGATGTTAGTGTTAATGATTATCGCAGCTGGGGCGGCAGGTTATGAGTGGTTTAAACTCATGCCACATGAATCTGACTCTGTAAACAAGTTAAAAGCTGCTGGATTTGGTTTACTCACCGCTATCTTTTCTGGTTTAGCATTATATTTTAATGATTTGGCACTTATCCTTTGGAGTGCATCTATCCTCACTTGGTTGTGTAGCCTGTATTGGGTTAAAAATTATCCTGAATATGATGGTTGGTACAATGTTACTTTAAATATCGTTGGATTGGTGCTGATCAGTGCTGCTGTTACTGCTATTTTTGAAGTGTGGAAGAGTTCACCGTGGTGGCTGATGTACCTGTTTTTACTGGTTTGGGGTGCGGACAGTGGTGCATATTTCGTTGGACGTAAATTTGGTAAACGTAAATTGGCACCAGATGTGAGTCCAAATAAATCTATTGAAGGTTTAATTGGCGGGATTGTCACAGTTGCTATCGTTATTGTCATTGTTCAATCGATTTACCTACATTTAACGCTTTCACAACATATTCTTTTCCTTGTTCTGTCCATTGTGACGGTATTTAGTTCAGTGTTAGGCGATTTGTTTGAATCTATGATTAAACGTCGTGCTGGAATTAAAGATTCAGGTCGTATCCTTCCAGGGCATGGTGGGGTACTTGACCGTATTGATTCATTGCTTGCTGCAGCTCCTATTTTTGCAGCAGGAATGTATGTTTTAAAACTTATTGGTGTAGATTTATAGATGTCACAATCTGTTTGTATATTAGGTGTTACAGGTTCTATTGGGCGCAGTACTTTAAAAATTTTAGAACAGCATCCAGATCAGTATTCGGTTTTTGCTGTGACTGGATATAGTCGAATAGAAGAACTGAGTGAAATATGCAAACAGTATCGACCGAAGTATGTGGTTGTACCTTTCAGTAAAGTTGATGAATTAAAACAACGCTTAAATACATACAAGATTACAGATATTGAAATCTTGAGTGATGAAGCAGGTTTGATTGAAGTTTCTCAACATCCTGATGTGGATGTGGTGATGGCTGCAATCGTTGGGGCTGCAGGATTGCTCCCAACATTAGCTGCAGTAAAAGCAGGTAAGCGTGTATTGCTTGCAAATAAAGAGGCCTTGGTGATGTCGGGGGATCTGATGTTGCAAGCAGCTCAAGAACATGGTGCTTTATTGTTGCCTGTAGATTCTGAGCATAATGCGATCTTTCAGTGCCTTCCACAAAATTATTTGCAGATTGAGCGTCAAGGCGAACCGTTGTTAGGGGTAAAGCAAATCTTATTGACCGCTTCAGGCGGTCCTTTTTTGAATCATACGCTTGAACAACTCCAAACCGTAACACCAGCACAAGCTTGTAAGCACCCAAATTGGTCAATGGGGCAAAAAATCTCTGTTGATTCTGCAACATTGATGAATAAAGGCTTGGAATTAATCGAAGCGTGTCATTTATTTTCAATTAAAGAACAATTTGTTACAGTTGTTGTTCATCCACAAAGTATCATTCATTCAATGGTTCAGTATGTGGATGGTTCGACTTTGGCTCAAATGGGTAATCCAGATATGTGTACCCCGATTGCACATGCACTAGCATGGCCTGAGCGGATTGAAACACATGTCCCACCTTTAGATCTATTCATCCATTCGCAACTCGATTTTCAAGCACCAGATATTGTTCGTTTTCCAGCACTTAAGTTGGCTCGTCAAGCCATGCAGTCTGGAGGACTCTCACCATCAATTCTGAATGCAGCCAATGAAATCGCTGTTGCAGCTTTTTTACAGGAAAAGATTGCTTTCTTGGAAATTTCACAAGTGGTTGAACATACTTTAAATCACGTTCAAAATGGTTCAGCAGATTCGATTGAAACGATTTTGCAGACAGATCAACTTGCCCGCCAAGTTGCTTCACAACGCATTATACAATTGGGACGCTGATCATGAGTGTACTATTTATCATTGTCGCTGCGATATTGCTATTGGGTCCATTGATTGCAATCCATGAATTTGGACATTATTGGGTAGCACGAAAGCTTGGTGTAAAAGTCCTTGTTTATTCAATTGGATTTGGTCCAACTTTATTAAAATGGACCTCTAAAAAATCAGGTATTCAATATCAACTGTCAGCTTTGCCGCTCGGTGGTTATGTCAAAATGCTGGATGAGCGTGAGGGCAATGTGAGTGCAGAAGATCTGCCTTTTGCATTTAATCGTCAATCTCCGTGGAAGCGCATCGCCATTGTTGCAGCAGGACCATTTATTAACCTGATTTTTGCAATTTTATTATTTTGGATTTTATTTTTACCAGCACAGGAACAACTGAATACACGTGTCGGTGCTGTTTTACCGAATACGCCTGCAGCGACTGCTCAGATGCAAGTGGGTGATAAAATTGTTGCGATTGATGGTACACAAGCAAGTACCTGGGAAAAGTTGAATTACGCAATTGTTGATCGTGTTGGCGAAACGGGTCATATTGATGTACAAGTGGAGCGTAACGGGCAAGCGCAAAGTTTTGCTTTACCCATTAAAGATTTCTTAAAAGATCAAAGTCAGTCACCATTTGATGTGCTTGGCTTTACTCCTTATCGACCGCATATTCCTGCCACTGTCTATAAGTTAAGTGCAGACGGTGCTGCAATTCGTCAAGGGATGAAAGAGGGTGATCAAATCATTTCGATCAATCAGGTGAAAATGAAAGATTGGTTTGATGTGGTAGATGTGGTACAAAAATCACCTGAAAAGTTACTCAATGTGGATGTGTTACGTCAAGGGCAAATTGTACATTTACAAGTGATGCCTCAAGGTAAACGTGACAACATGGGGAATGTGACAGGTATGTTGGGTGTGCAAGCACAGACCGATAAATTGTCTATTCCTGCTGAATATAAGCAAACCATTCAATACAATCCTGCTGAAGCATTTGTTGTTGCTGTTGAAAAAACAGGGCAACTTTCAGCAATGATTTTGAATTCTATGGTCAAAATGGTACGTGGCTTAATTGGATTAGATAATTTATCTGGTCCAATTACCATTGCTAAAGTCGCTGGTCAAAGTGCTGAAATGGGGTGGCAAACCTTTATTTCCTTTATGGCTTTGATGAGTGTAAGTTTGGGGATTTTAAATTTATTACCTATTCCAATGTTGGATGGCGGACATTTGGTTTACTACATTATTGAAGCAATTCGTGGTAAGCCTGTTTCTGAACAAATACAATTGGTTGGGCTAAAAATTGGTATGGTACTGCTCGGTAGCATGATGCTTCTTGCAATATTTAATGATTTTATGCGTTTATAACGCGATACTGGATTAACTTACTGGAAAATAATAGGCATGCAGCACTCACATTTATTTATGCCATTGGCACTCGTTAGTGCAATGGCAGCTGTACAGCAAGTACACGCGGCAGATGAGTTCATTGCACGTGATATTCGTGTAGATGGATTGGTTCGTTTAACGCAACAAAATGTTCTTGCACTTTTACCAATAAATAGTGGTGACCGTGTTAGTGATCCAGTTATCGCAGAGTCTATTCGTGCTTTGTATGCATCAAATCTTTTTGATGATATTCAAGCTTCAAATCAAGATAATGTATTGGTTTTCAAAGTTGTTGAACGTCCTGTTATTTCAAAGATTAACTTTAAAGGCAACAAACTCATACCTAAAGAAGCTTTAACAGACGGCTTAAAGAAAATGGGGCTGGCTGAAGGTGAAGTGTTGAAAAAATCAGCATTACAAACTTTGGAAACTGAATTAGAGCAGCAATATGCTCAGCAAGGTCGTTATGATGCTGACATTAAAGTTGAACAAGTTGCACGTCCAAACAACCGTGTTGAACTGAATATCAATTTTAATGAAGGAAAAGCTGCTAAAGTTTTTGATATCAATATTATTGGTAATACTGTCGTTAGTGATGATGATATCAAGCAAGCATTTGCTGTAAAAGAAAGTGGTTGGCTTTCTGTGATTTCTCGTAATGACCGCTATGCTCGTGAAAAGATGTCTGCGAGTTTAGAGTCGCTACGTGCATTGTATTTGAATAGAGGTTATATCAACTTCGATATTAACAGTTCAAACCTCAATTTGAGCGAAGACAAAAAACATATCTTTATTGAAGTTTCGGTCAATGAGGGTGAGCAATTTAAATTTGGTGAGTCTAAATTCTTGGGTGATGCGTTATATAAACCTGATGAACTCAAAGCATTGCAAATTTATAAAGATGGCACAACCTATTCACAAGAAAAAGTGAATGCGGTGAAACAACTTTTACTTCGTAAATATGGTAATGCGGGTTATTACTACGCGGAAGTGAACGTTGTCCCTGAAATCAATAATGAAACCCATGTGGTGGATTTAAACTACTATATTAATCCAGGTCAACAAGTCACAGTTCGACGCATCAATTTTACAGGGAATACCAAAACTGCTGATGAAGTGTTACGTCGTGAAATGCGTCAAATGGAAGGTGCTTTAGCAAGTAATGAAAAAATTGACTTGTCTAAGGTGCGTTTAGAGCGTACAGGTTTCTTTAGTAAAGTTGATATTAAACCTGTGCGTGTACCGAATACACCAGATCAAATGGACTTGAATATTGATGTTGAAGAGCAACATTCAGGGACCAGTACATTGGCTGTGGGTTATTCTCAAAACGGTGGTATCACATTCCAAGCAGGATTAAGCCAAACCAACTTTATGGGTACGGGTAATCGTGTTGCAATTGATTTATCTCGTTCAGAAACTCAAGATTATTATAATCTAAGTGTTACAGATCCATACTTTACCATTGATGGGGTAAGCCGTGGCTATAACATGTACTACCGTAAAACCAAGTTGAATAATAATTATAACGTCAACAACTATGTGACTGACAGTATTGGTGGTGGACTTACCTTTGGTTATCCAATTGATGAAAATCAAAACATCAGTGCGGGTTTAAATATTGATCAAACCAAGGTGACGACTGGTGCTTATGTTTCGACCTATGTGCGTGATTATTTAAAGGCGAATGGTGGAAAAACAATTGGTACGAGTACATATTGTGATGGTGACTGGAAAGCATTGGATCCTGCAAAACCTGATGATCTTTCATGTGTAGATTCGAATAATAATGTAAAAGACTTAACAACTTTTGAATCTGAATTTGAAGGTAAGTTTTTAACTTATAACTTAAATTTAGGTTGGTCATACAACACCTTAAACCGCCCGATTTTCCCAACCAGTGGTATGGCACATCGTGTAAATGCTGAAATAGCATTACCTGGCAGTGATGTTGAGTATCAAAAGATCACTTATGATACTCAGGCATATTTCCCATTAGGACGAGATTTTGTTTTACGTGGTTATGGTAAGTTGGGTTATGGTAATGATTTACCATTCTATAAAAACTTCTATGCGGGTGGTTTTGGCTCGGTACGTGGTTATGACAACAGTACTTTGGGACCTACTTACCCAGGTGTGACGTATAACGAAAGAAAAACCAAAGATTATGATCCGGAAGAAGTCGGTGGTAATGCTTTAGTGCAGTTCGGTACTGAGTTGGCGTTACCTGTACCATTCAAAGGAGACTGGGCACGCCAGATTCGTCCAGTGGTTTTTGTAGAAGGTGCACAAGTATTTGATACCAACTGTAGTACAGCAACGGGTGACTTGTATTTAAATGGCTCAAAAGATCCGATCTCTGCAAAACAATATTGTAAAGACAACTATGACTTTGATTTAAGTAACATGCGTTATAGTGCTGGCGTAGGCTTTACATGGATCACCATGATTGGACCACTTTCATTGAGTTATGCCTACCCATTGAACGATAAACCAGGCGATCAAACTAAAAATATCCAATTTGAGATTGGTCGTACTTTCTAAGTACGATCTTTCTTTAATATTTAAAGACGATAAGGAACACATATGAAAACAATGAAAATGATGGTGATGGGCTTAGGCTTAGGGTTTGCTGGACTGGTTCAAGCAGCGGGCTTTGGTGTGGTTGACTTGGAAAAAGTTGTAGAGAGTAGTACGTTCTTAAAACAGCAAAATGCAAGTTTAGAGCAATCTGTTAAACCGCAAACCACTAAATTAGAACAAATCACTAAAGATATTGAAGCGTTGAAGCAAAAAGCTCAAGCTCAAGGTGCAAATGTTCAGCAAATCAATGCGCAATACCAAGCTAAAGTAAATGAATTCCAAACGATTCAGCAAGGTGTTCAGGCAAAAGTTCAGAGCACAATTCAAAATACCAATGCGACTTTTGAAACGCGCGTAAAGCAAGCTGCTGAACAATTGCGCCAAGAAGCAGGTTTAGACTTTATTTTGAATAAAAATTCAGCACTTGCGTATGACGCAAAGAATGATTTAACTGCTAAAATGATCCAAAAGGTTAATGCAATTAAATAATCAATGCGATCAAATCAATTTCATCTCGATGAATTAGCTCAACTTGTTCAGGGTGAGCTAATTGGTCAACCAAAGTTGCTACTCAGTGGACTTGCGAGTTTAGAACAGGCTCAATCTCATCATATTGCTTTCGTCAATGGCGATAAATATTTAGCTGAAGCACAGAATTCTAAAGCTGGTGCTTTAATTGTGACAGCTGCGTTAAAAGAGCAACTTTCTAATCATCAGAATTTCATTGTGGTTGCAAATCCATATCTTGCTTTTGCAATGCTTACGCATCAATTTGAAATTAAAGTGATGAAACGTGGCATTGAAAGTACAGCTCAGATCTCTCCATCTGCGATTATTGCTGATGATGCTTATATTGGGCATTATGTGGTAATCGGTGAAGATTGTGTCATCGGTTCCAATACGATTGTTCAATCTAATACTCGAATAGATGATGGTGTTGAGATTGGTAAAGACTGCTTTATTGATTCTCAAGTCACACTGACTGGTCAGACTAAGATTGCAGACCGTGTCCGAATTCATGCCAATACGGTGATTGGTGGCGAAGGTTTCGGATTTGCACCTTATCAAGGAAAATGGAATCGTATCGCGCAGTTGGGTTCTGTCCGTATTGGAAATGATGTGCGGATCGGTTCAAACTGTAGCGTGGATCGTGGTGCCTTGGATGATACGATTATCCATGATGGTGTGATTATTGATAATCTTGTGCAAATCGCGCATAACGTTCAGATTGGTGAGAATACGGCTATCGCTGCGAAGTGTGGTATAGCCGGCAGCACAATTATTGGCAAAAACTGTATCTTTGCTGGTGCTGTTGGGGTGGTTGGTCACATAAAAATTGCCGATAATGTGACGATTACTGGAATGTCAATAGTCACAAAAAGTATTTCTGAAGCAGGTTCTTATTCTTCAGGAACTGGACAATTTGAAACAAATCATTGGAAAAGAACAGTTGTTCGCTTAAGACAATTAGCAGATGTGCCATTGACCAAATTGGTGAAACAAATAGATCATATGCAGGCTCAAATCGAGTCCATTGAATCAACTTTAAAGTCGCGTAAATAATTATGACTGAGTCTAAATCTCTACCTTTTACGGTTCCTGAATTACCAATGCAAACCCAAACGATTCGTGAGTATCTTCCTCACCGTTATCCGTTCTTGCTTGTAGATCGTGTAACTGAAGTTACAGAGAATGGGATTGTAGGATACAAAAACGTTTCAATTAATGAAGAATTTATGCAAGGTCATTTCCCTGGCTATCCAATTATGCCGGGTGTTTTGATCGTTGAGGCGATGGCACAGGTTTCGGGTGTGCTTGGTTTTATCATGAATAATGAAAAACCTCGACCTGGTTCGTTGTTCTTATTCGCTGGCGCTGAAAAAATACGATTTAAAAAACAAGTCGTACCAGGTGACCAACTCGTGCTAAAATCTGAATTACTCATGCAAAAACGTGGCATTTACAAGTATTTATGTACTGCCAGTGTTGACGGCGTGGTAGCAGCGACAGCTGAAATTATCATTTCTCATCAGAAATTAGAGCAGGCATGAGCAGTAACGATTTAATACACCCAACCGCTATTATTGACGCTTCTGCAGTGATAGCACCTGATGTTCAAATTGGTCCCTATTGTATTATTGGACCTCAAGTGACCATTGGTGCTGGTACCAAACTCCATTCACATGTTGTGATTGGTGGGTTTACCCGAATTGGAAAAAACAACGAAATTTTTCAGTTTGCGAGTGTCGGTGAAGTTTGTCAGGATTTAAAATATCAAGGTGAAGAAACTTGGTTGGAAATCGGTGACAACAATAAGATTCGTGAACATTGCAGTCTACATCGTGGAACTGTACAAGATCATGGATTAACCAAAGTGGGTAGCAATAACTTACTGATGGTCAATACGCATATTGCACACGATTGCCAGATTGGAAATAACAATATTTTTGCAAATAATGTTGGTATTGCTGGTCATGTTCATATTGGTGACTTTGTTATCGTTGGTGGAAACTCGGGTATCCATCAGTTCTGTAAGATTGATTCTTACAGTATGATTGGCGGAGCATCACTCATCCTAAAAGATGTACCAGCTTATGTGATGGTTTCTGGTAATCCTGCACATGCATATGGTATGAATGTTGAAGGAATGCGTCGTAAAGGCTGGTCTAAGAACGTGATTCAAGGCTTAAGAGAGTCTTTTAAATTGATCTATAAAGAAAATTTAACGACTGAACAGGCAATTGAACGCATTCGCCAAGAGATTCTTCCTGAAGTTGAGGAAGCGCAATTGCTGATAGATTCTGTATTAGAATCTAAACGTGGTATTGTGCGTTAATCATTTCATGATAAAAAGCTGAATATAAAAAATGCCTCACGATGAGGCATTTTTTATAACTAACACAATGACTTTGTTTTTAGCCCTTTTTGAA
This sequence comes from Acinetobacter sp. B-6, assembly GCF_056930735.1. Lineage (NCBI taxonomy): Bacteria > Pseudomonadati > Pseudomonadota > Gammaproteobacteria > Moraxellales > Moraxellaceae > Acinetobacter > Acinetobacter sp. B-6. The sequence goes on along the minus strand of NZ_JBXPBY010000002.1, from coordinate 244,145 downwards.
ATAACCTGCTTCTTCAGACTTAGGGTAGGTGCTTAACAATTTACTTTTATAGACATTTGCTGTTTGCGTATTTTTATTGACATCTTTTGCAATACTATAAAGTTGGTATAAAGCACGTGGTGCTTTTGACGAGTTAGGGAATTTAGCAGCGACGATCTCGTAATTCTTTTTAGCTTCATTGTAGTTCGGTGGATCAATTGCCAATTGAAACTCAGCCAACCAAAAATAAGCATTTCCTGTATAAATACTGTTTGGATAATTTTTAATAAAATTTTGCATTGGCGCAATGGCTTGTTTTGCACCACCTTTCTTATAAGCATCTAAAGCAACAGTATAGGCGGCTTTTTCAAGCGCAATAGGATCACTGGTATTGTTACTGTTTGTAGGTGTTGCTGAGGTTTGAGCTGTTTGTGTTGCAGGTTGCTGTTGTGTGGCTGTTTGATTCGGTGCTGCTGTCTGTGTGGTCTGTTCTGGATTTTCGACAGTAGGATTTGTCGTCGGTGCATTTTCAGCAGGTGTTTGTTGTTCTTGAGAATTATTGTCTGGCTCTAACTTTTGGTTCAATAACTCAAGACGTTGATCGAGGTCGGTATAGCGATTGCTTAGTTCTTTATTGAGCTGATCAATAGCGTGATCTTGTTCTTCAATTTTGCCACGTAATTCACGAATCTGATTTTCGAGTTGCTGATTCTTTTGAATAAGATCCCAATTCATATTTCCAGTAATTGGAGCAGGGGAATTCGCTATATCATTTCCTGAGGACGCGTTGCTTAATCCACGAGACTCAATTGGAATCGCATATAAAGATGCTGAACTGAGTAAGGCAATCGAAAAGAGAGCATGCTTTTTTAGCATAATTGAAAATCCATTAAAGTCAAAATCTTCCCAAATAAGGAATAAAGTTGCTTGAAAACCAGTAAATGTGATCATTAAAAACGGCTAGAAGCGGAATTGCAAGGTGCTTTTACAATGTTCAGATAATTCTAGTGGAATGTGAAGGCTTTTTGTAATAAATCCGTTGATCAATGGGGAATTAAGCTTTTGAGATGACGAATGTGTTACAGCAATTTGTCTAATGACTGTGGTTGCAATCAAGCCATTGTTATTTATTGAGTACATTTTATTTATCATGGTTGCGCTGAATCTTTGTTATGGATAAAGCAATTTAATTTTAAAAGGTAAAGTTTGTTAATTAAGTCTCATCAAAATGTCTGAATTCTCGATTATATCAAAACCAGTATGGGTTTCTGGATCGATGTCACAGTTTTGTTAGGCATTGACGAATGTTTAAATTTAATAGAACAAGTGCGAGTAGGTATTATTTATCATTTTATAGTCAATCTGTTGAAAAACTCATACAGTAAATATAATTTCTAGATCAATAAAATCAATGCGATAAATATATTGTTTACTGATATAAAGCTTGCAATGCCACGTTTTACATTTAAAGTTTAAATTGTTTTGTGTAGATGGTGTTTCACTCTTGCGCTGGAAACAAACTAGTGCTTTTTTTTTGCTCATATATCCCCACTCAACATGGCGACCATCCATGTCGCTTCGCGATAGCAAAACAATCAGTAAATCAAAAATTGTTTAAGCAAAACTTTTAAAAATTCATATAAAAAGCATAAAGTTGATTGAAGATGAATCACTTGTATGTAAATAGGCGGTTTGACTATATTTGTTAAAAATGATGATTGGTTAATCATATTGAGTATTCTTTCTTATCTTTGATAATAGGGAAGCTTCGAGATCGGTCAAACTTTGAGAAAAAGTGAAAAGAGGGTGAGCTATTCTATGAAATTTTCATTATATAAATATGCTAGCTTGATTTTTATGTGTGTTACTCCATATTTGATATTAAATTTTTAATATTAATATTATTTTTTAAGTTTTATTTATGTCTAGATCACAAATTTAATCATTATGTACAAAACGAAATACATTTTTGTTTGAGAGTGTATGATTATTTTGTGTATTATATTGGGACTGTGAACTTTTTTTATATTTGATGAAGTTGATGCTTTGATTATATTTTTAAAAACGATAAATTATTGAAGTGTTTTTAATTTTCAATAAATTTATGATTTTATTTTTGAATCATTTTAAATTATATTTTTGAATTTTTATAATAATGATATATAGATTTTTATAATTAATCATTTTCACTTCGTCTGAATTTAAATGTCAAAATTGTTTTTTTGTATACATTCTTAATGTGAATTATTTAGTAAAAATAAATTTATATTTAAGGATGAGTGTATGAAAAATCAGCTATTGTATGTAAACATTGTACTTGGCGTATCATACTTATTTGCTAGTCATATGGTATATGCTCAAGATTTTAAAAGATTTTCCATTTCAGCGGGTTGGCTGAATGTGCGGTCAACAGGAGATGCTCAACCTTTCAGGATTAATACTTCTGTTGCTGAAAAAACAATGTCTAAAGTAGGGATGATTTCAGGGGCTGCTGTTGCTAAAAATTTAGATCAAGCTCGAATCAATCAAATGGACCCGCAACTGATTAGTTTGGTCAATATGCAAGACCCTACGACAGGGAAATATGTGCTTGATAATCTTTTGGAGCTGGTCCCAAATGCGGAGAATCCTGAAGCTGCGCTTGAATATGCTACAGGTATCGCTGAAATTAATGGCTTAAGTGCATGGACGGCAAATGCAGGATTGGAAGTTAAAAACGTCAATACGGCTGGGCTAATGTTTAATTATAACATCAATGAACATGTTTCGATTCAGCTGATGGGCGGTATTCCACCTACTGTAGATTTAAAAGGAAAAGGGCAGATATATGCACCATTTTCAGCGACCTCACAGCCATTCGGCGGGGATTCCGGAAATTTATACTTAAAAAATAATTTGTTAATTACAAATTTAGATCAATATAACTATGCCGCCTCAGCACGAGCTTGGACACCAGCATTACAAGCACAATATTATTTTGGGCGACCTGGTATTAATAAATTAAGACCATTTCTAGGTTTTGGCTTTATGTATGCTTATTTCAATGAGATTAAAGTCAATGCTGGCGTTAAAAATGATTTAATTGCAGCGGGGCATATGATTCAAAATATTGATGATCATAAGGCAGGTGCTGCTTTGGATGGTAAAGCTTCAACAGGAAAAATGCGAGTTAAAGCAGATGCAAACGATGCTTTTGCTCCGATCTTTTCTGCAGGGTTTACTTATGACTTTAAACAGAATTGGTTTGCCACGGCATCTGTATCATATGCAAAACTTGACAATACAGCCACCATTTCAGTTTTAAATGACAATACTGGAAAACAATTGATTTATGCCAAAACTAAAATTCAGATTGATCCATTGATGAGCTATTTAGGCATTGGATATCGTTTTTAAAGAGAGCAGGTGAATCCTTAAATATGAGTAAGCCATAACACGTTTTAATGATGATTAAGTTTCCCCCTCAAGCCATAAAGCCCGAGTCTAATCCACTCAACTTTTTTTTATGGCTTTTTTTTATGGCTTTTTTGCAAAAGATAACCACATTGATGATGAAATAAGCAAACGAATGAATAACTTGAGAAAATCACAATGTTTGGCTTGCAAGAAAATAAAAAATCTCTATACTCTGTTCTTGCAATGGTAGCCCTGCTGGTGGTTTCGCAATTGTACTCTGAAAACCCCGCCAGGACCGGAAGGTAGCAACGGTATCAGAACTATGATGTGCCGAAATTTTGCTAGTAGGGTTGCCACCAGATTTTCTAAATCTAATAATTATCCAAAATATAATTTTTTCTTCTATTACACAATCGCTACGTACTTTATCTTTAACTCATTTTAGATATTTATTATCCATCCTCATTTTCTTTTCTAGAAATCGCTTTCATAATCGCGTCCATTTCAAAGCCACGATATTGTAAGAAACGAATTTGTTTAGCTTTGATTTTAGGGTCTTTGCTTACCTCAAAACCATATTTTTTGACTTTGAGTTGATAAGCTTGTTCATACCAATCAATTTCAGCAATATCTTCTTGTACTAAGCTTTTATCGAGATGTTTAGCACGCAAGGCCAACTTGATTCGATTAGGTCCTTTGCCTTTGCGAACTTGGCTACGAACCGTCATTTCAGCGACACGTTGATCGCTTTGATAGTTATTTTCAGATAATTCATCCACTAATGTTAAAACTTCTTCACGGCTTTGTGCCAAAGTCATCAGTTTTTCAATAAGATCTGCTTTGGAATATTCTTTACGGGTTAAGACTGCAAAAGCATATGATCGTAAACGTGTTCCCGTTAAGCCCTGTGGTGCTGGTGTGCAATCTTGATCAGCGATAAAGGCATGCTCATTATTTACCTCATTGCTTATTGTGCTAGTTGGAGGAAGAGGTGCAGTTTCATCCTCGCCAAACTGCTGCTTTAGTTTTTCATAGTCTAGCATCTTAGGAAATTTAGCTTGGCTCATATCTTTAATAACAATAACTTTCGTTGGTATTTGTCATAGTGTAGCGCCTATTTGGGGTTTTAACAGCGCATAAGCTGTACAGATAGATGAATAGGTGAACTGTCATGTCAGGCATATTATTCAATTTACTAAATAGGCTTACCAATACTGTCTGATTCAATCTGATCGATGATAAAAATCGATTTTGGACGTAAATATCGTGGTGCCTTTTGACTGATCCAATCTTGTAATTGATTGAGATCTAAATATTGTTTAAGGATGATTTTAACTGCTAAACATTGTCCTAGATCTACATCATCTACCGCATATGCTTGAGCATATTCTATGAGAGAGTGTTGGTATAAAATATTTTCTAAGTCAATTGGATAAATATTGATCCCCCCACAGATTAACATATCATCACGTCGACCTTTTAAATAATAATATCCTTGCGAATCTCGGACAGCTAAATCACCACATTCAATCCATTGATTAGGGGTAATTGACCACGCACACTTACTCCATAAAGTACCAATTTGACCCTGTTCGAGAATTTCTCCTGATAGATCAGTAATTTTAAACTCTACACCTTGAATAGCTCTACCAATACTGTCCGGATGTGTTTTTAAATCCTTAGGGGTTGCGATCATATTAATCCCAGTTTCTGAACTTCCATATAGATTGAATAATTGAATGTAAGGGTAGTGTTGTTGAACTTGATGAACCAAATGAGCACTTAAAGGCGAACTTCCTGTAATGATATGCTGGACCGAGCTGAGCATTGAGCGAGACTTAATCAGTCTATGTAAGATTGTGGGTACTAAGTTTAGACAATCAATTTGGTAGTGTTTAATCCATAAACAGGCACTTTGTACATCAAAGCGATTTTGCAAGATGACGGTCTTATGAAAGCTTAAAGCCATTAAACTTGCAGTTAAGCCAGCAGCATGGCAGATCGGTGTCATGACAAAAATCCGTTTAATTTTAAAGAACTTTAATTGTCTAAGCATGAGATCTAGTAAAGGCAGGCATTGCAGTGGATTTGAATGTCGTGTTGCTACTTTAGGAATACCCGTAGACCCTGAGGAACAGACACTAATTTTGTTAAAAAAATAGCGTTTGATATGAAAATGTTGTGAGTCGTGTTGTGGTGGAATATCTGAATAATGCTGAACTTTAATTTTTTTTAATCGCGCTAAATGCCCAATCAAATAAAAATTTTTGTGATCTAGCAGCGTTTGAAGTTTATGTTCGATTAAATTGGGGTTAATGATCACAATATCCTTGCCTAAACGACTTAAAGCAAATAAAGCAGCCAGGCTATCTAAATCTTGTTCAAGCATGAGTGCAAGTTGATTTGGAAATTGACTTTGATATTCTGGTTTTATCCATTCACAAATAAGTTGATCAGTACGATGTTTTAAATCCTGAAAACTCACCTCTACACCATCGATAATCAATGCCGTTTTATTTTTATTGATTCGGGTTTGCGCATCTAAAATACTGTATAGATGCACACCATGTTTCATAACACTGAATAACAGACTAAGACACCATTTGATTACGAATCGCCATGACATTTTACTTTTTCCGTCCAAGAATAAAGCGATAAAAATAATAAATTGGTCTTGAGAATAGACTTGATGTAACTTGTGCCCAAATTAACCACCATGGCTGCCATTGCCGTTTATGTCCGATCAGGCTATCTAAAATTGCATTTGCTGCACTTTGTGCCTGCATTGCAGGCATGTGATCATAGTGTTTGGTTGGCAAAATCATACGTGTGCGTACCAATGGTAAATAAATGATACTAGTATCAATTTGCTGAATAGCAAGTTCGGGTTGGATGGCAAGGATCCATTGTTGCATAGCAACTTTAGATGCTTGATAACTTGACCAAAGTGGGGGAGCGAATAGTTTGGCATTAATGGTAGAAACAACCAAAATTTGCCCACATTTCAGTTTTAAGTCTGGCAATAATAAACGAGTGAGTTGAGCAGGGTTGATGTAATTAATTGCAATACAGCGATCAATATCTTGAGGTCGATCTAAACTCTCCCAGATCGAACGTTGAATGGATTTACCTGCATTATGAATCAGAATATCAACGTGTAAATTTTTCTCTTGCAGACTTTGAAATATATTTTCAGCTGCTTCCAGTTCATATAAATCTGCACGGACCATTTCAACATGGCAGTGACCACGTTCTAATTCATTTTTTAGCTGTAAAAGTTTATCAGTACTTCGCGCAACTAAAATCAGGGTACATTCAGTATGTGCTAAACGTTTCGCACATGCTTCACCAATTCCAAAACTGGCACCTGTAATCAGAATCGTCTTATTTTTAAAATGTTGATCTATTTTTGCTTGAGTAATTCTTGGACCTTGAAAAAATAAAAACTCAGCCAATCTTGTAATATTTGTCTGCATAAGAATAAATGTATTTGATGTTGAATATCATTTTAAATCAGTTATAACTGAAATTTATTAGAAATCACAATCAATTTCAATTCAATAATTTGTATAAAAAAGCGCCTCGAAAGGCGCTTAGGAAAAATAAAGAAATGATAGATCAGATTAAACATCTAAAAAGTCAGGTTCTTCTTCTTTTTCTTCAACAGGTGCAGCATTTGCTGTAGTTAAGAGCTTTTCACGAATCATACGATCAAGATCTTGCGCCAGTTGAGGATTTTCTTCTAAATGGCGAATGACATTGTTTTTACCTTGACCGATTTTATCGCCTTGGTAGGAATACCATGCACCTGCTTTTTGAACCAGTTCTTGAGCAACTGCAAGATCAACCAACTCACCCAAGTGATTAACACCTTTACCATACATGATTTGGAAAATCGCTTCACGGAAAGGAGGAGCCATTTTATTTTTAACAACTTTCACTTTGGTTTCAGAACCAACGATCTCATCGCCTTCTTTGACTTGACCAATGCGACGAATATCTAAACGTACTGAAGCATAGAACTTCAATGCATTACCACCAGTTGTGGTCTCAGGGCTACCAAACATAACACCAATTTTCATACGGATTTGGTTAATGAAAATTACCATACAGTTTGAACGCTTTGCATTACCAGTGATTTTACGCAATGCTTGGCTCATCAAACGTGCTTGTAAGCCCATGTGAGAGTCACCCATTTCGCCTTCAATTTCAGCTTTAGGAGTCAATGCAGCTACAGAGTCGACAACGATCAGATCAATCGCACCTGAGCGAACAAGCATATCGGCAATTTCAAGTGCCTGTTCACCATTATCTGGCTGTGAAACTAAAAGATTGTCAATATCAACCCCAAGTTTACGGGCATATTGTGGATCTAAAGCGTGTTCGGCATCAATAAAGGCACAAGTTCCACCCGCTTTTTGGCATTGTGCGATTGCCTGTAAAGTCATTGTGGTTTTACCAGAAGATTCAGGACCATAAATTTCAACAATACGTCCTTTTGGTAAGCCCCCGATTCCTAGTGCAATATCAAGTGTTAAAGAGCCAGTAGAAACAGCTTCAACAGCTTGTACAGTATTATCCCCTAAACGCATGACTGTATTTTTACCAAATTGTTTTTCAATTTGGCTAAGTGCCGCGTTCAGTGCCTTGCTTTTGTTATCATCCATCTCGTAAACCTCAAACGATGTAATATCACTAATATCTTAAGTGGATGTCATTAAATTTGATCTTTCGTCCACAGGAGTAATAGTGACAGAAAATTAAAAATGGTTCTATCTTTAAAAACAGTAGTACGACATATTTTGTCGTACTTAACTTAAACGAATTCAGTCATCATCATAGGACCAAGATTGGTCAAATTGCTGATCATTTTCTTGCTTAAATTTGCTTATTTGTCGTCGATCTTTTTTACTCGGTCGATGATCAGGTCGCGCTAGATTATGCAATTTTCTTTGGGTTGAAATCAACTCTCTACGTGCCACACTGACTTCTGTTTCTTCATATAGTTGTTGTGCAATAGGCGCACCGCCACGAATTGCAGACAATGCTTTGATCACCACTGTTTTTCGATCAAATCCTTGCTGTATGGTTAATTCCATGCCCACACGAATTTCTTTAGAAACTTTGACACGCTCATTATTGTGATGAACTTTGCCGCCTTCAATTGCATCTTTGGCAATCGAGCGTGTTTTAAAGAAACGTGCAGCCCAAAGCCACTTGTCTACACGCATTGTTTCAAGTTGTTGTTTCTCAGGCTGTTTTGACATCGACATCCTTATTTTCTAAGTTTAACTTGGTGAGTAATGGTAAAAGCTCAGTTAAATGATGAATTGCAGGGTATTCCAACTCAAGGACATGACGTGCTGCACGACCACTTGATGGTTGAGTAATCGTAATCAAATGTTGTATACCAAATTTCTCAGCACCTTTGAGTACAGGAGTAGTATCGTCAACCAAACAAGCATTTTGAGGATCAAAAGGATATTTCTGCTGAAGAATTTCCCAGAATTCGACAAACTCTTTGGAATATCCAATTTCTTCACTACTGATCATCACTTCAAAATAAGGGCTTAGGTCGATATTTTCAAGTTTAAGCTGCAATCCTGCGCAATCTGCATTGGTAAGTAGCCAGCAACGATAACCTTGTGCTTTTAATTGTTTCAGTAGTTCAAAGCAACCTGGTCGAGTTGCAATTTTGTCTTTATATTCATATTGTAATTTTAAAACATCTACGCCCACTTTTTCCGACCAGTATTTTGAAGAATACCAACACAGTGTGTGATTATGTTGCTGATAAAATGTATTCAGGGTGTTTTGGCTCTGCTCTAAACTACATTGATGTGTTTGTGCGTGACGCTCAGGGAGTTTGGTGTTCCAGATGAGATCGTCAAAAGCCAAATCGAGGAGCGTACCGTCCATGTCAAAAAAGATGATCGGTTTTTGCATTCAAGAAACTCCTAAGATTTTTAAAGTACATCAAAGCTCATCATAATATGTAAAAATACTAAATTTTTTAACTCTATAATTCAGGATTAAAGAGATTTAAAAATTTTTAAAGCCGTATAAAGTTATGTATGTTTGAAGAAAAATTATGTACATATGTGTACATATATTTAAAAACAAATCTCATGACAACCAAGTATAAGAGATTTGAATTCTTAAATCATGGGATTCACTAAACGTTGGTTAAAATCTAACAATGGAAAAACAGAGATAGAGATGATAGAGATAGATTTGAAATCATCATTGTTCGTGATCGCTTATTGGTGTCTGTGTATATGTCGTCAAAGAGAAAATAGCCTTTCAATATTGCTGTCTTTTTAGTGGAGAAGTCTAAGGTTTAGATATTTGGACATAAGCTTCGATTAAGACTTGAATTTCAATGTAAACACAGAAATGTGTTAAAAAATGAACATTGATCGACTGTCCACTCTATTGTTTAGGGTCAATCCACACAATTTTTAAATTTCATATACTAACTTGCTTCATCACTGGGTATTTTTGTCTTTGAAATTAAAATATCAGTTAAATAGTTTATTTAGATAAACTAATGTTAAATATTGATTTAAAAGAAAAAAATTGAAATAGTCATATTCTGCCAATGTGATAAAAGTATTTTGAATAGAAAATCCTTCTTAGAGACTGCTAATGTGTTTTCTATCTCCTTTACTGGAGTTTTTTGTGTGATGGTACATGTTATTTTGTTATGTAGACCATTTTTAATTTAGACAAATTTTTAGCTAAAATGGATTAAAATGAACATCTGTATTGGTGGACCGTGGAATGGATGCAAGTTATTGGGAGATTCCCATGATAAATCTTTTAAAGTTAAAGATAATAAATTACAGAGAATAGTAAAATATAATAGAAAAATAATTCACATCAAAAAAAATGTATACATTTTTTGGATCGTAGATGAATTGAGCGAATCTGAAGCTTCTACTATGATGAATGATTATTTGCGTGAATACTTCATTAAGGCTGAAATAGAATTAATTGGGGATGAGTAATGAGGCGCTCAAGGACCTTTCTTTCATGAATGAAGTATTATATAGTCACTTATGGCTGGTGAATTCAAATATAATTAAGAACGGTTTTCCTCTGTTAAATTAAATATAAAACAATATATTAGATCGATTTTATGAGTCAAAAAAATGATCATGTGGTCCGAATCATATGGGGGATTGAAAGTACCTTCTCCCTTCGGGAGAAGGTTAAGGTGCAGGGGCTTTAATGTTGATTTATGGTATTAAAAACGACTTATGAAAGAAGCTTATTGTGTTTTTATCAATCTATTTTGAAAGATCATTGGTTTGGTAAGAATATAATTTTTCAAGTTTTTAGAGACAGCTTAGTCTAGTCAATTGAATAAATACGTAAAAGTCTATGATGATATTCAAAAGCATATCATCTCTTTAAAGTACAATTAATTGTTTAAAAGCTATTGTTTTCATGCACTCAACATAAAAAAATGATAGGCTTAAGCACAAAAATCAGACATCCTACAGGTCAGATCAATGTTTATCACTACTCAAGCACCACAAGATGACCAAATTTCAAAATTGGTTCCTGTTTTGGCCAAAGCAAGTCAAATTTTACTTGAGGAATACCAAAACTATTGTGCTGGGCGAGCATTTAATATTGATCAAAAGGATGATCAGTCTCCAGTAACCCAAGCTGATTTAAAAGTTAATGCTTATTTAATTGAACAATTGGCACAAGTTACGCCCGAAATTCCTGTGTTGTCTGAAGAAAGTGATTATTCAGAACGTCATGCTTGGGCGGTGTGTTGGATGCTAGACCCTTTAGATGGAACCAAAGAATTTATTCATGAACGTGATGAATTCACCATCAATTTAAGCCTGATTCATAATCATCAAACCATATTCTCTATTATTGCTGTACCAACTGAACAAGTTATGTATTTGGGTTATTTAACAGAACTTCCATATAAGTATTCATTTACTCAGGGAACATGGGAACGCTATTGCAAGTTTAAAGAAGTTGAAGAAGATGCAATCCAAATTGGTTTAAGCCACAGCAGTAAGAATCCCAAATATCAGCAATATATTGATTATATCGAACAAGAGTCACCTGTCATTAAACGAGAGGCGGGCAGCGCCTATAAATTTTGTATGATGCTGGAAGGTGAAATTGATATTTATCCACGCTTCCACCCAACCTCCGAGTGGGATACGAGTGCAGGGCAAGGTTTGCTCGAAAGTATAGGTGGTGGATTGGTCAGCTTAGCGGCAGTACCCTTTACTTATAATCAACGAAATACTGTATTGAATGAAGGTTTTATTGCATTTCGGAATGAGGAAACCAAACAAATTGCCTTGGATGCACTTGGTAATGTTAGCTTTTAATATAATTTAGCTTTTTAGATAATATAGATATCTATTTTACAGATGATTTAACACTTTGTGACTTATGTTATAGTAAAGCTGTATAAAAAGAGTTTTGAGTTGATATGGCGTTAGATTTATTGCCGAAAAGCATGCTGAAAGCAATAGATTTATTGCCAGATGCGCAGACCCCTGTGACTTTATTTACGCGTCATTCAATTCGTGAAGTTGTGAATGGACAGGGATTGGCTGGCTATGATTTACAACTAACAACTCAGGGGCGTGACTTAGCACATGCTTGGGGTTCATATTTAATAGATCATACCGATCGTGTCATTCAGCATTGTATTTCTAGTCCAATTCAACGTTGTGTAGATACTGCTGCTTTGATGATTCAAGGGGCAGATGGTGTCTCCCCCCAACCCAATACCCATCATATTGAAATTGTCGAAAAAGGCTTATTGGTTGAGCCTGGAAGTTTCGTGCTGGATATTAAGCAAGCTGCGCCATACTTTCGCAAGCAGGGTGCGCTCGGTTTTATCAATAGCTTTGTGAATAATGCCTTGCCCGGAATGAAGCATCCAATTCGTGGGGTAGTTGATGTGCTTGAATTGATTTATGAAACACATCCAACAGTAAGCAATGGTATTAGTTTAGCTGTAAGCCATGATACGATTCTTGCTGCAATTATTGCTGTGATTTCGAAACGTACTCAAATTGATCAAAGTGATTGGCCTGAAATGATGGAAGGATTGTTTGTTTGGTTTGAGGGAGAGCGCTTTGTAGATAGCCATTTAAAATGGATTTGGCGCGGCGAGCGTGGCGAATTGTTGATACGTGACTTTCAACAATAATATGATAAAAAATGGTTGATTATTATTGCCTTACTTGATCGTTGATCAAGCTTGTAGTAAAGCCAATATAATGATGACTAAAATTATAAACTTAATCGTATTCTATTCAGATTAATCACTACTCTAGATGGCAAACACAATCGTATTTTGCTGTTGTGATAGGTTTTTCGTCGGTTAATGATAAAAAAATGATGAAATTTAAATTGGTGTGTTATATTTAAGTTATTGAAATTAAATAATATTTCAATTTTGTCTCAAAAAACATGGATAGAGATAAGTCGTTATAAATATTGGGGAAGATCTGTGATGCACTTAAGGTTTAAATATTTAACAATTTGTACGCTTTCAGCAATGTTGATTGCATGTGGGGGTGGAGGGGAAAGCCATTCTGTAAATGATCAGCCATCAAATCTGCCACAAAATCCAGGAGATGGTACAAATGAACTGCCTGGAGATGGTACACCAGAAATACCAGATAATGGTTCGGGCGGTTCAAATAATGGCTCTACAGAAACTCCACCAAATAGTGGTTCAGATGGCTCCAACAATGGATCTATAGAAACACCTCCAGAGAATGGTTCGGGCGGTTCGAATAATGGATCTACAGAAACTCCACCAAATAGTGGTTCGGATGGCTCTAACAATGGATCTACAGAAACACCACCAGAGAATGGTTCGGGTGGCTCCAACAATGGTTCTACAGGAACACCACCTGAGAATGGTTCGGGCGGTTCAAACAATGGCTCTGAGGGCAATACGGGTACTACACCACCTACTGTCGACAAATATCCTGAACCTGTTAAAAATAAAATCTCGAATAAGATATTGGGATTCTATGATTTTAATGGACAAGGCGAAAATCGATTACTGCGTAATGATTTAACGGGTAATTTCGCTGCAATGGTACAGTTTGTTCAAAGTCATGCGGTCAATCCTAAAAATAATGAACAGGATAAAATGCCACGTTTGACCACTGAAAAAGATGCTTTGTTATTGGTAACGCCTTTGGTTGCGATGGGGGAACTCAACCAATTACAAGCTGAAATTTATCAAGGTAATCAACTGATTCGTACAGTTAATTTAAAAGAACCATCACGCCTTGCAGCTTCAGATCAATCCAATCAGGACGATCGAGCACGTGTCATGTACTCAAAGCAAGCATGGTCACTTGCTTTGAAGTGGAATGAAGTTCGTCCAGGACTTTCTATTCGCGTCATCGATCCAGTCAATAATCGTAGTGGTACGCTTGGCGGAAGCGATATTGACTTTGCAGCGCCCGGAGAGCTTGTGGTTCAAAGTATTCGCTTAGGTTTATTGACCGATGCACCAAAATCCAATGGGCACTATATGCTTTTGGAACCAGAAAAAGCGGGTACTGATTATTTACAAACCATCCCAGCGGCAAAAATGATTGTCAGTAAATATGAGGAAATGAAGCTCAATCGTGTGATGGTTGCGAGTGGCGTGATTTATGATTCAGCGAGCGCGACCAATGGGGGCGTTTATGATGGTGACATGCGTGAGAATACTGCGAAATCTACATTTAGTGTCGGTATAAATTTAGCCAATTGGGGGGTGACCAGTTCCTCAATGCAAAGTCAGGAACAACCACAGCTGACACAAAGTGTTGTGATTCATCATGCCAGAGGTAAATATGCCAATGGTGAGTCAAATCATGGCTTGAGTGGTGGCAATGGGATTTTGACATTGATTGATTCTATAGGAAATGAATTCAGTCATGAAATTGGACATCATTATGGATTAGGACATTATCCAGGTTCTGTTGAAACCAGTGGTAGCCCAACCAATTATTTCTGGTCTGCACATCATGCGGATAGTGGCTGGGGCTATATTGCATTTCGTAATAAGATGCGCGGCAACTTAAATTGGGGCAGTACTAATTTAGGGGATGGGAGTAATGGGGTGCCTAACTTCCAAAATTTATATGCTTATGGCTGGGATGCAATGAGTGGTGGCGCAAGTGCCAGCTCGATTTCTAAATATACCCATTACACAGGTTATAGTACTTGGTTGAAAATTCAGCCTGCATTTGATAAGTATATTTGGGATGCAAACTCAATCACAGGTTATAAAAAGTGGAATGCGAACACACGAGAAATGGTGGATGCTCAACCCAAAACGCCAAACTCAGGCAATGTTTGGTACAACAGTGCAGATGGAAATTTCTTAAAGCCGCGTCTATTTAGTGTGCCAGTTTATACAATTTTAGGGGGATATGACCCTGTAAATCAGGTGGGTATTGTTTATCCTGCTGCACGTGGTAACTGGGGCAATGTATTCAATTTGCCACAAGTCAATACCTCTAGCACTGCTGCAAGTTGTTGGTTGAAGGTACAATATGCCAGTAAAGTTGAACATATTGCACTTGCACCACAACGGGTAAATGCTGGAAGCAATGCCAATAAGTTCCATGTCAATCTTGCACAAAGTGATACACCTCAAAATGTGGATCTTTATTGCCAAAAAACGGGTCAACAGGCAGTTAAGCTCTCTAGCATCAGTATTCCTGTTGCAGTTGAAGCTATGACGCCTTTTGTGACCATTGGTAAGGAAGCAGAATATTCTGCTTTAAGAAAAATTGAAATGCCGCAGCTTGAACAAGCTTTACTCAATAATCAAGGTAAAGCGGTGGTTAAACTTGATGCAAATTCACGTTTATTATTTGACTCTTATCGTCTATTTAAAACTGAACTTTCTCCAAATGCACAGCTTGAAATGGTACGTTACACCCAACAGCAAATAAAACTTTATCGTTTAAATCGTTGGATTAATGCTTATCGAGTTGATTTGGAAAGTGGTAATGCTGAAGCAATTGAGGCATTTAACCGATTTGTGGCTAAATTGGAATTGAATAATGATTTTAATTTAAATGAAGTTTCTAGTCTAAAAAATGGAACCAATTGTTTGAAGGTAGAAACACTGTCTGATGGCAAGCTAAATGCCTACATCAGTGGTAAGAGTGCTTGTACGGGTGATGACTCTGAGCAATGGATTTATGATGCGATGGGTAAAATCCATAGTAAGAAATATATGGATCAATGTTTAGCAAGTCAGGCTGGTGTGATCAATCTTGCATCATGTAATAATGAGAGTTCAGCGCAGGCATGGATGATTAATTCTACATTACAACGCATTGAACAAGGTTCAAAATGTTTTGATTTAGAATATGGTTATTTAAATAACAATCGTGCCCGTTTGATTAGTTATAACTGCGGGACAGGTGGGAATCAAAAATGGACAAGTTTACGCTCCAATAATAGTTTGATTTTGGCTGCGACAAGTTCAGCAAACTTACCATTGATCAAACAATTATTGATTCATTAAGCAGAATCAGATTGTTTAGATCGCTATAAAATAAGCGCCTAAGGGCGCTTATTTTTTATCATACTGGATGCTTTTATATTGAAATCGATCAAAGATATCAAGGGTGTTATATTTTTAAGAAAATTGGTCTGCATGCATTAATGAGTGTTGTAAATCTTCAGTTGCTTTACGTCCTTGAAGTTGTAGACTGACTGCATGCATTAACCCTGTCCATGTCTCATTGGGTTCCCACACTTGATGCAACAACTCTTGTGCTGTTGGCATATCCATATCCATAAAATACTGACGATATAAATACATTAGGCTACTGACACGCATGTTCTTGGCACAATGTACCCACACCATTTTTTCCTGCACTAAATGTGCAATCAAATCTAGAGCAAATAAACATTGGTCATCTGCAGGTCGATCCCAATGAATGGGAATTTGGATATAGTTTAAGCCTAACTCAGCACAGATTTTATCTTCATGTTCTAAATGTACCGATGCATCTGTAAATGCCAGATTGATGATCGTATCTACGCCGTATTCTTTAATTTGCTTCAGTTGTTCAGCCGTCGGTTGACCTGAAGTCAGTAAATGTTCATGGACAAACTGAAAGTTTGCGATTTGACAGAGTTCTTGTTCAAGTTCGTTCATAGCATTCTTACAGAAAAATTTTAATAACATCATAAACAAAAACGCCATCTATGTAGATGGCGTTTTTATACTAATTAACGCTTTGGTAAAATATCTTTTAAGGCTGCATCCATTTCAAGCAATGCTTTTTCTGTAGTTTCCCAGTCAATACAGCCATCAGTCACTGATTTACCATATTCCAAATCGCTTAGATTTTCTGGAATATCTTGACGCCCACCTTTGATATGACTTTCAACCATGATGCCAACAATCGATTTATTCCCATCAAGAATTTGTTCTGTGATATTTTTCAATACCAATGGTTGCAAATATGGGTCTTTATTTGAGTTTGCATGACTGGTATCAATCATAATTTTCGTACTGACTTTAGCTTTTGCTAGTGCGTTTTCTGCTTCTGCAACTGAGCCTGCATCATAGTTCGGCTTACCATTGCCGCCACGTAATACAACATGCGCATACGGGTTACCACTGGTACGAATCACTGAAACTTGACCTTCGTTATTCAGACCTAAAAAGCTATGACCATGCTTCACGGATTGCATTGCGTTGGTTGCAACAGTTAAGCCACCATCGGTACCATTTTTAAAACCGACAGGTGATGACAAACCAGATGACATTTCACGATGGGTTTGGCTTTCTGTGGTACGTGCGCCAATGGCAGACCATGAAATTAAATCTTGATAATACTGAGGTGAGTTTGGATCCAACGCTTCAGTCGCACAAGCTAAACCTTTGTCATTTAACTCAAGCAGTAATTTACGTCCTAAACGTAAACCTTTTTCGATATTAAAAGAATCATTCATGTCAGGATCATTGATCAAACCTTTCCAACCTACAGTTGTACGAGGTTTTTCAAAATAAACACGCATGATGATGTAGAGCGTATCTTTTACTTTTTCGCTTAAAACTTTTAAACGATCTGCATAATCATGTGCTGCAACAGGGTCATGAATCGAGCAAGGACCAATCACAACAAATAGACGTTTATCTTTACCATCTAAAATATTACGGACTGTTTCCCGACCATGAAGTACAGTTTGGTAAGCATTTTCATTTAATGGGAGTTCAGCTTTAAGTTCAGCTGGAGTTACAAGCGTTTGAATGCTTTGGACATTCACGTCATCAATATCTGATTGAATAATTGGATTTGAATTTAATGTATTCATTGCCGTCACTGGGTATTAGAACATACAGAAAGTATTTTTAGTGGTCAGAATATAACATGAATTGGTTCAAGTTTTGTTATAAATAAATCATTAAAACTTCACAACCCATTCATAATGATAAGTTATCAATTACAGATTAAATTTAAACATGCTGTTGTTGAACAGTTTGAGTAACCATGACTGCCTGTGGTTTTTCAACAGGTTTGGATTTAACTGGATTTAAGATAAAGTTAATACCTAGAGCAAATAGGGTGATTCCAAGTACTTTACGGATCATCTTTTCAGGCATTTTCGAGCTGATTAATGTGCCAACAATAATCGCAGGAATAGACCCAACGAGTAGCCATCCGAGTAATTGAAAATCTACGTTGCCTGAAGTCATGTGTGCAAAACCTGCCACAGAGGTGAGTAAAACGGCATGTACCACATCTGAACCAATGATACGAATCATCGGTAAGTTCGGAAACATCAGAATGAGTGCCATGACACCAAAAGCGCCAGCACCTACAGAAGAGAGCGTCACGAATACACCCAGTACAATGCCCATGAGCACGACGTATACACGCTTACCTTGAATGTTAAAATTATTTACCTTTCGAAAGTCGTGTTGATCTTCACGAAATTTGGCAAAAAACTTTTCAATTCTGGCACGGAACATAATGGATAGACCTGTTAGCGTCAGCATAAATCCTAAAACCATGGTTAAGATGGCTTTGTAATGGGTTGAACCGCTCAAATAGTTTTCTAAAACCCAATGGGTCACAAATGATGCTGGAACACTCCCTAAAGCGAGCCAAAGTACGATAGGCCAAACAATATTGAGTTTTTTTGCATGTACAAGTGAACCGCAGAACTTTGAAATCGCAGCATAGAGGAGGTCCGTTCCGATGGCGATGTGTGGTTCAATTCGAAATAAACTAATCAAAATAGGTGTCATCAGTGATCCACCACCGACACCCGTAATACCTACACAGAAACCGACTAAAACGCCAGCCAAAATAAACTCAACAGGACCAAACATGACTTATTTGCCAGATATCAAAAAACAGGCATATCTTATGACTTTTTTGTATAAGTGGTTGTCTTGATTGTTGATTTACTTATGCAAAAAAATGCTAAAGCCTCTATTGTTAAAAACACTCAATTTTTTAAATGTTTGGCTAAGTGGTGGAGGCATTTTATAAACAATAAATCAGCTGCTTGATCATTTATTCTTTGTCGCAAAGTTTAGTTTTGATTTGGGGATTTAAAGGTTTAATTAAACTTTTATAGTTATTAAAAAATACGTAAATATTCATATAAATTGTTGAAATTTATATGAATATTTACAATAGGTTAATTTATACCTTGATGGATTGGTAACGTGCTGCCCAGGGTTGTGCTTGTTCTAGCTGTGCCGCCAATTGTAATAGTGTATCTTCATGCCCAAATGGGGCAATAAATTGAGAGCCTAAGGGTAAATGATCTTTGTTCCAATACAAGGGTACAGACATGGCAGGCAAGCCCGTAATATTTGCCAGTTGTGTAAAGGGTACCCACTGCAAATTATTTTTAATCAATTGTTTAACCAGTTTTCCTTTAGCCAGTAAGTGTGCTTGGTCAACTTTCAGTAACGCTTTTAAAATAGGAATTTGCCAAGCAGGTGTTTTGACTTCACCATTTTTTGGTGCAACAGATGCAGTGGAGGGAATAAGGAGTAAATCATATTGGCTAAAAAATTGATTCATTTGAGTTACATAAGTTCCCCAGTTATTCAGGTTGTTGATGTAATCCAATGCAGATGCTTTAGCACCAAATGCAGCAATGGCTAAAGTATCTAATTCAAAATCTTGATCTTTTGCACCAAACTGCTGTTTAACTTGTTTTACAGTATAAGCACATTGGCTGAACCATGTGGTAATAAAATCTTTAGCCAAAGCCATTCCATCAATCTGCGGTGAAGCTTCTTCAACGATATGCCCTAAGGATTGTAGCAACTTTACGGTGTTTTGAATGGCATTGACGGCATCTTGTGATACTTGAGTACCAATCGGTGACGTGACTGAAAAACCAATACGTAATTTTTTTGGGGCTTTTTGAATGATCTCTAAATAGTTTTCTGTTGGACGTTGAATATTAAAAAGTGCACTGTGATCTGAACCTTGTGTTGCATCCAGCATTGCTGCGCTGTCTCTTACGGATTTACACAATATATGCTGCATTGCTGCACCATGCATGGCTTCACTAATTTTAGGTCCCCAAGGCGTACGTCCTCGACTTGGCTTTAATCCAAACAACCCACAATATGATGCGGGAATACGGATTGAGCCTCCACCATCACTTGCCCCTGCAATAGGTACAATTCCAGCAGCAACACTTGAGGCTGCACCCCCTGATGAACCACCACTGTTATATTTGAGATTCCATGGGTTTTTACAGCTTCCCCATGCTTCAGGTTCAGTGATGCCTTTAATGCCAAATTCAGGAGAGTTGGTTAAACCAAAAGTTACAACACCGGATTTAACCCAGCGAGTAACGATTTCAGCGTTTTCTTTGGCAATATATTGGGCATTTTTAAAAGATTTTGAACCGAAAGATGTTGCCACACCTGCGAACTCTTGGTGGAGATCTTTTAATAAAAAAGGAACGCCAGAAAAATGACCTGAATGGTGGTTATTGGCATTTTTCATTGCCTGTTCATACATCGGAATCACGATGGCATT
Source organism: Acinetobacter sp. B-6 (assembly GCF_056930735.1). Taxonomy (NCBI): domain Bacteria; kingdom Pseudomonadati; phylum Pseudomonadota; class Gammaproteobacteria; order Moraxellales; family Moraxellaceae; genus Acinetobacter; species Acinetobacter sp. B-6. The sequence goes on along the minus strand of NZ_JBXPBY010000002.1, from coordinate 223,716 downwards.
GATTTTAGGATTGACCTGTTCAGCACGTTGAATGGCGATTTCAAGTAATTCATGGGCTTGTATTTGTCTGCTTTGTACCAGTTGTGCTAAACCGATGCCATCATATTGAATATATTCTGAATATTTCATTGCATTCCCTCGCAATTTAAGGTTATTGGGCAAATATTTTTTGATCTTGTTGAATATCTGTTTCTAAACAAAGTTGATTTCTTCCTTTCTCTTTCGCCAAATACAGTGCTGCGTCTGCACGTTTGATGAGCTGTTGAAAAGGAATACAGTGGGGTAATGTTTGGTAACTCAAACCTATACTTACACTGATCTGAAGTGTACGTTGATCATCTAAATAAATAGGGGTATCAAAGGTCATATTACAGATTCTTTGAGCAATTGCGATACTTTGATCTAAGCTTAAATCTTTCAGTAAAATTGCAAATTCTTCTCCCCCTAAACGACCAAACAAGTCATGGGCACGTAGCTGTGCTTTTACTTGTTGGGAAAATGTTTGTAAAACATAATCCCCAATCATATGTCCGTATTGATCATTAATTTTTTTAAAATGATCTAGATCCAGCAGTAATATTGTTACACTATGCGCTGTTTTTTCAGTATTTTTGGCGATTGTACGTTCACTTTCCTCATAAAAATAACGTCGATTTAACGTAGTTGTTAAACCATCATGATTGGCGAGATATAAAATCTGATGATATAACTTTTGTCGGTTACGACTGATAATGGTTAGCGTCAACGGTCCTAATGCCAGCATAAACAAACCTATTCGAACGGAAAGCGTTGTTTCTAGATAGGCATTTGGTGATTGGGTAATATAGTATGAGGTCAATGCATTATATAAAAGCATACATACCCCACAATTGATAATTGAGACAAAGAATAGATTATAACTGAGTGCAGCCCATATCAATGCCGCAATTGGGAACATGATTGCACCCGGACCGATAAAAAAGTGGGTGAGTGTTACTGAGAAAACAACACCTAAAAAAGGTAGAATAAGTTGGGCTTGAACGGGTTGTTGCTTAAATTCATGGAAATAACTTTGTAATGTAGTGCGGTTTGGAATTGCTAAGACGATTGGTAAAAATGCTATGACATTGAGGATTTCACCAGTCCACCACATCCCAAAGTCGATCCAGATTCGATCAATAGACATAAAGGTATTGGGCAAGTGAGGAACCGTTAAGCAAGCAACTGTAGCTGCGGCGAGACAACCACCAAATGCACTGATGCCAAAAAGATATAAAAAAGTTAAACCTTTATTATATTGTTTATAGTCTAGTTTAAAGAAATGAATAAGTAATAAGGTTACCAAAGTGTGCGATAGATTGGCTAAGGTTAAAAATAAGGTCACTAAAAAACTATTTCCAGTGATCAGGTCTGCAAGCATAAAACCTGTAAATGCACCTAGCCACCCACCAATATTTTTGAGCGTGGTAAATCTTAAAAAGAGTCCAAGTAATACGGCATTTGCTGGCCAGAAAATAGCAAGAAAGGAGAGCGGTCTACCCAATATTCCAGCCAAAGCACAGGCAAATATGATCACTGCAATCAGAAAAAATGCAGAAATATTGTCCTTAAACGTTTGACTTAAATACAGTATCGCTCGTGGCAAATGACTAACCTATTTTAGAAGAATGCTTAATTCCAATTCCAAGTCACGTGGCTTTGTCTTTAAGGTAGTAATGATAATCATATCTATGTATATCGATAAATCAATAGTTTTAATCGCCTTTAATCCAGCATTTTAGAAATTTATTCTACAGTTGAGCTTGGATAAAGATTGTTCTTATATGGTTAATTTTACATGTTTTATTATAAATGTATGATAGTTTATACATGATAAAATTTGGCATACAAGATTGGGTATGAAAAAAACAGCACTTATAATTTCTTTACTGCTTAGCTTTTCTTCTTACACTAAAGCTGATGAGGCACCTCCACGCGCTCAAGCAACAACGACCAACAATGTAATGGCGACAAATACAACCAGCACCATTCGAATTAGTACTCGACCTGAAATTTTAGGTTTATGGGGAATGGAAATTCCTGAAAATAAAAAATGCATCGAATATTATAATTTCCGAGGTTCTAATGAAGTTGTTGTCAACAGTGCCAAAGAGTGGTCAGTAGGACTTTTTGATTATCAACCCTCGCCTGATAATACTTTAGAAAAACCTCCTGCATTGATTATGCAAATTCGCTATGAAAATAACGAAACCGATTGTTCCGGGCGTAAAGAAGATCAAACTGGGGATGTGTCGCAGTATTATGTAAAGTGGATTAATAAAAATACCATGAGTTTTTGTGCGTCAGATAAAGGGGATCAATGTTTTGCCACTTTGCGTAAAGTCTTGCCTTAGGCTTGAGATATATAATTTGAACAGTGCCATGGCTTAAAGATGTTGTGCTGATAGGTCACTGAGTTAAATGATAAATCGATTTTATTGATATTAAAAAACCTCTGATTTACAGAGGTTTTTTGTTAAGCAAAGATCTCAGTTAAGCATCATTTTCATGACCTTGAAGTTGCTTTAATAAATGTTTTTCAAGGTAATGAATATCCATCGCTTGCGAACAGAAGTTCTTATCTTCAAGAATCAAATCTTTATGTAATGGAATATTGGTTTTAATCCCAGTTAAAATCATTTCATCTAAAGCTTGTTTCATTCGGGCAATCGCGGTATCACGATCTTTACCATAAGAAATCAATTTTGCAATCATCGAATCATAATATGGTGGGATGCTATAACCTTGATAGATATGAGAATCTAAACGAATCCCTGCGCCACCTGGTGCATAGAATGATTCAATTTTACCCGGTGAAGGTAAGAAGGTAGATGGATCTTCGGCATTGATACGACATTCAATGGCATGACCTTCGATCTTAATATCTTCTTGTTGAAGATTAAGACCTAGACCAGCTGCAATACGCAATTGCTGTTCAATAATATCTACACCTGTGACTTGTTCAGTCACAGGATGCTCAACTTGAACACGTGTATTCATTTCAATGAAGAAGAATTCGCCATCTTCAAATAAGAATTCAAAGGTGCCAGCACCACGGTATTGCATTAATTTACAAGCATTTACACATGCTTCTAAAATATGGGCGCGTGCTTCTTCTGGTAGACCAGGTGCAGGTGCTTCTTCAAGGACTTTTTGATGTCGACGTTGTAACGAACAATCACGGTCATATAAATGAATTGCTTGACCATTACCATCTGCCAAAACCTGAACTTCAACATGACGAGGTTTTTGTAGGAAACGTTCCATATAAACGGTATCGTCGCCAAACCACATTTCTGCATCACGCTGTGCAGCTTGAACAGATTCGAGTAGGGTGTCTACACGTTCAACAATACGCATACCACGACCACCACCACCTGAAGCAGCTTTGACGATCAATGGAAAGCCAATTTCTTTTGCTTCAGCCAAAGCATTGTTTGGCGTCACTGCATGTGCAGAACCTGGAACTGTTGGTACACCTGCTTTACGCATCGCCGTAATCGCTGAAACTTTATTGCCCATTAGGCGAATGTGTTCAGGACGTGGACCAATAAAGATAAAACCTGAACTTTCTACAATTTCAGCAAATTCAGCATTTTCAGATAAAAAACCATAACCGGGATGGATTGCATCTGCACCAGTAATTTCTGCAGCTGTAATAATGGCAGGAATATTTAAGTAACTTTCACTACTTGCACCCGGACCAATACATACGGCTTCATCACAAAAACGTAAATGCATTAAATCTTTGTCAGCATCAGAATAGATTCCGACTGTTTTAATCCCTAAAGTTTTGCAAGCGCGAGTGATGCGTAGCGCAATCTCACCTCGGTTTGCAATTAAAACTTTTTGCAACATATCAACCCCCGAGGTATTACGCGCGGTAGCGGAATAAAGGTTGACCGAACTGGATTACATCACCATTTTTTACAAGAATTTCTTCAACTACACCACTTTGAGTTGCTTCAATTGGGTTCATAATTTTCATTGCTTCGATGATACCTAAAGTCTCACCCGCAGAAACAGTTTGACCAACATTGACAAATGGAGCTTCGCCAGGACTTGGTGCAGAATAGAACACGCCGACCATAGGTGAGGTTTCTACAGCACCACGAGAGGCAGCTTTAACTACTGGTGCTTCAGCAGCTGGGAGTGCAACAGGTGCTACACCAGCAGCAACCACAGGATTACGACGAGTTAAAGCAATCGATTGATCGCCTTCTTTCACTTCAATTGCTTGAAGATCAGATTCGATCATCAAATCGATGAGCTTTTTAATTTTGCGAATATCCATGGGTTCGTATTCCTAAATTATGATTGAGTTGAAGATTGAATTTTGTCGATAGCGTAATCAAGTGCAAAAGAATAGCCTTTAGCACCAAGACCACAAATTACGCCAACGGCTTTATCTGATAAATAAGAATGATGTCTAAATGCTTCACGTGCATGAACATTAGAAAGATGTACTTCAATAAAAGGGATGGCGACACCTAAAAGGGCATCACGTACAGCAACGGAAGTATGTGTAAGTGCGGCAGGATTAATAATAATAATTTTGACGCCGTCTTGTTGTGCTTGATGAATGCGATCCACCACAGCACCTTCCCAATTGCTTTGAAAAGTATCTAAAGTAATATTGGCTTGCTGAGCTTGCGTTAGGAGTTGTTGGTTAATGTCATCCAATGTGAGGTGACCATAGACCTCTGGTTCGCGCTTTCCTAGCAAGTTTAAGTTTGGTCCGTGAATGACCAAAATGGTCGAACTCATTGAGACTGCTCCAATTCAAAAGTTGCAAAAATCTTTGCAAGATGTCTGCAAAGTTTGCATATTATGGCATGTTTTTCCACAAATACTTTATATTTTCTTTGAATCGTCGCGGAAATGCTGTGCCTTGTACGGCATATATAATGTAAATTTTGTCGTTAAATGGCAATGTTAAAATATGACATTTTCATGCATTGTTTTAAAGTGATTCCATTCTAAACTGAGTGACCAAAACTATTCATTTGATTTGTGTAACAGCCATATGACTATCATCAATACATAAGATATCACTCCAGCGTGTCGTATAACTTGGAGAGCGGTTTTGTTGACGCATTTTCCATGTTTCACTACTGGAATGGTAACCCACTTGAATACAATCAGGACCAAAGCGTTGCTTCATATTGGACAGCGTATCCATGAGTTGATCACGTTGCTGAATAAAGTCTACGGGATGCCATAAGTCATTGATGTGTTGGCTTTTGTGATGAAGGGCAGAAAGCATCACTGCGACTTTTACATACTTGATATTTTCTTTAAATAAAACATCTATTTGCTGCAATGCTGCCTTAGTTAAAGTCATCAAATCATCTGTTGCATATGGCAAGCCTGAAACACTGCTTTGGGCTTTTTTATAAGGTGCCTGAGGAATTTTTTCATACAAAGAGACATGCACAACTGCACAGAGTTGTTGCTGTCGAGTAAGGCGTTGATGTGCTCGATTAACATGAAAAATAATCGCCTGTTTGATGATTTCAACATTGGTTAATGCTGAAGCAAAACTTCGAGAAGAAAGAATCCGTTTAGAGGGCATTTCAGGATCGTCTAAAGCAATGCAGGATTGACCTTTTAGCTCACGAATAGTACGTGCAATGACCACTGAGAACTCTCGTGCTAGGTAGTGTTCATTGGCAAAAGTTAAGTCATAGCAATTATAAATATTATATGCTTGTAACCGTTTGCTGGTTTTACGTCCAATGCTCCACACCTCAGCTACATTGGTTTCGAGAAGCAAAGCTTCAAAGCTACATAAATCTAAGCCAGTCAAATCGCAAACATTCTCAAATCCATGCCGTTTTTTTGCAAAACTATTGGCAAGCTTGGCTTGCGTCTTACTATAACCAATGCCAATACAACACGGTAAACCTAACCATTTTTGAATAGTTTTCACCAATCTGCGGCAATATTCTTCTAAGTCAAATAAGTCTCGATAAGAGCTTAAATTAATAAAGCATTCATCTATTGAATAGGGTTCTAGATCATCCTCTTTAAAAAAGGTTTTAAGTGTTTTAAAAAAACGTTCTGAGAAATCGCCATATAAAGCATAGTTGCTTGAATAGGCGATAACACCTGCTTTTTTCGCTGCTTTTTCAACTTCATGCCAAGGAACAGCCATATCTATATTTAATGCTTTGGCTTCATTACTGCGTGAAACAACACAGCCATCATTATTACTTAATACAACGACAGGTTTATTGTTTAAGCTAGGATTGAATATCCGCTCACAACTGACATAACAATTGTTGATGTCGATTAAAGCAAAAATTTGTTCACTCATGATGATTTTGAAAAAGTTACAAATTCAAGTGAAATATTAAAAGATGTTTAAAATAAATTCAAATTTAAATAGGTGTGGATAGCTTGAATTTCACAACATAAAAATTTTGCTATTCAGTAGATCAAGAAAGCGCTTTGTAAGGATTGTTGTGCTTCATCGTGGTTTAAGTAATCCACGTAAAAAGCTTCAACCTCGAAGTTATTCTTTTACAACAAGAATCTCATATAGGGCGTTACGATGTCGAAAAATGAAACATCTATACGCTTGTTTCTAATGATAAGCGCGTTAAATTAACAGTTGTCGTCGATTTGTACGGCATATCCCAACATGTAAAAAAGGATGGATATGAAAATGGCTAATCAACACAACCAGCAACAAAATCAGCAGAATGACCCACAACGTCAACCTAACCAATCTAATCAACAGCAAAAGCAACAAAGTCAGCAGGACCAACAGAAGCAGCAAAATCAGCAATCAAATCAACAGGCTCAACATAATCAACAAAGTCAGAATAAAGCTCAGCAAAAGTAGCATTCAGACTTAATTTACGGAATAAATAAAAGTACAGCGCCTCAATTAAGGATTGAGGCGCTGTACTTGTGTTTGGTAGTAGATGAGTAGGTTTTCTAATTCGACTTAAATACAGATTTGAGCTGATCTTTCACCTTATGAATATTGTTGTAGAGCACGATTAAAAAGCTGACTAGGGTGGTTTATTAAGTTAGGGCATTGATTAAATTGCGCAAAATTAAGTAGTTCATCATTGAGTGCATTGAGAAAGTGATCATGATCTATATGTTTATTTTTAAAGCAATGATCTTCTAAATGCAGATTCAATACTTCAAATTCCTTTTTGGTTCGATGTGCTTTACAGTCGATACGCCCCACCATTTGATCAGCATATAAAATAGGTAAACAAAAATATCCAAATTGTCGCTTAGTTGGGGTTACATAACATTCTAAACGATAATCAAAGTGGAACAGTGTATTTAGACGTTCTCGGTGTATGACAAGATTGTCAAAAGGGGACAGAATTTTAACTTTTAATTCAATCTGATGTTTGCGTTCTAAAGCATCTGTTTTAATATAAATATTTGAACTTTCTTTATCGGTATCACCTAACTGAGATAAGGGGATGATCACGCCTGCATCCAGTTGTTCCTTGACTATTTTACGCATTGCTTCGCGAATTTGACTGCCGACTTTAAGATGCAGTAATTGTTTCCAGGTAAATATACCGTGCGCTCTCAGCGTAGTATTAAATAAATAGCGTGCATATTCTTCTAGCGTCGGCATGGTTAAGTTGAGCTGGCTAGGGAGACAACGCTCAGTCAGGTTATAGACCTTTTCCATCCCATTTCGTTCGCATATCATCAAATCGCCTTGCATAAACAATTGATCGATTGAACGACGTGCTGAACTGGAGTTCCACCATCCCCCTGAGTTTAGTCGATTGCCTTGCTCGATATGACGTAAACGAATGCTACCTTCAGCGCGAGTCTTTGCTAAAATTTCTTTCATCAAATGTTGATCACCCCGATTAAAGTAGCGATGTTCGCCATTTCGTACTGATGTCATATGAGGAAGCGCATAGCGATAATCTTGAATCGGTAAATAAGATGCTGCATGGAACCAATATTCAAAAATATGTTGTTGTTGTACCAGTTGATTTAGATGATTGGGCTGATAGTCTGGAACTCGACTCCATAAGATATGATGGTGAGCACGTTCGACGACTGAAATCGTGTCAATTTGCACATAACCTAGATGTTGAATTGTTTGAAGTGTTCCAGATAAGCCTAAACCAAATGCAGGTTGAGAAATTAAACCTTGATGCGAAAGTGCTAAACGTCTCAATAATTCAGTCATATCATTTAATTTCCATGCAAATCAATCCTAGATAAGGAAGGGGTAGCTTTAATTTAATTAGGCAGCAAAATCAATTTTGCAGTTTATTTGAGTTTTTTCAAAATACAGGTCACAACGCCCCAAATCATAATCTGCTCTTCACTATGCGGATGAATATCGGGGAAATCTGGATTTTCCGCTTTAAGCCAAATGTCATATGCGCCCGTGGATAATTTTTTATGCATAAATCGTTTAACGGTAAATTCATTATTGATTAATGCCAATACTACATCACCATGTTCAGCATCTAGACTACGATCAATCAGAATTTCATCACCAATTTCAATTCCCGCATTTTTCATCGATAAAGAATTAACTTTTAAAATAAACGTTGCAATAGGGTTATGAATCAAGTGTTCATTTAGATCAATTTTCTTTTCAGTATAGTCCTGTGCTGGAGAGGGAAAACCTGCAGCAACAGTTTCAAGCGGATAGGGGATTTCTATTTTAAGATGTGGGTGAAAAAAATATAAGTTTTGAGCGGATATTTCATCTTTGATGATCATGTCCTGTTGAGTGGTTCGAGATCTCGGATATGCTTTGAGGTCAACGAGTCCAGACTTTGTCTGTGAATATTGCTGCATTATGTTTGACCTCGAATGATCTAATTTGAATATGTTACAAAATCAAGTTTAGCAAATTATTTATTTTTTGCAATGCTGTCTATCGTTTGAACAGCATGTGAATTTAGTTGTGATTGTCAAACTGTCAGCTTACAATCTCACAAAATCAGGTTGTTTGAGAATAGATATGTTGCAAGATTTTGTAGAAGAACAAAAATTGGTCTGTGAAGAGTTTGATTCACGTTATATCAAAGTCAATGAAACAGATCTGGTTGCAATTGCCAAACACACTTTAAATAAAGAACCGATTGTGGGTTTACGTAAACAACCCGATGCTGAAAATGTTTCGTGGTTTATTTATGGGGGAGAGTTAGAAGAAGGTGAGGACTTCTTTGATGTCATTAGTGTAAAAGAATTAGAAGACGTTTTTCCAGATGCAATCCCTTATTTGGCTTTGGAGCAAGGCTTTCGTTTTATGATTGATGCAGATGATTATGAGGATGTTTGGAAAGCTGATGTCATATAAATGAAAAGGCGTGCTTATGAAGCATAAGTTTATTTTGCAGTTATTGGTGATGACGGGTATTGGATTAATGACATCAGTTTTTGCTAAAGACCAGACGCAAAAACTTACACAAGATGAATATAACCAGCGTATTCAAAATTATACTGCTCAAGTCAATGCAACCAAACAGATTCTAGATGATGAAATAATGGGAAACCAAGACGCGGATCAACAGAGAAAAGCTTTTTGTTCTCGTTTAGAAGCATATCAAGGGATTGCACAAATTTCTCAAGAAAATTTGCAATTGGATACGGCAAACATGATGTTAATGATTGCCAATGATTTCTTGGACCGACAAAAGCAGAGCATGCAAATTTCAGGAGTGGCACTGGAAAAATTTTGTTTGGTTGAAAAATAAACAAAAATATCCTTTAAATTTTATTTTGTCAGGAAATGACATTTAATTGGCTGAAAATGACAAGGAAATTTTTTAGAAATCATGAATAATAAAGGCATTAAAACATGATGATAGTTGATTTTCCCTGGTCTTTGATTCATCTTGTTTTAATCGTCAATTTCGCGATTGATGTATCCTAAACTCGCTTTATTGCGAGTTTTTTTATGGAAAAAATAAAACCAATATTCGAAGTAAATCGATCTGATAAAGATGAAAAGTGGTTTATTTATGGCTGTAAATTATTCAATTAAATAAAGCAATATTGTGTAATTCCGACCATTAACAATGCCAGACTCAAGCGATGAATGAAAAAAAGTAAACTTTATTGTTAATTAAAATTAATTTTTTATTTTATTTCACATCTGATATAAATTTAGATGTAACAAAAAGAAAGTTAACTTAAATCATTACAGTAAACCAATTTGGATCTATTGAATGAAAACTCGATTTACCTATCCATTAGCATGAGTTTCATGAAAGGATTTCTATGAAAACAATTCGATTATCACCTTCGCTAACTTTAGCACTGGTACAGGCGCGTGAAGCCACCAAAACCTATTTTCGCCCTGCTTTAAATGAGATGGGCTTAACTGAGCAACAATGGCGGGTGATTTGTACGCTCTATCAATACGATGAGCTTGAGAACAACCACTTGGCAGAATTAACCTGTATTTTAAGACCAAGTTTAACAGGCATCGTCAATCGTATGGCTGAGCAGAATTTAATTATCAAAAGTAAGGATTTACATGACCAACGAGTGAGCTTGATCAAACTTACCCAAGCAGGTCGAAATTATTTTGAAAGCCAAGCTTTAAAAATGGAAGAGTCCTATAAAAATATTAAAGAACAATATGGCGCTGAAAAAATCCAACAATTAATGGAGTTGTTGCATGATTTATCAAAAATAAAATCCAATTGAAAGCTATAAAATTATTTTAAAATCAGTTGTTTGGGTTAAAGATCTTTAAGTATATTCGGTTGAAAGTATTCATTTGGATATAAAATAAAAGTGTAATGTAGCATGCTATGTTGAATATATTACACAGTTTAAGTTCTTAATAAGCTTTAGATCATGCGCTGAAAATTTTAAGCAATGCCCAACAATGATATAAGCAGAACATCCATGTCATGCCAGCAAGATCAAAGTGAGTGATTGGTAAGGAGTATCCATAACCCAGAGCAAGAACAAGGTAATGCTTTGTTTGCTGCGTAAGTTGCAATGAAAGACTCGCGTTTTTTGCTGCTTGGTCATTTCCTTGCAAAACAGTATTTCTCATCATTTAGAATGACTAAATGTCGTATTTCGAGGCTACTATCGCCTAAAAAATATCTGGTCGCAAATATAGACAAATTGTTAACAGCCTCTATAAGGACTCATTGAATAATTTCTGAATATCTTTAGGTGCACCTTGTTGGCTCTGGATTTCACCTGAGGCATCTTTCCAAACCATTGCTGGTGTGGCATAAAAACCGTACTTATCCATCAGTTTAGTATTGGCATCCAATTTGTCAGATAGCGCTTTTGGTAGATTTTTCATTTCAACCAATTTGTTTTTACCATTACTTAGATTGTACTGTTTAAAAATTTCAGCAGGATTTGCACTATTTAAAATCGTTGCTGCTTGCCCTTTACTACTTGGGCGAATCACACCAACCATAATATGACGTAATTGTACTTTTCCAGATGCAACAAATGGACGTGCTTGTTGCCAAAAGGTATGACAGTAGGGACAGTTAGGATCATTAAACACATAGACAATTTTTTTAGCGTTTGTATCACCATCTTGAATCCAAGTGGATTTTTCTAAGCTTTTCCAAATCTCATCGAGGACTGCACCTTTAACATGCGTATTAATCGCTTGTTCTGTTAAATTTTTTCCAGATGCATCAAAAAGATCGCCCACGATATAGTGTTTTTGATCTTTGGCTATAAATAAGGTAGATGGATATTCGTCTTTATAGCCTGTCCAACCTTCCATACCTTCAGGGGCATCAATCTTTTTAACGAAGTTATAACCTTCTTTTTCAAGTTTATTTTTGAGAAAATCAGCATCTGCGGCAAAAAGTGAGCCACTTAAGACCAAACTCAATGAGTAAATACCGAATGTTTTTAAATCTATCATTAAGAAACTCCTTGTGTTGAAAACTCATCATGACAAAACCAGTGATGTTGACATCATTTAATCCGAAACTAAGTTTTGAATTTTTTGATGTAAGGCAGCATGGGTAATTTCTCCCATATGTGTATCGATCAATTTGCCTTGTGCATCGAAAAATAAAGTGCTGGGTAGACCAAACATTCCCATTTTTTGCGCAGTTGAACCATTTGTATCCAATAAAACTTCATCTAGTTGCAGTGAGTGTTGTTGCAGATAGTTTTGTACAGTTACCGCATCTTGATTTTGATTAATAAAGATAAATTTCACATTGGGATATTTTTTCTGTGCTTCACTTAATACGGGCATTTCACGTCTACATGGTGGACACCAACTTGCCCATAGATTAATCACAGTTGGTTTTCCTAAATATTTTGTGAGTTTGATTGGTTGCTGTTGTAAATTCAGTAGTTGAACGTCAGGAAATTGTTGATATTGCAGTTGTATTTGTCGATAGGTGTAATGAGCTGAAACACTCAATAAACTAAATATTGTGAGTAGCAATAGGATAAAGCTTTTTTTCAGCAAGCGATTTTTCCACATGATCCAGAGAAAAGCTGTAATAACACCTAAATAAAGATTAAATCCTTTGTCTTGAATTTTGATGATTTCAATAGGATGGTCTAAGTAAACCTCTAAATTCAATAATACAAAGCCTATACGTGCACATAACACACCAAGCCAAATCCCAGTCCAAATTGAATCTTTAAAAGTTGACCACTGTGAAGTTTCTAGTTCAAAGTAACGGTAAGTCAACTTTCCTACGATGATGCTGACTAAGATGGCGACCATCAAGATCGTCAGCGTCCAAGGTAGCATGAATGGACCGAGATGAATGGCTTGTAGGGTTATCATGGTCATTGTGCTTTCACGATTTCTTGCACTTGTGCTGTTTGTTTGAGCAATTGTTGTGCTGAGAAAGTTCCAGTGAAGCGCAATTCACGAATTTCTTCTGCATGATGATTCAAGAACAACATCGTTGGTGGACCTAATATTTCTCGTTGTTTTAAAATAATGTCCTGTGAGGCATTATATTCGGTTAAATCTAACTGAATCAGTGTGAAATTCTTTAATGCATCCTGTACGTCGACACGTGGGAAAACCTCTTTTTCAATAGGTTGGCATGCCACACACCAATCTGCATAAACATCAATAATAATCGGTTTATTTTGCTGTTTTGCTTGAACCAAAGCACTTTCAAGTTGTTCAGCGGTGGTGACTTTTTTCCAGACCAAATGTTCGGATTGACTATGTTGAATTTGATAAGCAGCATAACCTTGTTGAATGTTCCAAAGTCCCGCAAAAAGACTCAGTACGGCAATCACTGTAAGTATGGCTTTATTGACAACTTTTTCACTATCTCGCAAGGCAATAAATAAGTAGATTGCTAGCGCGATACACAATAGAGCGAAAATTGCAGCATAAACCGTAGAAGGCAGCATTGGACGAATAAAGTACAACGCAACCATGAGCATCACAAAGCCAAAGCTGACTTTGATTCGATCCATCCATTTTCCTGGTTTTGGTAATAATTTAGAACCGAATACACTGGCAATAAATAAAGGTACGCCGATACCTAAACCTAGAATAAATAGATAGAGACCACCTAAAGCAGCATTTTGGGTTTGTGAAACAAATAATAATGCACCAGCCAGCGGAGCACTCATGCAAGGACCCACAATCAGTGCGGATAAAGCACCCATCACCACAGCACCTAAAATTGTGCCCGCTTTTTGATTGTTTTGTAGATTGCTGAGTTTATTGGTTATAAATTGCGGTAAATTGAGCTGATATAAACCAAATAAATTCAGTGCCAATATGACAAATAACACAGCAAATAATGAAACAATCCAAGGGCTTTGGAACCAGCGTTGAAAACTATAACCGATCTCAGCAACTACAATTCCCATAATGGCGTAAATGACCGCCATACTCACCACAAAGGAGAGGGCAATTACTACCGCTTTATAGCCTTTAGCCCGTTGAATAATGATGCCTGAAAGAATCGGGATGAGGGGCAGTGAGCAAGGTAAAAAAGCAAGCAAAATTCCTAAACCAAAAAATACCAATAAATTCAAAAACAATGAATCTTTTGATAAAAGTTTAAAAAATGATTGATCATCATTCCACTGTAATGACGTTGTATGATCATTTGTTGAGGAATTGGCATTTAGGGGGGAGGAATTGGATTTGTTTGTAATGACAGCACTTGAACTCAGTACTTGGTTGGGATCTACACTAGCCTCAGTGGATTGATCTTGATTAATATTTTTTTGTACATTCGTTGTCGTTGCTATATTTGAATTTTTTTCTGCATTATCTGCATTCGATGTTGGGATTTTTGCAGGATCTGAATCATTTTTAATATTTTTATCTAGAGATGGAGCGGTTTCAGATTGGCTCAACAAGGAATTATTTGTACGGCTGCTCAGCATGTTTTTAGATGCAGTATTGTTTTGAGGCAATAAGCCATCTGCATCTGTAGCAATATTTTTTCTTTGTAGTGGATAACATAAACCATCAGCGGAGCAACCTTGGTACATTACTACATATTGAGTATTGGGTTTGACCTGAATAGTGGTGCTTACACTTTCATAGTGAACTTCAGTTTTACCAAAGGTTGGATCATCTTTGATATGTCCTTTTGGTAAGCTAAATGGTACTGCTTTATTATTTACAGTGACCTTGAATTGATCATGATAGAGATAATAATGAGGTGCAATCGTCCAATTCAATTGGGCTTTGTTTTCTGAAAGTGATTCTGCTGAAAATTGAAAAGCTTGATCTGGAGCTAAAAATTCAGGATTTGCATGGGTAAACGTGCTAAGTCCTAACCAAGTAAAACAGCACACACTGAACAATGTTCGCAACTTCATAATGACATATCTTTGTTTCGTTTAAAGCCATTATCCATAATTTCAGATTAAGAAAGCATTATTCTGCGTGTTTCTTTGTAAAAATATCGTTTAAAAGCAATAAATACCTTGTCGATTTAAGCTTTGCTGTGAGTTTGGATCTAGATGATCAATTCTCTCAAATCTTGTTGGGCGATGATCATTTTTAGCGGTATAGTTGATTGCATAGAACATCGCACCTTGATAAATCACTTCATAAGTTCCTGACAATTGATTATTGATGACTTCTTTATAAAAATAGTGAAATTCGCTTGGTCTGCCTGTTGCTGTATCTATTGCATCATAATGAGAAAACTTCAAATCAATCTTTTTTAAATATGGATAATATTGAATCGTTTTGATCTCAGGAAACTCCTCAGCAGAAACCAGCAAAATATTTTTCTGAGGCTCTGTTTTAAAGCAAAAGTATGATGCTGTCGCTTGTGCAGATGCAGATATATTCAAGAGATATAAAGTGATCATAAATAGCCTAAGCATTTTAATATTTTTTCCTATATCTTGATATTGCACATTGTTCATTAATTTTCCAGCGATTGCTCTTGTCTAAACTGGGTTTTTGTCAAAACTGCGTTATAGCTTCTGATAACAAGTGTATATGTCTATTATCCAATTTTTATATCTACTATCGAATCGTGATTTTAACTCAAAAACTAAAAACCATGATTGGGTTCAATCGAATTTACTGTATTGGTACACCAATCGATGTGCTCAGATAAGAGACTTCTTCGCTTGGTCTAAAATAAGTATTTAATTTTCCCCATATAGAAATCATTTTTAAATGCGCCTAGCAAACAATGCGATTCGAGAATGCTATTTTTGTATAAATAAAGGGCATCTCGCACGTTTTTTGCATTCATTTGCTTTGAAACGATTGAAATTAATTTCAACTACACCCATATATAAATGAATAAACAATACAGACAAATTGTGAAATTTGAAGCATGATCAAATTCACAACACTACGTCTAAACTCAACAATAGGATTAGGACATCATATGAATATTGCGGCAAACCCCATCGTTGAAGCAGATCAAACCATATACTTAAAAAATTATCAGAAACCATCCTATGTTGTAGATTCTATTCATCTGGATATTCAAGTTTATGATGACCATACTGATGTAAGTTCAAAATTAGTAATGAAACGCCAAGCAGTCGGCGATTTAGTCTTGCTGGGACGTGATTTAGAATTAAAATCAATTAAAATTAATGGTAAGCTACTTACAGAAAGTGAGTATAAGTTGGATTCAGAACAGCTTGTTATCAGCAATGCGCCAGAACAGGCAATTGTTGAAACGGTTGTCATTATTCATCCTGAAACCAATACACAGCTAGAAGGACTGTATCTCGCTGGTACTGATTTATTTGTGACCCAAAATGAGCCAGAGGGATTCCGAAAAATTACCTTCTATCCAGACCGTCCAGATGTATTGTCTGTTTTTACCACACGTGTAGAGGCTGACAAAAAATATCCAGTACTTTTGGCAAATGGTAATTTGATTGAAGCAGGTGAAACTGGTGAAGATCGTCATTATACAATTTGGCAAGATCCTACTAAAAAACCCGCTTACTTATTTGCTTGTGTGATCGGTGATCTCGCAGTATTAAAAGATCGTTATACGACTTCAGAAGGTCGGGATGTCGCTTTAGAAATCTATGCAGAAGAGAAGGACATTCCAAAATGCCATATTGCAATGGAAGCACTCAAGCATTCTATGCGTTGGGATGAGGAACATTATGGTCGAGCTTATGATTTAGACAATTATATGATTGTTGCCACCAGTCAATTCAATATGGGGGCAATGGAGAATAAAGGTCTGAATATTTTCAATACTTCATGTGTGCTTGCGGATGAAGAATATACGACAGATGCAGCGATTATGCGTGTGCAATCTGTGATTGCGCATGAATATTTCCATAACTGGACAGGTAACCGTATTACTTGTCGTGATTGGTTCCAATTGTGTCTCAAAGAAGGTTTAACGGTTTTCCGTGATCAGTCTTTCTCTGAAGATCTTCAATCTGCTGCGGTACAACGAATTGATGATGTTGCTGTTCTGAAAGCACATCAATTCCCAGAAGATGCGGGTCCATTGTCTCATCCACCACGACCAGATCATTTTGTAGAGATCAACAATTTTTACACAGCAACAGTGTATGAGAAAGGCGCTGAAATCAATCGTATGATGTCCACCTTATTGGGTAAAGAAAAATTCCGTAAAGGTACAGATGAGTACTTCCGTCGTCATGACGGGCAAGCGGTGACAGTTGAAGATTGGGTTGCTGCATTGACAGCAGGTTCAGGGGTAGATTTATCAGCATTCCTCATTTGGTATAATCAACCAGGAACACCAAAACTTGAAGCCAAAGGTGAGTATGATGCCGTTGCTCAAACTTACCGTTTAAGTTTTAAACAAAGTTTAAAACCCCACGCTAAATATCCAAATTTAAAAGCGGTGCCTATTCCTGTTGCTTTGGCATTATTTAATGCGCAGACAGGAGCGCAATATACCCTGAAATCAGATGCTCTATTTGAAAATGATGTGAAAGATGGTGTGTATTTGTTTGATCAAGCAGAAGCGAGCATTGAGTTTACAGGAATAACTGAAAAGCCAATTGCTTCTTTGTTGCGTAATTTCTCTGCACCAGTAAATCTCGAATTTAATTATTCAGATGCAGAGCTAGCATTCTTACTGCAATACGAAACCAATGGTTTTAATCAATGGCAAGCGACACAAACTTTACTTGAACGTATTTTGCTCAATGGTCACGATGCCCAAATTTATGTAGATGCAATACAACAAACTTTGCCGAATGTAATTGAAAAAGATCCGTTATTGGCATCTCGTTTGTTTGATGTACCTACAGAAGCTTACTTAGGAAGTCGCATTGATCAAGATTATAATCCATTGATTGTCAATGAAGCGCGTGAAGCACTTTTAAATCAATTGGCAAAAGTATTGGGTCGTTTTGCCAAAGACACTTATTTGTCACTTGATCCCGATTCACAACATGAATTTTCACAAGCGATGGGTGTCCGTGCTTTGAAAAATATTATGTTGAGTTTAATGGCACGACAAGGCGATCGTGAAGTTTTTGATTTGGCTTATGCTCAATATGAAAACTCAATGAATATGTCGGAGCGTTTGGGTGCATTGAAAGTTTTAGTTTGGAATGATGCTCCTCAAGCCAAAGAAGCTTTACAAGACTTTTATACACGTTTTAAAGATGAGGATTTGTCATTGGATCAATGGTTTATGATTCAAGCTGCGCATCCAAAAGCAACTGCTGAAACAATCAAATATTTAACTTCACATGTAGACTATGATTTGGGTACACCAAACCGTATACGTTCAGTGAGCGGTGGTTTAAATGCTAATCCTGTAAATACATGGAGTTTTGGTGTTCAACATTTTGTTGAATTGGCGAAATACTTAGATGAGAAAAACCCAATCGTCGGTTCTCGTTTATTACAAGTATTGACACGCTGGTATACTTTGGCTGAACCACAACGCAGTGAAGTGAAAGCATCACTAGAGGCGTTAAAATCTCAAGTGAAATCAAAAAATGTCAGTGAGACACTAAACAGTATGTTGAGTGTTTAATTTACCATTAAAAATATTGCTATCCCTTTGATCTCAGGGGGATAGCTTAGTTTAAATGAAGAACCACATTGGTCATTCATCACTAAAGACTAATGGCACTCTCATTATGAATATCTTCCAACCAATCATTTAAGTCCAAATCATTGGTAAAAGAGTGTTCTTGATCTATTTTGAATACTAAAAGCGAATCATGGATACTGATAATGCTGGTTAAGTGTTGACGAATGATTGTTGCATCATAATGGGTATGTATGAGCCAAGTTGAAGGGTTAACTCGAATCGAAGCATCATAGTCACAGATCAGTTTATGAACTTCCTCAAAATGATGTTGATGAGAAGAATTCAAAATAATTAAATAATTCATATTCACAACCTCCATAAAAGAGATCAAAACAAATAACTTTTATTATGTAATGTGATAAATATCACGATTTATTCAATCTAGCACCAATCACCGAGGATGGCTGAAAAAATGTCGGACAATTTAGAGCAGTTTTATTGAAAGTTACTTTTATGTTTTAAATCTGATTAATCCTTGTCTAAATTATGTTACATAAAAACAGAATCAAAATTTTAAAATCTAGCTAAACTGAGATACACTTAACTTTAATTTATTTAAATAGTCAGCTCATCACATTATGAGCTTTTTCACCTTTTTTATGATTGTATGAAAATTTGAGGCGGTAAAATGTTGGTTAAAATAGAAGATGGTTTTTATCTAAACTCTCTACATATTATTGCAGTGCATGTTTCGAAGAATATGATTACACAAGATTTTTCTATTGATATTAAATATACACCCCATAGTCAAAAGGCGAATGGAACGTATCATAAAAAATGTCAAAGCAAAGCAGAGGCAGACTTGTTTTTGCAAAGTTTGCATCAACAAATTGCTAAAATTTAACAGTAAGTTTTGTTGATTTTGACATATATTAAAACAGCAAGAAAAGTGTTTAAATCTAGGTTATATTGCCATCAATATATTTAAACTCATCAACGCTATGGTGAGTGATCGTTTTGAGTTTACAATGCTTAGATTTAATATTCTTATCTGTGCAATATCTTTATTCACACTTTCTGCTTGTCAAAATGTACAGAAAAGCAGCAAAGTCATCGCGCGAGTATTTGATACATCAACACATTTTCAACAATTGTTAATGGATAAACATGCACCTGAACAGGTAGTTGTACATCATAATATTGCTTATCAAACAACGCCAAGATTAAATTTTGATCTCTATCAGCCTGAGAACATTAAACAGTCAACACCACGACCAACCATTGTTTGGATACATGGTGGTGGTTGGATCTCTGGTGCTAAAGACAATGCAAGAGGTTATTTTAAATTACTCGCAGCTCAAGGCTATAATGTGGTGTCAGTAGAGTATCAGTTTGCACCTGAAGCCATTTATCCCACTCAACTCAATCAAATTAATCAAGCCTTACAATTTATTCAGCTAAATGCCAAACAATATGCAATTGATGCAAACCAATTATTTTTAGCAGGGGATTCTGCAGGTGCGAACTTAGCCAGCCATTATGCAGCCTTACTCACAAATGTTGATTATGCAAAGCAATCTTCATTTATCCCACTCATTCAACCATCCCAAGTAAAGGGTTTAATTTTGCATTGTGGAATTTATGACATGAATGCATTTGTGGATACAGCACCAGAAGAAATTAAATTGATCGAATGGGGTGTCAATACGCTTGTTGAAGCGTATACCGGAAATCAAAAAAATAATGCTGACTATTTAAAGGCATTATCACCAATTCATTATTTGACAGCCCATTATCCACCTGTTTTTATCAGTGGTGGCAATAAAGATTTCTTGACAGAAACACAGTCCATCCCATTTGTGAATGCGTTGCAAGAAAAGAAAATTCCTGTAAATGCTGTGTTTTATCCTGAATCAAAAGAATGGTTGGTTCATGAATATCAATTCTTTTTAGGAAAACAAGCCAGCCAACAGACCTTTGTAAAAACCTTAGATTTTTTGAAGAATAATACTCATTTACAGAAATAAACTTAAAAAAATTCCCTTTTTAAATGGAACTGTCATAAAACAGTGTTATAAAAAATTAAAGCGTTCGCGGGGAATTAAAGATGGAAATTAGTGTTAAGCAGATTAATAAGCGTATTGAAGAATTTCAACAGTCCGGAAAGCAAGCGGAAACTTTAAAGATTGGATATAAGACTTATGCGAAGTTGATGAATGAAGATAAATTTGCTGATGCACTGAAAAAAGATGTGAATGATCCAATGATTCGTTACTACAAAGATATAAAAATTAAATTAGTCACTGAAAAGCATCACTTCGAAGTCAAATAAAGGGTTTTAGAGATCGATCACTCAGGGAAGAGTGTAATATTCATGAAAAAAACTCATTTATAGTTCAAAATAATAGATTTAAGCAGCAATATCTTAATTTTTATACGATTAAAATCATTGTTGTGGTTTTATCATCACAGATTCATTATGAAAAATTGCTTATCGTATTAGTCAATAAACCCCTCCAAGATATATTGTTGAAATATATAATATGATTAAGTATTTAATTTATTTAATTTTTTACTAAAGGGTAAAGTGGTTGACCTATTTGCTATTAAGTATTACTAATTAAAGTTAAAATATCTGCATAATATCCACTTTTTGTATAAAAATTTTGATCAGTATAGAATAAAATGAAAATAAGTAATGATTATTGAATAAAAACAATTATATGATGAAGTTTATCATTCGGAAAAGATGACTTAAACCTTTATTTCTCAAATAAAAATTGTGCAAGATCACAGAAATATGAAGAAAATATGTATTTTGAGTTTTAATCATACTTAATGATCTTACAAATTGTGACAAAATATATTAGAATAAAAAAGTGTTTTATTTTGTGACGAAGAAAAATGGAAATTCTTAATTTTATAAAAAGTTTCAATACCTTAAATACTTATCTAATTTTAGCGATAACGGTTTTGATCTTTATCATTTCATTTTTTTATTTTATCAATCCGATCTAAGTTGAAAAAGTGAAAAAAGAAAAGGTGGAAAAAATGGATATTCCACCTTTTTTTATAAAAAATATAATTAAACAAAGAGATAGAGAAATAGCATAGCACAAAATTTCAACATTTTTTCATAGCTTGATATTTGAACTTTTCATTAAAATTATATAGCATACCAACCATTCGGTATCTTTTTGGTTCAAACGATGAACTCAATCCTGTTTGCTTATATTTTGTTGGCGATTGCAATTATTGCAGAAGTTACAGGTTCTACTTTTTTGGTCAAATCCCAAGGTTTTACCAAACTTGCCCCAAGCTTATTGGTGGTCCTGTTTTACGTCATTTCCTTTTATTTACTTTCACAAGTGATTAAAACCATACCTTTAGGTATTGCTTATGCAATATGGGCAGGTGTTGGAATCATTCTTACCGCTTTGATCGGTTATTTTATTTTCAAACAGAGTTTGGATATTGCTGCAATTATCGGTATTGGGTTAATTATTTCAGGTGTATTGGTGATTAACTTGTTTTCAACTTCTGCAGGGCACTAAGTGAGCAGTGGGTAGGATAGTGTGAATATTGGTAAAACTACAACAAATCCTTATCAGCGTAAAAAAGATCCTGAGCGCGTTAAAAAAAGTATTATCGAAAATGCGATGTATTTGGCGGCAGAAAGAGGTGTAAATGGGATCTCAATTCAGATGGTTGCAACTCGGTCTGGTATTACAAAAGGTGGTGTGTTTCATCATTTTGCCAACAAACAGATCCTTATTGAAGCAATGCTTGAGGCTTTAATACAACAACTTGACGAACGAATCAGTGTGGTGATGCAAAAGGATGCTATTCAATATGGTCGATTTACGCGTGCTTATATTGATGTCACTTTAAGTTCAGAATTTGGTGTAGATACGTTGTGGAGTGCTTTAAGCATGACAGTAATGACAGATAAATCCTTTAGCGATAAGTGGGATTGTTGGTTGGCACAAAGATTATTACAACATGCTGATACAGACCAGTCTATTGAATTGAAAATCTTACGCTATGCAGCAGACGGGCTTTGGTTTATTGAAAGTTTAGTGCCAAAAAAACAAGATGATTATATGGAAGTAAAAAAAGAATTGTTAGCTAAAACTTATTTGGAAGATGAGCGGAAAGTTCATGTGAAATAAAATATTTGTAAGTTGATGAAGTTAAAATATTATTTTTTTTGATCAATAAAATCAATACGATGAATTTGTTGCTGAATGGCATAAAGTATTTATTGCCACGCTTTTTATGAAATGTCGAAATAGATCTGCGTAGGTGATGCCCCGCATAACATAGTGACATTCTTGTCGGCTCACGATAAACAGACTCTCGATGATCCAAAAATGTAAAAATAAATGGATCTCTAAGCTGTTAATAATTTGTGTATAAGCATAAAGTTCATTGGCTATGAATGATTGTAATCTAATCACTTAGATGGATAATCAGGCGGTTTGCCTATAGATGGTGCAATTTTATTTTGCAAAAAATTTACGTTTAATCGCAAGGTTTCAGCTGAAAAAACCAAGTCAAATGACTTTGACTTGGTATGGAAAAATGATACAACTCATTTAAACTTACGCTTAGTTTAAGCTTGGTCTAGGGTCATCAAACTTGCATTCCCACCAGCCGCAGCAGTATTAATACTGATGGCTCGCTCAATGAGTAATGCTGCAAGTGGAATCTTATCGTTGGCATCATGATGTGTGACGCCAACAATAGCACCTTGACGTTGTGCAATTGTGGTTTGTAAGACTTTCAAATTTTGTGTAGAACCTTGATGGAGTACTGCATCAAATTCATCATTGGATAAGTCATTGATCATAAAAAATTGTTGCTGTAAGTTCTTTGGCATGGATTGAATCATTTTTAATGCTAAAGCATTTGTCGCTAAAATGCCCACTTGACTATTTAAAGTCATTACAGCATTGAATTGATTCAATAACGCATTTTCTTGTTCGGCAATTACGGCAATGCGATGGCGCGCAACAATATGATATTGATTTGATTCTCCTGTTGGTCCAGGCAGTGCGTATAAAGCCAGAGGTGAAGTATATGCGTGCAGTTTAATCTGCGGATACTGTTGCTTTGCCCATAGCTGGAATTGCTGTTGCACTTCGGAAGGTGTCAAATTTAACTGCTCAGAAATATTTTTAACTGTACCAAAGGCAACAGCAGCTAACTCTGCTTGTTGCATGAGTTTATATAAGTAAATAGGACCACCAGCTTTAGGACCTGTCCCTGAAAGTCCTTCACCACCAAACGGTTGAACCCCAACAACAGCACCCACAATGTTTCGATTGATATATAAATTACCCACTTCAGCATGTTCAATGGTGGTTTGAATCGTTTCATCAATACGGGTATGTAGACCCATAGTCAAACCATAGCCTTTGGCATTAATTTGAGCCAAAAGTTGTTTTAACTCTCCGTATTTGTAGGTAATCACATGCAATACTGGACCAAAGACTTCACGTTTTAAATCATCAAGATTTGGTAGCTCAATCAGAGTCGGAACAATAAAAGTCCCTAAATTTAAGTCTGAACTTGGTGTGTCATAAGCCAATTGATGTATTTTATGACCTTTGTTACGCATCATTTCAATATGGTTGGCAATATTTTGCTGTGCTTCAAGGTCAATTACAGGTCCAATATCAGTCTTGAGTAAAATCGGTTGACCGATATTTAATTGTTGCATGGCGCCTTTCAACATTTTGATTAAAGTTGCTGCATTGTCTTCTTGTACACACAATACTCGCAGTGCCGAACAACGTTGACCCGCACTATCAAAAGCTGAGTTAACTGCATCAATCACGACTTGTTCAGTCAATGCTGACGAATCCACGATCATGGCATTTTGACCACCTGTTTCAGCAATCAGTGGAATGGGTTGACCTATTGGACTCAAACGTTGTGCAACTGTTTTTTGCAAAATTTTAGCCACTTCGGTGGAACCCGTGAACATAATACCTTGAATACGTTCATCTTGACTGAGTTTTGCACCGACTGTTTCTCCGCGTCCAGGAAGTAGCTGCACGACAGATCGTGGAATACCTGCTTCCCAAAGGATTTGAATCGCTTGTGCTGCGATCAAAGGGGTTTGTTCTGCAGGTTTGGCAATCACCGTATTGCCTGCAACTAAGGCTGCCGAGATTTGTCCAGTAAAAATAGCAAGAGGGAAGTTCCATGGGCTGATACATAAAATTGTCCCAAGCGGCGTAAGATGTTGATCTATACTTTGCATCTGTGCGGCATAGTAACGTAGGAAATCAACAGCTTCACGTACTTCTGCAATGGCATTACTGTAGGTTTTGCCACTTTCGCGGCAGAGTAATACCATCAGCTCTTGCAGACGTGTTTCCATTAGGTCAGCCGCTTTCAGTAGTAGGCTGGCACGAAAATCCTTAGAGGTATTTTTCCATGCTTCAAATGCACGATGTGCATTGTCCAATGCTAAATCTACCTGTGCAGATTCAGCTTCAATGACATGACCGACAATATCGGTATGATCTGATGGGTTGAGAATTTTTTGTGAATTTGCTGCATCAAAATCCGATACATTAGAATGATCAATTAAACTATAACTGTTCCATTGATACTTTAAAAAATGTTGAACGGTTTGATTTAGAGCTTTTAATTGGCTGTCATCGGCAAGATCAAAACCTTGTGAGTTTTGACGAATTCCCTGATATAACTGATGCGGTAGTGGAATTGCAGGATGTTTTAAACCAATTTGATGCTCTTTTTGCGCAGTTTCAATAATTTCCTGAGCTGGATTTTCAATCAAATCTTCAATGGGAATATTTTTGTCCGCAATACGATTGACAAAAGAAGTATTGGCGCCATTTTCCAAAAGACGACGTACAAGATAAGCCAACAAGGTTTCATGATTGCCGACAGGTGCATAAATACGGCAAGGAATACCTAACTTCTTCGCCGAAATATCTCCCACCACTTGTTCGTATAAAGGTTCGCCCATGCCATGTAAGCATTGGAATTCATATTGACCCAGATAATATTTTTGTGGATCTGCCAGTTGATAAATCGTGGCAAGCGTTTGCGCATTGTGCGTCGCAAATTGAGGGTAAATTTGCTCTGGTGCTGCAAGTAATTTTTTTGCACAAGCAATATAAGATAAATCGGTATGAACTTTACGGGTAAAGACTGGATAGTCAGAAAAACCGTCAATTTGTGCTTTTTTGATCTCACTGTCCCAATAAGCACCTTTAACCAAACGGATCATTAAGCGTTTATGACTACGTTGAGCAAGGTCTATTATATAATCAACCACATAGAAACAGCGTTTCTGATAGGCTTGTATTACAAAGCCGATACCTTTCCAATCAGCAAGTTGTGGCTCAAAACATAAACGTTCGAGCAATTCCAAAGAAAGTTCTAAACGATCTGCTTCTTCTGCATCAATATTTAGACCAATATCATAATTTTTTGCCAAAAGCGCTAAATTTAAAATACGTGGATAAAGTTCGTGATGAACACGTTCTGTTTGCGAGCGTTGATAACGTGGATGTAGTGCAGAAAGTTTGATGGAAATACCAGGACCTGCATAGACATCCTTGCCTTCCGACGCTTTACCAATCGCATGAATTGCTTGAGTATAATCATCAAAATAGCGATCCGCGTCATGTTCAGTGAGTGCAGCTTCACCCAACATATCGTAAGAATAACGAAAGCCTTTATCTTCAAGTACTTTGGCATTATCCAATGCTTCTTCAATGGTTTCTCCGGTTACAAACTGTTCACCCATCATACGCATGGCAACATCAACAGCCTTACGGATAATACCTTTACCTGTACGTGCCAGAAGAGAGGTAAGTACGCCTGAAAGGCTAGACTGTTTTGGTGTTTCCATTAATTTGCCTGTCAGCATTAATCCCCAAGCTGCGGCATTGACAAACATCAGATTACTTTGCCCTAAGTGATCTTTCCAGTTGCCTTGATTAATTTTATCGCGAATTAATAAATCTCGTGTGGCACTATCAGGAATACGCAGCAATGCCTCAGCCAGACACATCAAGGCGATTCCTTCTTGAGACGATAAAGAAAACTCTTGAAGTAAGCCTTGTACAATACCAGCTTTACCTGATGAGCTTTTACGATCTCTTAGACTATGCGCCAAATTAAATGCGGTGTCATAGATCTTTTGACTCATTTCTTCAGACAGTTGACTGTGTTCAATTAAATTTTCAACACACTCTGGTTCAGCACGTCGCCATGCTGAATTGATTGCATCTTCAAAGTCTGTTTTTTCTTTGAATTCAGTGATGTAATCTAAACTTGGTGCGAGTTTAGGGTCTAAAATTTGGGGTGAATTCATATTCATTGTCAACGTCCTGTGACTCGCAAATATTTTTGTTGAGCTGTGTGGTTTATATAATTTATGATTGCAGAATATTTGGTGAATAACTCACTATAATTTTAAGAATATTTAGAGAATTATTCTATGGAAAGTGCATATTTAACACTGGATCGTATAGATATTCGGATTTTAGAAATTTTGCAAAAAGATGGAAAAATTTCCAATATTAAACTCGCTGAAGAAGTTAATTTGTCTCCTACAGCAGCCTTAGCGCGTGTACAGAAACTCACAGCGGAAGGGTATATTCTTGGTTATGAGGCTAAGCTTAATCCCAAGATGCTGGGAGCAAATTTTGTGGTATTTGTTGAGATATTATTAGACAAAACGACCCCGAATGTCTTGGATGCCTTTTCAGAGGCTGTGGTTCAATATCCTGAAATTATGGCTTGTCATATGATTAGTGGAGGCTTTGATTTTTTGGTGAAAATTCGCTGTGCCAACATGGAAGCTTTTCGGCATATTTCGGGACAAGTATTGTGGCAGTTGCCTGGTGTCAAGGAAACACGAAGCTACCCAGTCATGGAAGTAATTAAAGATAGTTCACAATTACATCTTAATTTTAAATCCAAAGTAAAAGCGAAAAAATAATAAAGGGGCATTAGCCCCTTTATCGTTTCATTATCTACGCTTATAAATTTTTCATTTCACGGTCATATATTTGTTCAGCATCATCAAAACGATCAGTGACTTCTTTTTCAGGCGCTTTACCCAATAAACTTACCACAATGATACTGATCAGAGAGAAGATAAAACCAGGAATGATTTCATAAAGCCCAGTCGCTGTCATGGTGTTTTTCCAAACAATTACAGTCACAGCACCGACAATGATTCCGACCAAAGCACCATTTAAAGTCATGCGTTTCCAGAACACTGAAAGTAAAATCAATGGTCCAAATGCCGCGCCAAAACCTGCCCACGCATAAGCAACTAAACCAAGTACTTTACTTTCTGGGTTAAAGGCTAAAATAATGGCAAGCACAGAAATCGCAAGCACCATCAAACGACCGACCCAAACCAATTCAGTTTGTGACGCTTTTTTACGAATAAAAGACTTATATAAATCTTCGGTTAATGTACTTGAACAGACCAAAAGTTGGCAGCTTAGGGTACTCATCACAGCAGCAAGAATTGCCGCCAAAACAACACCTGCAATCCACGGGTTGAATAATATTTTGGTGAGTTCCATAAATACCGTTTCAGGATTTTTTGCCACAATTGCTGCTGAAGGTATATCTGGATGTGCTTGAAAATAAGCAATACCGACATAACCTACTGCCACGGCACCAGCTAAACAAAGAATCATCCATGCCATACCGATACGGCGTGCATTTGGTATTGATTTGACTGAATCTGCAGCCATGAAGCGGACCAGAATATGCGGTTGACCAAAATAGCCTAAGCCCCAAGCCATTGATGAAATAATGGCAATAAAACTTACCCCTTGGAACATATTTGCAGCATGTGGACGAGCAGTTTCAATTAATTGCGTCACATGTTGTAAATCACCTACAGCCAAGAAAGTCATGATTGGCGCTAGCAACAATGCGAAAATCATTAGACCAGCTTGAAAAGTATCTGTCCAAGAGATAGCCAGGAATCCACCGATGCAGACATAACTGATGGTTGCAATCGCGCTGACCCAAAGTGCGGTGGTATAGTTCATTGCAAAAATACTTTCGAATAAACGTGCACCTGCGACCATACCTGAAGCGCAATAAATACCAAAGAAAATCAAAATGACCAATGCAGAAATAATGCGTAGGACTTTTTTCTTATCGCCGAAACGACTGGTGAAATAATCTGGCAATGTCAGGGCATTGTTCTGTACTTCAGTGTGTACACGTAAACGACCTGCGACCAAATACCAGTTTAACCATGCACCGATGATTAAGCCAATCGCAATCCATGACTCAGATAAACCCGTGAGATAGATTGCACCTGGCAGCCCCATGAGCAACCAACCACTCATATCAGATGCGCCTGCCGAAAGCGCGGTGACAAAACTACCTAAACTTCGACCACCCAAGATATAGTCTGAGAAATCAGTGGTCTTTCTATAGGCATATAAGCCGATACAGACCATTGCAATAATATAGAAAATAAAGGTCACAACTGTGGGGTTGATTGAGTCCATATCTAATTCATTCCTTGTGGAGCAAATCTCCAAGTTTTATTTTTTTCACATGAGTTTCACGAGCGGATTCTTTCACATAAATAAAAAATATCGCTGTAATTTTTATAAGGTGATTATGCAAGCTTTTTGTATCCAATTGTACATTTGGATACAAAAGCGAAAATCAGCATTTATAAAGCAAATTTAAATAAAACGCTGTGCATTTTCACATTGAAGAAGTATCAGTGAATGTGGTTACATAAAGTTACATGAGCAACAATACCTGTATCATATCGAAAAATTGCGGATAGAAATGACATATTTTGCTAATACAAAATTTTTATAGAGAGAATATGATAGGAAATGCACGGCTATAGTGCATAAATAACGAGAATATCCCATGGAAACAGTCCAATTTGCTGCAGAAATTACAAGAATAGAAAAAGATTTATTGGGAAGCAAAGAAGTACCTATAAATAGTTACTACGGCATCCATACCGTTAGAGCTTTAGAAAATTTTAATATTTCTAAACATACTGTCGGTGAACAAAGCTTTTTTATCCGCGCATTAGCCCAAGTTAAAAAAGCTTCGGCACAAACCAACTTTCAATTTAATAAAATATCGGAAGAGATGAGTTTAGCCATTCAACAAGCTTGTGATAAGTTGATTGAAAATCCTCAAGACTGGAAAGATTCATTTCCATCGGATGTTTACCAAGGCGGTGCGGGTACATCGATCAACATGAATACCAATGAAGTGATTGCAAATATTGCTTTAGAGTCACTTGGTTATGCAAAAGGTCGATATGATATTATTCATCCCAATGATCATGTCAACAAATCACAATCCACCAACGATGTTTATCCGACAGCGTTACGTCTAGCGACATATTATTCATTCGATCTGTTATTTGAAAAAATGAACAATTTGATCAGTTCGCTCATTTTAAAAGCATCAGAATTTCAATTTGTACTGAAAATGGGACGAACTCAATTACAAGATGCCGTGCCGATGACATTGGGTCAAGAATTTCATGCCTTTGCCACCCTATTAAAAGAAGATGTACGTTTAATTAAAAAAACACGAGAACTTTTATTGGAAATT
Source organism: Acinetobacter sp. B-6 (assembly GCF_056930735.1). Classification (NCBI taxonomy): domain Bacteria; kingdom Pseudomonadati; phylum Pseudomonadota; class Gammaproteobacteria; order Moraxellales; family Moraxellaceae; genus Acinetobacter; species Acinetobacter sp. B-6. The sequence goes on along the minus strand of NZ_JBXPBY010000002.1, from coordinate 193,648 downwards.
AATTTAGGTGCGACTGCAATTGGGACAGGTGTAAATACACCGCATGGTTATGCAGCACAAGTAAATCATAATTTAACCGCTTTAACAGGTCTAAAGTTGATTGGCGCTGAAGATTATGTCGAAGCGACGAGTGATTGTGGTGTTTTTATCATTCTTTCCAGTGCATTGAAGCGTTTGGCTGTCAAACTTTCTAAAATTTGTAATGATCTACGCTTGCTGAGTTCCGGACCACGTACAGGATTATGGGAAATACGCTTACCCGAATTGCAAGCAGGTTCATCAATCATGCCTGCAAAAGTTAATCCTGTTATTCCTGAAGTGGTCAATCAAATTGCTTTTAAAGTAATTGGCAATGATTTGGCGATTACTTTTGCTGCTGAAGCAGGGCAATTACAGTTGAATGTAATGGAGCCTGTGATTGCGCTCTCGATGAATGAATCCATTGAGTTATTGATTCATGGGATTCAAACCTTGGATGAGAAATGTATTCAGGGCATTATTGCCAATGAAAAAACCTGCTATGACGCTGTAATGCGCAGTGTGGGCATCATTACTCTACTTGATCCTATTTTAGGGCATGCAAAATGTGATGAAATCGGGAAACAGTGCATTGCTGAAAATAAAACCATTCAAGAGGTCGCATTAGAACAAGGCTTATTAACACAACAACAGTTAGATGAAATTTTCTCATTTGAAAATATGATTTCTGAAATTGCAGTGCAGTCTTATGATGAAATAGTGCATACAGGTTAAACAAGCATCAAATAAATAAAATAGATCAGTTCTTAATACAGCATTTCGATGCTGTATTTTTATGCATGGTAAAAATCGGAAAATGTCTTTATAATCTCAAAAACTTAAAAATCATTAACTAAAGTCAATAATTTATGAATAATAAACATTTAATCCTCGCGCTTAGTCTTGTTCTAATTTCTGGATGTGCAAAAAAAGCAGAAGAAGCTGCTGAAAGTGCATCTGCACAAGATTCACAAGTGGTTGCGCAAGATGCTGTACAAGCCGCGGATGCTTCTGAAAAAAGTAATGAACAAGCTGCTGAAAATACTGTTGATACCACACCTGTAACTGAACAAAAGCCTGAAACCATTTTAAGCACCGATGTCAGTCAAGCAGAAAAAGCGCGTCGTATGGTGCGAGAAGCACAAGTTAATTTTACGGCTAAGGATGTGGTAAAAACTGCTTTAGAAATCGATAAGCTTACTTTTCAAGCGGGTGGTTTTATTGAGCAGAAAAATATCAGCTTTGATGTGTTAGATAAACAAACGCAAAAAATTGGTGATGGTAAAATTCGGGTTTTTGAAAAAGTTGATCCGCATGCAGAAATTATTGTACGTGTGCCTAGTGACAAAGCTGCTGTGTATGTAAATCAATTGTTGCCTTTAATGTACTTTTTGAACCAGCAACAGTATTCCGCAAAACGTTTTGAGTTAAAGCTATTGGAAGAAAAAATGGCACAAACTCAGACTGTACCAAGTGATACTAAACAGTCTCAACTGAATGAAATCTCTCGTTTAACACAACTTGAAGTGCAAGACCGTGTTCGTTTCAGCACCATTAGTATCACCATTAAACAACCAGCAATGGTTCGTGAAAGTTTAGATGTCGATGTAGATGCAGTAGCACGTTTAAATGGTGATGGTTTTTGGAAACGCGCTTGGGAAGGTGTTCAATACGGTTGGCAATTTATTTTGGACTTGTTGGTTATTTTAGTGACCATTTGGCCACTTTATTTACTGATCATGGTTGGATGTATTATTTATCGAGTGACGAAGCCTTTATTGAATAAGTTATTCAATGATTCATTAGCAACTAAGCCAATTAAGGATGAGAAGAAAGAGCAAGCTCACCCAAATGATGAAAATAAATGATTCATCAAAGTGTATGATGAAGTCTTTAAAACCAGTGTAATTACACTGGTTTTTTAATGCTTTGTGAATTTTTCAAAAAGTTGCTGCATACCATCCGTTGCGTTCATTTTTAGACATTCAAATTGTACTGGTACACGCGAATGGCTGGCTTGAGGGTCAATATAATATGCTTCACAATATTGTGGAATTTCATAAATCAAACCTGCGACAGGATAAACAGCCAAGGCTGAACCAATTACAATAAAGATATCTGTATCTTGAACAGTCTGGATTGCCTGTTCATAAGCAGGCACAGCTTCACCAAACCAAACGACGTGTGGGCGGAGTGGATAACCTTCAGGGCATTGATCTTTTTCTAAATCCAACTTCCAACCTTGAATGGGATAAAATTCATTGCTGTATTCCGCATGTGGTTTTGAGCTTTTGGCGAGTCGAATGTTGCCATGCAGATGGATCACCTGTTGACTTCCTGCACGTTCATGAAGGTCATCTATATTTTGAGTAATGACATGTACCTCAAAGTATTGTTCAAGCTCAGCAATGATCCTGTGGGCGAGATTGGGCTTAGCTTCAAGTATGTTTTTACGACGTTCATTATAGAAACGCTGAACCAATTTAGGATTACGTTGCCATGCTTCAGGGGTAGCGACTTCTTGGATATTGTAGTTTTCCCATAATCCACCACGATCACGAAAAGTATCAATACCACTTTCCGCACTCATTCCTGCGCCTGAGAAAATCACAATTTTTTTCATCATATAAGCATTTGAAAATTTTTAAAATAATAACATAAATACATTTAAATTTTAGGGAATTCTATTTCCTAAGGAGTATTTTGTTATAAACTATTCACATTAAATATTTCGATATTTGGAATATTTTTATAAAAATCAGACTGTAATGTAGTAGAAATACGTTAAATGGAATAGCATGGAAACACGAGATATTGTCAATGCACCTGAAGTTAAAAAAACAATAGTAGAACGTAGCCAACGCCGTAAAGATGACCCAGAAATTACCCAATGGTTTGAAAAAAAATTCTTTGAATATGTGATTAAACATTTTAATCCTGTCTTTCATGTCAATTCAGTTGCTGCTTGGAAAATCTGCCAGTTACCTCAGCCGATTCCTGCATGGTTTTTGAAAAAACTCGAACAACAACCAGATAGCTACATGCTGTATATTGATCCTTTGCATGAACAGATTTTGTCGCTAGAAAAACCACTATTAGAATTTTTTAATTCCAGACTCAAAACAAATCTAAAAGGCAAATTCATGAAAATGACTTATGACCAAGTGTTAGACGCTTGGCATAAAGATCATGAAGCAATGAAAAAGCGTTTGGAAAAAGGGCAATGGGACAGTTCTGAACACGCGATTAGCGAGGTTTTAGCGGTAGATACGGGACGTTTTATTGAAATTACCGCCACAGGAATGTTGTTGCGTAAAGAGATGGCTTTTGAGTCACGTTATATGCAACATTGCCTAGGGCAGTTCGCTAACCTGACTGAGCTTAAAGATGGCTATGGTGAGCATTATGTGACACAGAAAGAATATGGTCTATTTCGTTATTTTAGCCTAAGAGATGCTTCTAATAAGCCACATGTCACCATTAGTTTAGAATGGGATGGTGAAGCGTGGTGCATTGAGCAAATTAAGGGGAAACAAAACCAAGTTCCTGTTAAAAAATATGTGGATGATGTTTTATTATTTTTAAATCATATTCAACCAAAAAATAATCACAATTCAGATTGTTCGAATCTTGGAATTATATATCGTCCTGAACTTTTAGACTCACAGCAAATTGATGATTCAGTTGAGCAACAGAAAAATAGCTTACTGCACATTGAACAACTGCCATATTTTTACTTTTATGAATTAAGCGATCCATTGGTTGTTGAAGGAATTGTGATGCAAAATCCAGATTTAATGGATCTATGTACACAACAAAGCTCAGTTTTACAATGGATGATGTTGGCAACAAATAAAGAGGAATACATTCAAAACCCGCAAAATATTTTAATACAACAAGTCATGCAATTTAATCAAACAGATTTTGATCAAAGAAAACTAAATATTCCACTAAAATTTGAAAAGAAAAAAACACTTCCACTTATCTTACATTTGATCTTATTGCCTTTTTATCTCATTTTTTTAGTGTTAGGCATGCTCAGTCAAATTCCTTGGATTGGCTGGATATTTAAAATTTTAATGTTTGTTTTTGCAATTCCTGCAATGCCATTTTTAAAAAGTAAAGCAGATCAAAGAAAAAAATGGGCTTTGGCAACAGGTGATTTAATTTATGTACGCAATAAAATTTCTTGTGATGATGTGGATACATTAATGCTTGATGATTTTAAAAATCATGAAGCAAAATTTAGAACACATTTAGACCAACTTTTGAAACTAGAACAGAATAGTCAAATTGAACGTTTGCAAAAAATTGAATTCTTTTTAAAAGAGTATTTTTATGTTGGCGACTTATATGGTTGGTATGATTTGAATCAAGAGGTTCGACCTTATTATCGTGATGTTTTGGTCTATGCCCACATCCAAAAAATTATCATGATGCGCTTATTGCATCAATTTGAATATGTCGGTGAAGATGAAGCTTGGCAATACATTTTGGCTTCGGCTCAAATTATCCAAGAGTGTTGTACAAGCTGGCAGGAAATGGGGCAATATTATGCACAAGGTCGTGAAATTGACTTGATTGTGCGCCACTCGGACTATAACAATTATGATAAATCTGCACGCCATGAAATCCAGCAATACCTTGAAAAACGTTCATGCAATTGGAAATCTTTGGACTGGAATTTAACACTTTTACCAGAACTTGCAGACTTAAAAATCCATCCCATTATGTTTGATTCCGCTCGAACATCCCCAGATTACAGTATGAGAGCTTCATCATGATTAAAGCTGAGTATGTCCATGAAACTTTAAGAAAAGAGGGGCAATATCCACTGGGTCTACTCGAAAATAGACAATATGAAGCCTTAGAGCAATTTTTTACCCAACTATGGAATAGCCGTACTGAGAAAAGTGCTTTTCAATGGGAAAGTGATTGGTTTGCTTACCCTTATCAAATGTTTTCTGAGATGTTTTTAAATCAAGGACCTCAGGCACTTCAGCACCTTGAAGAGTGGTCAAAAACATACCCTGAGAGTTTTTTTCCTTATGTGATCAAGGTACGTTATTGGGCATTTTGGGCTTCAGAATATCGCGGGGGAACTTGGGCAAATCAAGTTTCAGAAGATATGTGGGATTGTGCTCGTGAAGCACAAAAGCAGATTTATACAACTGCAATGCAGGCAATCGCTTTTTCTCCAAATGCTTGGACTGTTGTGATTCACTTACTCAATGCAGCAGCAAAGCTGGATGAACCAAAATGGTTTGATAAGTGGCTATTTAAACAAAAGCAACCACAAAATTTAAAACATGTCATTAAGCCCAAATTACAGAAAATTGCCAAGTTAAGTGGATTATCAACAGATTTAGCTTTGACATTGCCTCAACAAATTCCAGACATGCTTAAACCGTATCTGGATTTAAAATCTGAATTGGATTTACCGCAAAATGAAGCGGCATTTTGGTTGAAAGTTTTTCTTGATCAGTCTCAGTATGGTCTTGTTGCTGCAATTGACTATTGCTGGTATTTATTGCCACGTTGGGGCTATAACTATCAGGCAATCATCGAGTTTATACAATCTGATTGGTGTGACCATTTTACTGAAATTGAAAAAAATGAACTTCACTTTGTGATGTGGTACGACTCGGTAGAGGACAGCTATTCCGATGATCAAACGGGCGAGATTAAAAAACATATTCAAATCGCTTTAGACTTATTAAAACGTCCTTTGAGTGAAAAAAATCGCGCTAAGATTTATTTGCGTTTGGCGTATTTTTATACTTTGTTGAATGAGTCTGATGCAAAAATTCTAGATTGTTATTTGCATACGATTGGGCATGATGTATTTGATGAATATGATTTGCAACGTGCTATTTATTATTGGTTTAAATATGCAAAAGATCATGATTTTTTAGGTCATATTGCTATTTCCAATCGTAAAACCCTAGCCAGCGCAGCGGTTCTTTATGGATTACTTACTCAGCATGGTTGGTCTGGTGTAGAAAAAAATCCATTGGTGGCTCAGTCTTGGTTTGAGTTCGCTAAAAGTTTAGAAAAACCTAAAGCTTTTCCTGAAGGTGAATACTGTTGCTTCTATCGTGTTTATAAAAGTTTTGATGAACTTGAAAGCTATCCTGATGTGATTGATATGTTACACGCCGCATCAGAACTTGGTTATGTCAACCCAAGTTTTACCAGTGGTTATATTCATTCAAGAGAAGATTCGAGTTTATATGATGTAGATATAGCAAAGAAGTATTCCAACAAAGCTGCTGAACAAGGGCATTATATTGCCATGTATAATATGGGGGTAAATTACCTTAATCGGGGCATTAAAGATGATGAAAGCAACCCATTTCCATTATTAAAACAAAGTTTGGATTATTTTGAACAAGCACGAATAGGACTTGAAAAATCACGCACAGATGGTACTTATGAGTATCAAGAACTTGAAGATGACATCATAGACCTATATGCTGATCGCTTATATCACTACAGTTATTACCCTGAGCTGGGTGATGTTATTATTCCGCAATTGGTTTCGCATGGTTGGAATCGGCATATCAAGGCAATGAGTGCATTAGCAAGGCTTTACGCGGATCAAGCCAATCGTCCGCACTACTTTGATTATACGATGGCAGTCAAATGGTGTGAGGCAGCACGTTTACAAGAACCTGAAAACGATGATGTGCTTGATGCAATTGCTGTGGTTGAAACAGATTCGATGAAAAAGATTTTGAAATATCAGTTTACAGTTGACAAAATCCCCGTTGAAGATATGCCGGGTCGACAGGACGTATTGTTTTAAATGGCGTTTCATGGTCAAGGTGTTGATCAGAAATTTATATAGTCAATCTTTTGAAAAATAGACATTAAATATAATTTCTAGATCAATAAAATCAATGCGATAAATCTATCGTTTGATCATATAAAGCTTGTAGCCGCCCTTTGAATCCAAAGTTTAAATTGTTTTTGTAGGCGATGCTTTACTTTGCTAAGTAAATTTTTTGTTGAATCGCATTCTTGCGCTGTAATCAAAGCAGCGCTTTGTCTTTGCTCATATACCCCAGCTCAATATGGCGACATCCATATCGATACTTTGTTTTTTTAAACAAAGTTAGATTCAAGATTCGCTGGTGTTATTGCAAAGTGTAGAGGGGGATTATTTTAATAATTTAATATGTTTGATGAAATAAAATGATTCATCGTCACTTGGACCTGCAACACGTCCTGCATTTTTCTCTAATTTGATGTCTGCTTGAACTTTTTTTTCAAAGTATTGCTTTTTAAGTGTTTGTCCATCTATTTCTTCATCTGGATCAAACCATTTGCCACATTTCTGATCGCAGTAGGCATGAATCGTCTTACCTTGTACATTTTTCAACATTAATGAAAGGTCATCTACACCACCACCATCCACCAAAATATAGTTTTGTGTTTTGGCATAGGCACTCAGACTAATCGCGAAAGATATAAATATAAGTGAGAGTTTTTTCATTATTTCCTCAAGATATTCTATAGTCTTATGATTTAATGCTATATTTTACATGAAAATTTTAAGGTCTGTATAAACAGACCTTAAATCATTGCAAGAGATTAGTGATCGTGATGTAAATATTTGGGTTGTTTCGGTAGTTGCATACTACAGAATAAACAAATTATCAGCATAACAATCACATAAACGAAGAACGTGTTTTCATGTCCTAAATCTTTTAATTTAAGCGCGACAGCGGGGGCTGAACCGCCAAAAATTGCATTTCCGACGGCATAAGCAAAACCAACGCCTAATGCACGAATATGCGGTGGGAACATCTCAGCTTTTACCAGTCCACTAATAGAGGTATAAAAGCTCAGTAACATCATTAAGAACACCAACAATGCGGTCACAATAAATGCTGAACCACTAAAATATGGCATAGCGATTACCATGACTGGATAAATAAAGATTGCACAACTGATACTAAACAGCATCATGGACGATCGACGACCAATTCGGTCTGCCAGCATTCCAAACAATGGTTGAGCGCACATAAAGATAAACAATGCAATGGTCATCATATAACCCACTGTTTTATCAGCAAACCCTAAACTGGTGATATAGGTTTTTGAATATACCGTGATGATATAAAAACACAAAGAGCCTGCCGAGGTATAACCAACCACCAGTAAAAAGGTGCTCCAATTCTTGGTCAGTAACTCTTTTAGACTTCCTGAACCTTCTTTACGTCCATCATCTTCAGAAAGTGTTTCTTTCAAATGACGACGAGCAAAGAACGAAAGAATCGCAACTACCCCGCCAATGATAAATGGAATACGCCATCCACCATCCATAAGCTGTTCTTTTGACATCAGTGCCAACATGATCACGCCAAGTAGACTCGCCAAGAGCTGTCCGCCAGACAGGGTTACATACTGGAATGATGAGTAAAAACCACGTTGACCTTTTAAAGCCACCTCACTCATATAAGTGGCTACTGTCCCATATTCACCACCTACTGAAAGCCCTTGCAAAAGTCTGACCGCTAACAATAAAAATGGGGCAGCCATACCGACTTGTTCATAGGTTGGAAGTGCTGCAAATAAAAATGAGCTGACCGCCATTAAACTAATGGAAATGATCATCGACTTTTTACGCCCAAAAGTATCGCCAATCCATCCAAATAACCAACTGCCGATTGGGCGCATAAAAAAGCTGGCAGCAAAAACACCCCACACATAAATTGCTTTGGTGGAGTCATTCATATCGGGTGCAGTTAATGCATGGGTAAAATAGGTGGCAAAAGCGGCATAAATATAAAAGTCAAACCATTCCACTAAGTTACCAGATGCAGCGCCGACAATAGCCATGACACGATTACGTTTTTCGTGAGGCGCGTAGGTATGTGTTTCAGTCATAAAACATCCTTATTTTTGTGCTGCAATAATTTATGTTTAAAAATGAGAAAATTAGACTTTTTAAATTCCAAATTCTTTTGATGATTTTAGATTTAAATCATGAATGAAAAGCGACATTGGAACAAAAAATACACAGCTTACTACATGTCAATCTATAAAATTATGCATGAATGCTATTGTTTTTATTTGCGTAATATGAGAATTTATAGATTAATAGCATGTTATAAAAATAAATATATAACATTAATAATCAGACATGTTTAGTGTACTTACGAGTTTTATAATTTTTAAATTTCCTTGGTTAAAAACATATTTAAACTGATCGAATAAAATGAGAATTTTAACGGGAATGGTGAATTGAGTTTTTATTTGTCATGTTTATATAAAAATAACTATAAATTATATAATAACTCACAGAATTGATAGGCAATCATGCAATAAATTTAATTTCATAATATATACTGTAATTTATAAAATACTGTGAAAATTATCAATAAATCAATTAATTAGGTTTCATGTGAAAAATACTTTGTGGTAGACAAATCATGATATTTTATTATATGGTGATGGTGAATTTAGAAAAAATACACAATAGATCATGTTTAATAATATTAATTTTGTTTTGGAAAAAATGGGACTTTCTGCTCAAAAACGGGCTTTACATATTCAATTTAGCAATCCCAATTTGGCTGCCCATGTATTCTTGCAACGTATCGATGGGACACATACCATCAATGATGGCTTGAATTTACAACTTATTTGTTTATCTACACGAAACAACATCGCCTTAAAAAGCTTTATTGGGTGTCGTGTAGCCGTTGATATGGTCAATGACCGATCTGAGTTGCATCGCATTTCAGGAATTGTGACAAAAGCTGAGCTGGGTTCCTCGGATGGTGCGTTGACAATTTATCGCCTTTCTGTAGAAGACCCAACTGCGCTTTGGAAGTATCGAAGAAACTCGCGAGTATTTATGAATATGTCTGCTTTACAGGCAGTAGAAGTCATATTTAATGAATGGCGAGAAAGATCTCCACTGTTTGCTTCAAGTTTGACTTTGGATAAAAGTGGTCTAACCAAAGACTATGATATTCGACCCTTCATTATGCAGAATAATGAACGAGATATAGATCTTATTCAAAGGCTTCTAGCATCGGAAGGCGTGACGACTTTAATTGATGAGACACAGCTTAAAGTGTCTTATTTTAATGAACAAATCCAACCTCAAAAGCTACGTTTAATTGATGACAATACTCAATATAAAAGTTTAGAACGTCGCATTATCCGTTTTCATCGAAGTTCGGCTGTCGAACAGCAAGACACCATCACAGCATTGACAGGTTTACGTTCACTTCAACCGACGTCTGTACATATTCAACGATGGCAAGCTGATATGTTAGATATAGAAGAAGGCGCAGGCAATATTTTAAGTAAGTATCAGCAGAGTGAAAACTATGACAATGCCAGTTTAGGTTTAGAACAAGTATGGCAGTTTAGCCCTGCATGGACCCAAGATTTGAATGGAGAAGATGGAGTAACGCCATCGGGTAACAATCAGGTTGAGCGCTTTAACCAAAACCTCAGCGATTACTACGCGTTACAAACTAAACAATTTATCGCTATATCGACAGTAAGAGATGCGCAGGTTGGCTATTACTTTGAGCTTAACCAACATCCAAACCTAGATCTAAAGGATGTTGCCGATCGGCAATTTCTGATTATATCCAAAACCTTTTATCACCAAAATAATTTACCGAAAGACTTAACTCACCAAGTCGAAGCACTCATCCAACAAAGCCAATGGCAACTCACCCATATCACCACAAACAACAGCGAACAACGCCAAGCCAATCAGTTGCTGCTACAACGACGCAATATAGCCGTTGTCCCTGAATACAATCCGCTGAAACATCGACCTACTACATATCCAATGCGAGCGAGAGTAGTCGGACCGAGTGGGGAGGAAATCTATGTTAATGAACGAGGTCAGATTAAGGTAAATTTCTTGTTTACCCGTCACGAAGACCACCAACATGATGGTGGCGCAGGCGCGAACGATAATGATACTGACTCAGCTTGGGTGGATGTATTAACGCCATGGGCAGGAGAAGGCTATGGGGTACGATTCTTACCGAGGGTCGGAGAGATCGTCATGATCTCGTTCAGTGATGGTGACATTGATAGACCCTTTGTAGTGGGACGAATTCATGAAGGGTATCGCTATCCGACCAAGTTTGATGACCAAGGAAAGCTCCCTGATACTAAAAAACTTTCAGGGATCAAAACTAAGGAATATAAATCTGATGGGTTTAATCAACTGCGCTTTGACGATACTACCAACCAGATCAGTACTCAGTTACACAGCAGTCATGCGACAAGCCAACTGAATCTTGGGAATTTAAGCCATCCAAAAGAAACCGAGACCAGTGAAGGGCGAGGAGAAGGTTTTGAATTAAGAACGGACCAATGGGGCGCAGTACGCGCAGGGAAAGGCTTATTGCTAAGCACTTATACTCAAGACCAAGCCAAAGGCGATCATCTTGATGCAACGCCTGCCAAGAAACAACTTGAAGACAGTCAAAACAAAAGTAAAGTACTCAGTGATATCGCCAAGAAGCAAAAGACCGATGAAATAGAATCAGTTGAGCAACTTAAAATATTTGCTCAACAGCTCCAACAAGAAATTGCCAAATTTAATCAAGCGGTGCTTTTACTCAGTTCCCAAGATGGGATTGCTTTAAGCACACCTGAAAATATCCATTTATCTGCGGATGCCCAAATCAATCAAATTGCTGGTGACAGCATTAACTTTAGTACGCAAAAGAACTGGATTGTGCATGCCAAAAATAAAATAAGTTTATTTTCAGTGATGAATGGCATCAACATTATCGCAGCACAGGGAAAATTTAATATTCATGCGCAGGCAAATGCTCTAGATATATTTGCCAAACTTGGGATCACAATATCTTCGACAGAAAACCGTGTTGAAATCAATAGCTCGAAAGAAGTTCAGATTACAGGCAAATCCTCAAGGATTACCTTGAACGGTGCTGGTATTTTATGTGAAACAGATCGAATGTTTGAGGTAAAGTCTGGGCAACAAAAGTTTGAGGGAGGGGTGCATGTACTTAGTACTAAAATAAGTTTGCCTATGCCAAAAACATTATATAGCAATAGAATTGATTATAGTTGGAATGATGATATTGGCAATAAAAAGGAAATTTTTGTTTTAGATCAAAATAAAAATTTAATAAAATTTGAAACTGATAAATTAAATGAAAAAAAAGCCATTAGTTCTTTACGTTTTTATACATTGCATGAAGCTGAATTTATTGCATTAGGTTTTGATTCTTCAAATGTTTCTTTCATGCAAAAACGTTTAGATGGAAAAAATAAAGATGAATTATTAGAAGAAGCTTTATTTGAATCTAGTGATAATGATGTCTATACTGAAGAGGATTTTTAATAATGTCTGAACTAACAACTATTGTTGCAAAATTTTTCGATAGCTCTGGAAAATATATAATAAATTTAGATGTCAAATCAAGATATTTAGGTTCATCTAAAGACAACACTAGAAAAACAGATAACAAAGGTTTTTTTGTATTTCAGGCATCCCGTAATAGAACAATTGAAATTCTTGCTAAACCACCAAATCAGCAAAGGTATATAATTTTTAAAACTATAAATTCATCCATAGAAAGCTCAGAAAACAATCCAGTTGTCGTTTTATTACCTAAGACTATTGATGATTATAAAAAAGTAAATAATTCTTTAAGTAAAGGAATAGTGAGTACTTTGTTTAAAGTAGTAGATAGTAATGGAAGAATTATGGTTAATTTTCCAATTCAATCCAGACCAAAAGGAAAAAATAACTCTCCTGACAAATATACAAATAATCAGGGTATTGTAGAAGTTTTGTCATCATCGAATAGAGATATTGAAATTTTAGTGCTTAACTCTAGAGATCAATTTGAACTTAAATTTTCTGGAAATTCTGGAAATGGAACAAAGCAACCAATACTAATTAGGCTAAACGAAAAGTATAGTAGTTTTAAAGGGACAACATTAATAAAGGTACTGGATAAATCAGGTCAACACTATGCAGTTGATGATGTAGATGTAGAGATGATTTTTGATAATAATCAAAAAAAGAATCTAAAAATTAAAAAAGGACAATTGAAATTAAGTAATTGGGTTGGTCAAAAAATTAAATTAACTATTTTTAAACCAGATGGAAATCCTTTAGATTCAGTAGATTTTATGGTTAGAAGAGTAAAAGAAGAGTTTATTGATTTACAGTTAAATGTAGATGTTCTAAATGGAAGAACTGCATTAAATGAACCAAATATTTCTAGACGTATAGAGGACAGTATTTCTGGAGAAATTATTTCATTGAGTTTTTTTAAAGAAGTATATGGAGCAAAAAAGTTATTTTGGCGTAATGAAATGAATGGCAGACCCACAAAGGACACAACCCCAGAACAATTTTTACCCGTTTTAAATAAAGTATTACTAAAATATAATATGACAGAAAAGCTAATTCTTTGTCATTTTCTTGCTCAAATCTACCACGAATGTGATCACTTCAATACATTGATTGAATACGCAAGTGGGAAAGACTATGACATTTCGAATTTTCCTCAATCAGTATGCGAAGTTCAAAAAAGCCGAGCATGTAGACGTCGTAAACAAATCATATCAGAAGGAAATACGACACCAGGTGATGGACCTAAATATAAAGGTAGGGGATTAATTCAACTTACATGGAAAAGTGCTTATATTAAGTACAAAAATTATTCTGGGCTTGATGTGGTTACTAATTCAGATTTATTGTGCAATGACCTTTCTCATGCTGTAGAAAGTGCAGTATGGGCTTTTAATGAGTTTAAAAACGCAGATACTTTAGTCCGTAATGGCTATACTGATTTAGATGCTACATATACTGATTCACATCATTTAGTTGTAGTGGATAAAGTAAGTAGAAGAATTAATGGTGGTATTAATGGTCTGGCAGAAAGGAAAAAATTGTTTTTTAAAATATTAAGAGAGGTTGAGAAGAGAAATGGGTTTAAGTAAAATAATTATTTTTATAATATTTTTATCTTATTCAATGTTAGTGTCTGCTAATGATGAGTTGTTTATTGGAAATCATAAAATTTATTTTAAACATGGGGGTGAGAATATTTTTCTATTTACAGATAATAATTATTGTTTTAATAAAGATGCTTTTTCTATTGAAAAATTAACAAATGATGATAGAAAATATTTATTTGTAAATTATACAAATGATTGTAACCCTAGTGGATTATATCAAATATTTGATATATCAAGAAATAAGGCAGAAAAATTTTATTTAAGCCCTTTAAATGACCCTATTGTAGATTATAAAAAGAAGCAAATTATAGAAAATTATAAAGTTGGAGCTATAACATATACACGTATATATGCATTGAGAAATGGGAAATATTCTTTATTGCAAGAGTTGGAAACACTCGGCAATGGTTTGAATTTGAGTAAAATTTATGCAGATAATGTGCCTGTTTATTCTTTACAAGATGATTCAAAAAAAATAATTAAGAATGCACAGATAAATAAAAAGAAAGTCTTTTTACTTAATCAGTCTTTTATTTTAACAAAAAAATATTTAGTTGAGGGTGATGAATTTGATATTGATAATGTTGTTAAAATTAATGGGCTATATTATTTAAGTATAATTTTTAAAGGAAAGTATAAGTTAACAAAAGGTTATATTAGATTGTCTGAAATTTTATAAAAATTTTTTATTCAAGAATAGTTGAATTATTGTTTTAAAATTCGAATGCATATATTTGTTTTTAATCTAATTCTTTAAGAGTAATATGTTTTGGAGGAGAGTAATTGGTGAGATTTTTATTAACAATCATTTTTATATTTAGCGTTTGCACTGTACAGGCTAAAAATGATATTAAATATACTGGTTACGAGATTGGTAATAGGTATAGATTATTACAAAGCTTTATTGTTGATTATGAGGTTGAAAATGGAGGTCCTATATTAGATGGTAAGGTAAGTATATATAAAGCTAATAAGAATGAATGTGTTCTTGTTTCAAAAATTGATGGTGATTCTGGAGTATATGGTACAGAAACCATCTTATATTTTTATAACTCAAAAGTTTTATATGGATACTATGTAAATTACAACTATATATTTTTAAATGGTGAGGGTTCTATTAAATTAAATAAGGTAAATTATGAAAACCCTGAAAGTGAAAATTCACTGATTGAGTTGAAAAAAGAATTTAGTAGGTACATAAGTAATATTAGTAAAAATACTTTAAGAAAGTGTTCTAATTAATTAAAATTTTTTCTGTTTACCTACTCCCATTTGGAAGATGGTAAATTGCATTTTGGTTCCAAGTCTGATACTAAAAAAATATAGAAATTTTAACTATGGTAGCTCAAATAGCATCGAATTATGATTTGTAATGGGGAGAGGCATGGGAAAAAAGGGCGATCCTTATTTTTAATTATATCAGAATGGTAAGGCTTGGCGTATTTTAAAGCTACAGCTTTTGTAGTTAGGAATAAGTAATTATAAAAAATTAACTTTTAAAAAAGGATACTAAATGAATAATTTTACTAGGTTAATAATTTTATTAACTCTTTTATTGACAACAAGCGTAGAGGCTAATAGGAAATATCCTAATGGGGAAGAAATAAAAAATAATTATAAAGTATTAGGCTCAATAAATATTTCTGCTAAATATGAGAATGGAATGATTTTAATAAAATATGCAGATATTTATAAGATTAATGGAAAGCAATGCGTTATTGTTTCTAGGCTTAATAATGAGTCGAATTTTGGAGGGTATGAAGATATTATTTATTTTAAAAATAGAGTAATGTTGAAGAGTTTAAAGCGAAGTTTTTATTCAATATTTTTAGATGAAGATGCTAAAATTAAATCAGATCAAATAAAATACGGAGATTATTTAAATGGAAAAGAGGTGCAAATAGGTTTAAAAGAGGATTTTATAGAATATAGGAAAAAATTTAATAAAAAGACTTTAGCAGCGTGTTAATTTTTTAATGTTATGATTTTTTTTAAATATTGCGATAAAATAAAAAAAGCAATGAATAACTCAATACATAGAGTCCACAACAATACTTTATTTAAAAAATAATATAAAAACCCCATTTAATCAATGAGGTTTTATAACAAGGTTAAATGAGTTTTTACTTTACTGACTCGGTGTAGAATCCTGAACTGGCATTGGAGTCTGAACTTTTGACTGCTTTGGCGTTAACATTAAATGACTGATCATTCCAATACAAATACCCCAAAAAACCGAACTAAACCCTAAAAAGTGCATTCCAGAAACCGTAGCGAGAAATGTAATTAAGGCGGCATCTCGCTGAGAATCATCTTTCATAGCAACACTCATATTGGTTGCAATTGCCCCTAACAATGCCAAGCCCGCAAGTGCTGCAATCAGTTCTTTTGGTAAAATACTAAAGAGCATGACTATGCTACCTGCAAATAAACCGCCCAGAATATAAAAAATACCATTGGCAATACCTGCAATATAACGTTTTTCTTGAAGCTCATGAGCATCTTTACCTGTACACAGTGCAGCTGTAATTGCAGCAAGTACAATGGTGATTCCACCTGTGAATGCAACTACAATCGAGGTGATGCTTGCGACAGTTAAAATAGGTTTTGCAGGAGTTTGATAACCACTCAGTTTTAAAATAGCCATACCGGGTAAAAACTGCCCAGTTAAGCTGACAATGGTGAGTGGAATCGCAAGGTTTAGTGTAGAAGACCATGTCCATTCAGGGTAAATCATATGTGGAATCGCAAGAGAAAAATCCATTGCAACAGGTTGGATTTGTCCTAGACAGAAGCTCAGTACAACACCTGCAATCAGTACCCAGATAATGGCATAACGGGGAGAATACCGTTTTGCCAATAAAAAACAAATCAGCATACCAAAGACAAGATAAGGCATGTGATCCGTGGCTTTAAAAAGTCCCAGACCAAACTGAAAAAGAATGCCAGCCATCATACCGGCAGCCAGTCCTTGAGGAATCCAATTTAAAAGTTTATCAAAAGACCCAGTAATACCAATTAAAAAAATAATAACCGCTGAAGTGATATAAGCTGCAACGACTTCATTTAATGAAATATGCGGGAACAATGCCACAAGCAATGCTGTTCCAGGCGCAGACCATGCTGTAATAATTGGGGTTTTAAACTTAATGGATAAAATAATACCCGCAATCGCCGCGCCAATCGAACTTCCCCAAATCCATGATGCCATCATGGAAGAAGAAACGTTGGCTTGTTGGGCGGCTTGAAAAAAGATAATCATGGGTCCCGCATAAGAAATCAGTACAGCTAAGAACCCCGCGACTGTTGCGGAAATTGACCAATCTTGTTTAAGTGTTTTTAACAGGGTTGCCATTGGGCAAAGCCTCCATGCGATGAATTCAATGTTCCTGTTGCATAAAATGGGCGATCAGTTTATCCCTGATCACCACCACCGACAGGAACAATCGTACCTGTCATATATGAAGATTCATCTGATGCCAAAAATAAAATGGCATTAACCTGTTCTTGGATCGTGCCATATCGTCCCATAAACGTCCGATCTATGGTTTGCTCAACGACATCCTGCATCCATTTTTGTTCATTTTCAGTCAATGCTGCGCTATTGCGTGGTACTTTACGAGGTGGCGCTTCTGTTCCTCCAGTCGCCACAGCATTGACGCGTATTCCATCTTTAGCATGTTCAAAAGCGAGTCCAGTTGTTAAACCATTGACACCACCTTTGGATGCAGAATAGGGTACACGATTGATACCACAAGTGGCGATCGAAGAAACATTGACGATCGTGCCATGTTGTTTTTTGATCATCTCAGGTAAAACTGCACGACAACACCATAAAGTCGGAAACAATGAACGATTCACTTCTTTGATAATTTCCGCTTCAGAAAATTCCTGAAAAGGTTTCATCCAGATTGCACCACCGACATTATTGACCAAAATGTCGACTCGTCCGTAGCATGTAATCGCTTTGCTAATGACGGATTCAGCACCTGCAAAAGTTTCTAAATCTGCATGAATGGTGACACCTTTACCTCCAAACTGTATGATTTCTGCCAGTACTTCTTCGACATAAGCCGAACGATCTACCATAACCACTTGCGCACCTTCGGCAGCCATTTGTAATGCTACACCACGTCCAATACCTTGAGCGGCACCGGTAACAATTACCACTTTATTTTCAAATCTTTGTCTATTTGACATTTGCTCAGCTCCAAAATCAGACAAATTTAATTGGCTGAGAATTTTTCAAATAAGAAATTTGCAGGTTGAATACCTTCTTGATCTAACCATGTGCGAACAGCTTCAACCATAGGTACAGGACCACAGAGATAAACGTCGACATCACCTTGATTTAACCAGTCATTTTCAATATGACCCGTCACATAACCTTTACGTTCATGTGTCGATTCTGGATGGGCAACGACTGTTCTAAATTCAAACCACGGTAACTTATTTTGGAGTTCATTGAGCTTATCTAATGCCACAAGATCAAAGTCATTCGTGACACCAAAAACCAAACGTACAGGCTGTGTTGAACCTTTTTCTTCCAGTACCTGCAACATGGATATAAAAGGAGCAATCCCCGTACCGCCAGCGAGCATAAGTACAGGGCGAACAATATTACGAAGGTAAAAACTTCCAAACGGACCTGTAAACGTCATTTTATCGCCAGCTTTGGCATTGACACTCAAAAAATCACTCATTTTTCCATTGGGAACATTACGAACCACAAAGCCTGTTAAACGCTGTCCCGGTTTAGAGCTAAAAGAGTAGGAGCGTGTTTCATTGGTTCCTGGGATGGCAACGTTGACATATTGTCCTGCAAGGAAATGAATATCAGGCTGACCTTCATCCAATTGAATATCAAATGTAATGGTTGAATCGGACAGGTTTTCTAGTCGTGACAGCGTACCTTGAAAGGCATGAATTTCAGTTTTGCATACTTCAGAAGAGGCTTGAATTTGAAAAACAGCATCCGAATTGGGTCTACATTGACAAGCTAAAATATAGCCTTGCTCAGCTTCTTCAGTTGTTAACGCATCTTCAATATAGCTTTCTTCAGGCATATCAAAAGTACCTGATTCACAAAAAGCACGACAGGTTCCACATGCACCATCACGACAGTCTAAAGGAATATTAATTTTTTGACGGTACGCTGCATCAGATAAAGTTTCACCTTGTGCAACAGATATAAAACGAGTTACGCCATCTTCAAATTGAAGTGCAACATTGTGGTTTGACATGGCTGGTGGTCCTATAAAAATCTTTAAACATTAGATTGCTGTTAGCCCAAATATGCTTGAGCTAGAGCGAATATCAGCTTATGGTGTCAACACAATTAGAGGTGATATATATCAATCACTTGATTGATGTAGTCATTTTTCAACACCACATATTTATTTAAAATCTGGGGTTGAGGACCTGAAAAGTCGATTTCGTAGCGTGACATTCCAAAGTAGCTATAACTGGTTTTGTAGCGGAAACTTAATGTGTTCCAATTAAAACGAACCGTGACTTTAAGTCCATCAGTAGCAACCACTTCAATATTATTGATGTTGTGACTGGTACGTGTATCGGGCATTGTTGCTGAAGAACGTTCGGTTTTGATACGGAAAACACGGTCTTCCAACCCTTGACGATCTGGATAGTAAATCAATGAAATTTCTGATTGCGGGTCTTCTGTGAGGCGATCATCATCATCCCAAGCAGGCATCCAAAAAGATGCAGTCGGCGCATAACATGCCAACCATTGGTCCCATTGTTCATCGTCTAAAAAGCGGGCTTCACGGTAGAGAAATTGAGCAATATTTTCTAAAGACAATTGTTCAATAGGTGCTGTTGCATTCATGCGACTTCTCCTTGCGTGTTCACTTCTTTTTGAGCAAGTTGTTTTTCTGATTGGATGGCATGTTTCATCACCTCTAACCAGTATTGATGCTGTGCAAGATATAAACCTTCGTCTTCTGTTTTAATGCCACTGAGTTTTGGTTTTAAACCGATTTCATTGGCAGCATCGTCTGGACCTTGGATCCAATGCTTTGAGCCTCGACACATATCATTCCATTCCAGTTCAATACCCGCATAACCTGCTTGGCAGGCACGGAACTCTTCGAGGTCGTCAGGAGTCGCCATACCCGATGCATTAAAGAAATCTTCATATTGGCGGATACGACGGGCACGTGCCTCTGGCGCTTCACCTACAGGGGCAATACAGTAAATCGTGACTTCAGTTTTATTGACTGAAATCGGGCGAAGTACACGTATTTGTGATCCGAATTGATCCATAAAATAAACATTCGGGTAAAGACATAAATTACGAGAGCGTTCGATCATCCATTTCGACATGGGGGCGCCAAATTTTTCAGTATATTCTGCGGCTTTTGGATAGTTCGGACGATCTTCAGGATTTGCCCATTGGGTCCATAACAGCATGTGACCATGCTCAAAACCATAAGAGCCACCGCCTTGCTTACCCCATGCACCTGCACTCATGGCACGAACATTATCATTTTCCTGTTGTTTTTCTTTTCGTTGTTGGGTGGTTGCGGCATAGTTCCAATGTACTGCAGAGACATGATAACCATCTGCACCATTTTCAGCGGTAAGTTTCCAGTTACCATCGTATGTATAAGTCGATGCGCCACGTAAAACCTCTAAACATTGATCAGACTGATCTACAATCATGTCAATGATTTTGGTTGTTTCGCCAAGGAATGAAACCAGACTAGGTACATCAGGGTTTAAACTTCCGAAAAGAAAACCTTTATAACTTTCAAAACGCGCAACTTTTTTTAGATCATGAGACCCTTCTTGGTTAAAGCAGTCTGAATAACCTGCTTCACTTGGATCTTTCACTTTGAGTAATTTACCTGAGTTGTTAAATGTCCAACCGTGAAAAGGGCAAGTATAGGTCGCCTTATTGCCACGCTTATGACGGCACAACTGAGCGCCACGATGTGAACATGCATTGATCATTGCATTTAATTCACCATTGCGATTTCGTGCAATGATGATAGGTTGGCGACCAATATGGGTGGTGTAGTAATCATTATTGTTGGGGATTTGACTTTCATGTGCCAAATACACCCAATTACCTTCAAAAATATATTTCATTTCAAGATCAAATAGACTTTGATCTGTAAATACTGAGCGATGAAGTTTAAATTCACCTGTTTCAAAGTTATCGACCAAAAGCTCATCAATACGGTCAAGATGGCTGGTGTTTATCACTGGAATACGTGGCATGTTATTTCTCCGGCTTTCCAAATAAGATTACGAACCGAAATGTTGTGATTAAAAACACTCGGTTCTATACGTATGATTATGCGCTTGCGCGTCGACGAATGACTTCAGTCGATGGGGCTTGGTCTTGGGTCTGAATCAGTTGAATATTGAATTCAATCTTTTTAAAGGCTTTGTTTAAACCATAACGGGCAATCTCTGCTTCATCGGTGATATCTACAGCAGTAGCCACCAGACCTTCACGTGTAGCAAAAGCAAAGTCATCCCAAAGGTATTGATCACCTTCAATATTGAATTGGGTGGTTAGTTTTCGATAACCTGGTGCTGAGACAAAATAATGCACATGTGATGGACGATTGCCATGACGACCCAAGTGATTTAAAAGTGCCTGAGTTGTCCCTTGATGTGGGCATCCATAACCTACAGGCATAGTCGTTTGAGCGACGTATTTGCCATTGGCATTGGTCAAAATGGTGCGACGTAAGTTAAAATCAGCTTGAGATTTATCAAAAAAAGAATACGAACCTAAGCGATTGGCATGCCAAATTTCTACTTTAGCATTGGGAATGAGATTGCCTTGATGATCTGTAACTGTACCTTCAATCAATAAGGTATCAATCTGATCAACTTCAGAACCATCATCCATACGGGCGAAACCGACTGATTCTGGTGCGCCAGCAACATAAAGTGGACCTTCGATAGTACGTGGTGTTCCACCTGTAATGCCTGCTTTTGCATCGGCTTCATCAGCACGTAGATCTAAGAAATGCTCAAGTCCTAAACCTGCCGCCAAGAGTCCAAGTTCATTGGCTTGACCTGCATCAGTAAAATATTCCAGTCCTTTCCATAGTTCAGTTTGGGAAATATCGAGATCATTGATGGCTTGAAAAAGATCAGCGACTAAGCGAACCACAATTTGTTGAATACGAGGATTAACATTAGCTGTTGCTGTATCAATATTCATTTGCTTGACTAAAGCATCGATTTCTTGACGATTCATACTAAGCTCCTTAAGTATGAGTGGTTTGGCATCGCATGCTGAATAAAATTTGCTCGCAACTTTGCTGCCCACTTTCCATGTTGTTGGCAACAAGACTTCTAGCTTAAACTGGTTTGAAAATTCATTTGGCTAACAGAATGTCATTCTTGGGTTGGCTTTGAATCACTTAAATTTTCAGTCTTGCTTTGCATCTTGCTTTTGATATACCTTAAAAGAATGAATGATCGCTGTCTAAGATCAAATTTGCATTTTTTTATATCTTAAAGGTATGGAGTTTGAGATGGAACTCAGGCATTTACGCTATTTTGTTGCTGTTGTAGAAGAACAGAGTTTTACCAAAGCGGCTGAAAAGCTTTATATTGCTCAACCCCCGTTGAGCAGACAGATTCAAAATCTTGAAAGTGAATTGGGTATCTCACTTTTTGAACGAGGAAGCCGTCCATTAAAAACCACTGAAGCGGGGCAATTTTTTTATCAACACGCCGTTAAACTTTTGTCTAATGCAGAAGAAGTCAAGTCGATGACCAAACGGATTGGTTTGATCGAAAAAACAGTCACCATGGGTTTTGTTGGCTCACTTTTGTACGGTTTGCTCCCTAAAATTGTTTATATGTTTCGACAACAGCAACCTCATTTAAAAATTGAATTGGTTGAAATGAGTACCAAAGATCAAATTCAAGCGCTAAAAGAGGGGCGTATTGATGTTGGATTTGGGCGTCTTAGGATTTCTGATCCCGCAGTTCGACGAGTTTTATTACGAGAAGAACCATTAATGTTGGCTGTTCATATTAGCCATCCTTTGGCTGATTCAAAAGGAACTTATTTTGCAGATATTGAAGATGAGAATTTATTTCTATACCCAAGCCATCCGAAGCCCAACTTTTCAACACAGGTTCGTCATCTTTTCTCTGAACATGGTCTAGATCCTAAAAATCTCAAGGAGGTCCGTGAGATTCAATTGGCTTTGGGTCTAGTTGCAGCAGGAGAAGGCGTATGTGTTGTACCTGAAAGTGCAAAAACCATTCAATTGCCGAATCTAATCTATATCCCCATGTTGGACAGCTCTGCAAAAAGTCCTATCTTTATGGCGATTCGTTGTATGGATGAAAGCGAAGATATTCGATCTTTGTTTGATTGTATTTATCAAGTTTATGATTTGGAAGGGTTTCAATATGACCGTGCGAGTTTTAGCATAATGGATTAAATTAAATATATTTAACCAAATCATCAGGCTTATTCGCATAATTCTCATTTGGATTGGCATTCCACCTAAAATCATCTGCTCATGCAAGCCTTCTCTCACTGGGAGAAGGGACTTTCATATTATTTTGTCTTCATTATTTTTGAATAAGGCAATCGTTATTCTAAAATATACAAATCGAGAATATTAATCGCTAAGCAATTAAAAAATGAATAATAGTTTATATATTATGTGAAAAGTAACATATTGAAAATATACAATAAGCTTTTTGCTTTGCTTAATAAATCTAAAAACAGCCATTTAAAAGTTCAAATAAAAAATAAATGAGCAAAAATATAAGGCTGAATTATTTTATTCAAGCTTTTTAATCTATTGTTTATTCAAATAAAAACATTAAACCGACTTTTTAGGTATGGATATATATGTAATCGGTTTTGGACAAAAAATAGCGCTTACGCCATTGTCTGAGAAAACTTAGATGACGTTTCTCAGCAGGAGGCTGAATATGCAATTAAATATCAATCGGATTGTCGATGACGCAAAATTTACTCCATTCCATTGGGGAGTTTTATTGTGGTGTTTATCTATCATTATTTTTGACGGTTATGATTTAGTCATTTATGGCGTAGCTTTACCATTGCTGATGCAAGAGTGGGGGCTTACCGCTGTTCAAGCGGGAATGCTTGCCAGTACAGCACTATTTGGCATGATGTTTGGTGCGATGAGTTTTGGGACTTTGTCGGATAAATTAGGTCGTAAAAAAACCATTATGATTTGTGTGGCGATTTTCAGTGGATTTACTTTTTTAGGTGCTTTTGCATCAACACCAATTGAATTTGGGATTTTACGATTCTTAGCAGGTCTTGGAATTGGGGGGGTGATGCCAAATGTGGTGGCATTGATGACTGAATATGCACCTAAACGTATTCGCAGTACATTGGTTGCAGTGATGTTTAGTGGATATGCGATTGGTGGCATGGCTTCAGCATTATTAGGTGCGTGGTTGGTAGTTGATTATGGCTGGAAAATTATGTTCTACATCGCCATCATTCCTTTTTTAGCGCTCCCTTTGATTTGGAAATTTTTACCTGAGTCTTTGATGTATTTGACTCAACAAGAAAAAACTGACCAAGTCCGTGAGATTGTGCAAAAAATTGCCCCGCAACAAGATTTAACAGCATCCACTCAGTTTGTGCTGAATGAAGTCACTGCTGAGGATCAAGCACCGTTACGTGCGCTATTTCAACAAGGACGTACTTTTAGCACCTTCATGTTTTGGATTGCATTTTTCATGTGTTTATTGATGGTTTATGCATTGGGCAGTTGGTTACCAAAGCTCATGATTCAAGCAGGTTATTCATTGGGTGCAAGTATGATTTTCTTATTTGCACTGAATATTGGGGGAATGGTCGGTGCAATTGGTGGTGGTGCATTGGCAGATAAATTTCACATTAAACCTGTATTAACCATCATGTTTGCTGTTGGTGCTATGGCACTCATTTTGCTCGGTTTTAAAAGCCCACAGGCTGTACTTTATACACTTATTGCGATAGCAGGTGCAGCAACAATCGGCTCGCAAATCTTACTTTATACCTTTGTTGCTCAATTTTATCCTGCGGCTGTTCGTTCTACAGGTATGGGATGGGCATCGGGTATTGGACGTATCGGTGCAATTGTAGGTCCAGTCCTCACTGGCGCACTGCTCACGTTTGAACTTCCTCATCAAATGAATTTTCTTGTGATTGCAATTCCAGGTGTGATTGCTGCAATTGCAATATTTTTAGTCAACTTAAAGGCTTCTGTCGAAAAAAATACAGTGCTTTCAGCAACTTCACCGCAACAAAATATTGTTGGCAATACTACAAATTAATCGATTTTTCAGCCTGAATCACGGAGATTAAGGCTGGTTCAAAATAATCAATCGTAGAGAATAGGATGCTTTCTACAATGAAAAAATTTAACTACAACGTCGTTTTAGTTTCAATCGGTTTGTTTAGTCTAAATATGGCTCATGCAGATTCACTTTCAGAAGTTGAACAATTAAGGAGTGAAGTCAAACAGTTGCGTGAAATGCTTGAGCAGCATCAGAAACAGCAAAATCAAGCTGTCCAACTGATACAAAATCAGCCACAGTCGAATCCGATAACAGCGACAAATTCATCAACATCATCCTGGTTAATACGTTCTAAAGCAGGCGCTGAAATGAGTCTATACGGCAATGTCCGTGCAGACTTGTTATATCAGTCAGAAGGCGGAAGTGCTGAGCGGCTTTATAATCAAATCAATACCGTTCCACTGAAAGGTAATAACGAAAGTAGTGATGTACTAAAATCAACCCTAGCAGCAACGCGCATAGGCTTAGATTTTAAAACCGCAGATCAGGATATAAATGCGAAAATAGAAGTTGATTTCTTGGGAGCAAATGATGCATTGAGGATTCGCCATGCATATTTTAATTATGGTTCATGGTTGGTTGGTCAAACTTGGTCAAATTTTGCAGTTCCAGATTATATGCCAGAAACGATTGATGCTTTGGGCTATGTTGGCGGGGCAGTAAAGCGTGATGCACAAGTCCGTTATACGCATAAATTTAATGCAGAAACTCAACTTGTCAGTGCTGTGGAGGATTCAAAAGATGCACTATCCAGTATGCGCTTGCCAGTATTTTCTACACGCCTGAATCATAGCTTTGCAGATCGTGCGGGGACTATGAGTTTAAGGGCAATGATGAGTCAAAAGCGTACTACAACCGATGATGAATTGGCATGGGGTGTGGGTGTCGGGGCAAAATATGAACTGAGTACAAAAACTACACTAAAAGCAGATTATTATCATGTGAAAGGAGACTCTAGTTTAGTGTCATGGACCAATGCTGGGTTTTCTATGGATGCCAACAAAAAAATCATGGCATTGAATGAATTTGACTCTATCACTTTGGGTGTGACTCAACAGTTTAATCCACAATGGCGTTCGACTTTGGGCTATGGTTATATGAAAGCTGATGAAAATCAGAAATATATCCAATATTTGAGTGATCCTACAAAAGCCAATAAGCATGTATGGCAGGCTTGGGCAAATGTATTTTATAGCCCGAAAAAACCATTAAGCTTTGGATTGGAATATGTCTATGGTGAGCGTCAAGCTTTTGCTGCTGGTGCAAATGGACAAGATACAGGAGAAGATAATCGTTTTAATGCAGTGGCAATGTATAATTTTTAAAGACTGAGTTTTAAAATCCTCGTTTAATTGGCTTTAAACGAGGATTTTTTATAAATATCGCTTATGCAGACTGTTTTAGAAAAGAGCGAATTTCTTGACTAAACTTGACAGGTTCAGTGATAAGAGGAGTATGTCCGGAGCGTTTAAATATAATATTTTTAGCATTGATCAAACTATTGGAAACTTGCATTTGTCCTTCAGCTGGATACAGTGAAGACTTTTCACCAATAAAGAAGGTCGTAGGGCAAGCCAATTGAGCAATGGCATCACGATAATCTTCATTATGATTGAGATAATTGTCGATATACCACGTTAAATAGTCCATGCGACGGATAGGCAATAAGTGTTTTTGGAGTTGTGGATGTTTTAAGGCTAAATTAAACATAAATGGACTTAATTTATTACTGCCTTGAATTTTAATGAAATTCAACCAAATTTGAATCAGTTCTGTTCTTGGCTCAATCGGCAATTCATCGACAAAACGATACTGAGAATACTGATGTAAAAAGTCAGAAAAATCTTTGAGTAAGCGCTTTATTTTAAAATATTTTTTGCCAAATAAACCAAATTCCCAAGTATCGTCTGTTGGAATTTTAGGGGTTTGATCGATATGTAAATAAGCTTTTAATTTGCCAGCCAAATTTCCATACTGCATACCATGCATGGCTGTGGTTGCGCCCATGGAATAACCCATGAGAATAAAATTATCTAAATTCAGTTGATCAATTAAGCTGTCAAGGTCACGCCAGTGATTTGATATTGCATCTATATCTTGTGGAATATTACACGTCTTCGAGCCACCAAAACCACGCCAGTCGGGGATATAAAATTTGTATTGTTTAATGTTGGGTAATAAAAAAGGTAACCACTGCCAGCTATGCATGCCTAAACCAGACAAAACAACTACAGGCTCGCCTTGACCAATTTCACGGACAAATAATTTCTCGCCATCAGGCATTGTATAGTGTGGCATGCATATTCCTACGGATTGTCTTTATTCTCAAATGCTTTTAGTCGTGGAATCACTTCATTGAGCCAGTTGATCCAGCCAGTTTCCAAGTCTATTCCCAATTGTAAAATCATTTTATGGATATATAAAGTACGATCAAGTGTCTCTGTGTGTTCAAAATCTTTGGAAAAAATTTGAAGATAGAGTTTTAAATTTTCTTGATGCAATTTTAAATGACGTTCTAATTCAGGTAAAACAGTATTTCCACCAAATTGTGCTTCAGCACGTAAGCGTACCATAAGCTCTTCACGAAGTTGAGCAGGCTGTCCTTGCTTAACCATCCAGTCAGCCAACTCGACACGCCCAAGTTGTTCAACCTGATAGGTTTTTTTACGACCTTGATCCGCCTGATCTTCTAAAGTCGAAATCCAGCCTTTTTTTTGCATGCCGTTGAGTTCACGGTATATTTGCTGATGGGTCGCATTCCAAAAGAATCCCATGGATCGGTCAAAGCGTCGAGCCAACTCAAAACCTGTGCTTGGTTTTTCGATCAGACTGGTCAATAAAACATGGGCTAATGACATTGTGTAATATTAGGTCAATAAAATGAATATAAAGTCATTATGCAACATGTTGCATAAAAATCAAATCTCGATTATAAATACCCAAACTATGCAACTTGTTGCATTAAAAAATATTAGACTTTTTCATCAGATTGATAGCTAGCGAATGCACGCCAAGGAGTTTACATGTCTAATTATCCGCATCTACTTGCGCCTTTAGATTTAGGCTTTACTACATTAAAGAATAGAGTGTTGATGGGTTCTATGCACGTTGGACTGGAAGAAGTTCAAGGTGGATATGAGCGTATGGCTGCATTTTATGCAGAACGTGCTGCAGGTGGTGTAGGACTGATTGTTACAGGTGGTATTTCACCCAATGATCATGGTGTAACATTTTTTGGTGGTTCAAAATTAGATCATTTAGAAGAAGCAGAAAAACATAAAGTCATTACTCAAGCAGTTCATGATGCTGGAGGTAAAATTGCACTACAAATTTTACATACTGGACGTTACTCTTATCAGCCTGAAAACGTTGCACCTTCAGCGATTCAAGCCCCAATTAATCCAACCAAGCCACATGCACTAACGTCAGCAGAAGTTCATCAAACGATTGCAGACTTTGCCAATTGTGCCCGATTGTCACAAATTGCAGGCTATGACGGTGTAGAAATTATGGGATCAGAAGGTTATCTGATCAACGAGTTTATTGCTGCAAGAACTAATCACCGTGATGATGAGTGGGGTGGCAGTTATGAAAACCGTATCCGTTTTCCAATTGAAATTGTAAGAAGAACACGCCAAGAGGTAGGTGAAAACTTTATTATTATTTATCGCTTGTCTATGTTGGACTTGGTTGAAGGTGGTTCTACGCTCGAAGAAGTCATTCACTTGGCGAAAGAAATTGAAAAAGCTGGTGCAACGATTATCAATACTGGAATCGGTTGGCATGAAGCACGAATCCCGACGATTGCGACCAAAGTACCTCGTGCAGCGTTTACTTGGGTGACTAAAAAATTAAAAGGTTCTGTTAAAGTACCTTTAATCACATCGAACCGTATCAATACCCCAGAAATGGCAGAGCATGTCTTGGCTCAAGGCGATGCTGATATGATTTCTATGGCGCGTCCGATGCTTGCAGATTCTCATTTTGTGCAAAAGGCTGAACAAGGTCGTGCAGATGAAATTAATACTTGTATTGGTTGTAATCAGGCGTGCCTAGATCATATTTTCTCCATGAAAATTGCTACATGTTTAGTCAATCCACGTGCTTGCTATGAAACTGAACTGATTTTTAAACAATCCGATGTTATTAAAAATATCGCCGTGATTGGTGCAGGACCTGCTGGTTTAAGCTTTGCAACGTATGCCGCAGATCGTGGGCATAAAGTTACCGTTTTTGAAGCATCTAATCAGATTGGCGGTCAGTTCAACATTGCCAAAACCATTCCAGGTAAAGAAGAGTTCTATGAAACCTTACGTTATTTCAAACGTAAAATTGAATTACAACCCAACATTAAACTGGTACTCAACCATACTGCGACATATGAAGAATTGAATGCTGCAAAGTTTGATGAAATTGTTGTGGCTACAGGTGTGACACCACGCCATCTAAATATTGAAGGCATTGATCATCCCAAAGTATTGTCCTATATCGAGGTTTTACGTGATCGTAAGCCTGTTGGCAAAAAAGTCGCAATCATCGGCGCAGGCGGTATTGGCTTTGATACCGCTGAGTACCTTTCACATGAAGGTGAGAGTGGCAGTTTAAATCCTCAGAAATTCTATGATGAATGGGGGATTGACACATCTTATGCGCATGTGGGTGGCTTAAAGCAGCCAGAAGTTGAGCAATCACCTCGTGAAATCTATTTACTGCAACGTAAAACCAATTCTGTGGGTGCCGGTTTAGGTAAGACAACTGGATGGATTCATCGTACAGGTCTTAAACATCGTCATGTCAATATGATCCCAGGTGCAACTTATGACAAGATTGATGATCAAGGCTTGCATATTACCGTTGGTGACAAGGTCATGATTTTAGATGTTGATCATGTGGTGATTTGTGCTGGACAAGAGCCATTTACTGCGATGTTTGATCAACTTCAAGCGGAAGGAAAATCAGTTCATTTAATTGGTGGCGCGAAGGAAGCGGGAGAATTGGATGCTAAACGTGCGATTCGTCAAGGCGCAGAATTAGCAGCAGTGATTTAATCCAATTTAAAAACTTAATCAAAATCCTCTCTTTGTTGAATTGTCTTTAAGACTTTTATTAGGGAGGATTCTATTCAGGATGAAAGAAATGAGTTTCACACAAAGCAAATCTGCAATACAAAAATGGCATCAGATGCTAGAAAACCGTGATATGAGTATTTTAAATGAACTGCTTGCGGATGATGTGGTTTTTCGCTCGCCAGTGGCTTATCACCCATATGAAGGGAAGCAAG
Source organism: Acinetobacter sp. B-6 (assembly GCF_056930735.1). Lineage (NCBI taxonomy): Bacteria > Pseudomonadati > Pseudomonadota > Gammaproteobacteria > Moraxellales > Moraxellaceae > Acinetobacter > Acinetobacter sp. B-6. Next base: position 163,020 of record NZ_JBXPBY010000002.1, on the reverse strand, counting down.
TTGTTTTTTTTATTTTAAGCAATGTGATCCAAATTTTTGAAAATTTTACCTATCATCGAGAGTTTTATACAGACGATGAGCAGAGTGTAGTGTTAGAGTTTTCAGCCAATGTTGCTGAGAAAAAGTTAAAAGGGATTGATATGATTCGTTTTAATGAGGCTGGAAAAATTGTAGATTTTGAAGTGATGATTCGCCCGAAAAGTGGATTGGAAGCTTTGGCTGCCCAAATGGGGCAACGAATGGCTGCCTTTATACCCAAAGCATAATGGTATAAATAAATAGTGGGAGCGTTAACTCCCATATTTAAAGTATGATTATCATAAATAAAAAGTTGAGGTGGAAAATGTCTGTACTCCATAAGTTTACCGAGATTACCCAAAGTTTATTAGATCAAGTGACTGGCGCTGAATTGCCAAAGTTGTATTTTAATCAGCAAGGTGCAATGTCTGAGATCTTAGATAAATTACCTCAATTACAAGATAAATATCGTCCTACACCGTGGTTGACCAATACACACGCACACCTTTTATATTTTGATTTAATTAAAAAAAAGACAGTTAAGTTGCAATATGATCGGATTGATCGAATCACTATGCAAGATGGTGGCGTTACTGCTATTGCATGGTATGGTTATGATTTACCCAAAGATACACCGACCATTGTGATCATGCATACCATTACTGGAACGCCAGAAAGTATGCGTGAGTTGGTCAAAGATTTACATGAATATACGGGTTGGCGTATTGCACTATGTTTACGTCGTGGGCATGCAGGTCTACCTATGCCTGTTCCGTTGATGTCAATTTTTGGTTCAACATCCGATCTAAAAGAGCAATTGAGCTATATACAGGATTTATTTCCACAGACTGAATTGTTTGCGGTGGGATCATCCGCAGGTACTGGATTATTGGTACGCTATTTGGGTGAGCAGGGTCTAGACACACCATTTAAAGCAGCATTTGCGATGTGCCCGGGCTATGATACTGAAATTGGTTTTGAAAATGTACATCCTTTTTATACCAAGGTGATGACCAAAAAATTGTTTAAAGCATTTATCACGCCTTATACACAAACGTGGACACCAGTGCATTCAGTACAAAATGTATTGAGAACCAAAACATTACAAGAGTTTCAAACTGAATATTTTGAAATGGCTGGTTTTTCAGATTATGAAAGTTATTCAAAAGCCACCAATCCTATTTATGTTTTTGAAAATGTTAAAATTCCACTGATGATTCTGAATGCAGAAGATGACCCAGTGTGCTCAATTAAAAACTTGGAACCTTATAAAGAAACCATTCAGAATATGGATAATGTTGTTGTGGTAACAACCAAAAAGGGCAGTCATTGTGGTTTTTATGAGGGCTTACATACCAAATCTTGGGCTTCACGTTTAATGGCGGACTTTCTAAAACAGTATTCAGTATAGTCAATCTGTTGAAAAAACCATACTGTAAAATATCGTTTCTCTTAATCACTAAAATGAATGTGATCAATATATTGTTTGATGATCTAAAGCTTGCACTGCCACGTTTTACATCTAAAGTTTAAATTTTTTTTGCGCATGCGATGCCTCACTTTTCAGAGATGAAAAGTGACAAAAATCTTTCGTCTAATAGGGTTCTTGCGCTACAAACAAAGCAGTGCTTTGTTTTTGCTCATATACCCCCGCTCAACATGGCGACATTCATGTCGCCTCACGATAGCACGACCACCTAAGATTCAAAAGGGCAAAAAAAATGAATCATTAAAATCTTATAAAAAGAATAAATTTTATTTAATATCAGTGGCATATAAATATTACTTGGGTGAATAATTAGGCGGTTTTACTATATCTTAGTATTATATTTGTTATGAAGATTATAAGTAGCAAAAAAACCAGTCATGAATGACTGGTTTTTTGCTTACAAAACTAGTTCTTTGTTGAAAAATAAGCTTTTAGTTTTTCAATGCAGGTGTAGCTGCAGCGATTGCAGCAGCAACTGCGTCATCTTCAGATTGAGCAGTGCCAGAGTTTGCTTTAGGCGCAGTCTGGGTCTTTGGTGCAGTTTGAGCTGTTTCAGTCTTCACTGACTCTGCTTTTGCAGGTTTAGCTTCTGTTGCAGCAGGTTTATTTTCAGCAGCCTGTGTTGTTGCAAGCGCTTCATGCGTTGGTTCACGACGAATTTCTGTTGTTGTATTCGCTGTTTCAGTACGTTCAACTTCTACATGCGCAGGAATTTCGACTTGTTGAGTATTTTGTTCAGCACTCGGCAAGCTTTCAAATTGAGCTGGTTCAGATGCCGCTGTTTGAGCAGTTTCAACTTTCTCTTGCTCAGTCTCTTTCGGCTCTTCTTTTTTTACACAAGCAGATACAAGTAGTGCTGTCGCAATTGCGCCACAAATTAAAAATTTCTTATTCATAATTACTCAAAACAAAACAGATTAAAGAGATGTTAACTAGTATAACAGCAAAATGATATTTAAAAATCACCTTATCAAGTGCTAAATTTTTATTGGAAATGCTGATAGAATAGCCAATTGTTTATTGTTCTATGAATTGATGTGAATTGACTTTGCTTTCTTGGTACAAGGTAAAGTAAAATCGCACAACATTGTAGGCCAATTTAGGCTCCATTGTACGAGAAACTTGATGACCCATTTTATATTCGTCACTGGTGGTGTTGTATCATCACTAGGTAAAGGTATTTCAGCTGCTTCAGTTGCTGCACTTTTAGAAGCCCGTGGTTTAAAAGTAACCATGGTCAAAATGGATCCATACATTAATGTCGATCCTGGGACGATGAGCCCATTCCAGCACGGTGAAGTATTTGTCACAGAAGATGGTGCTGAAACTGATTTAGATTTGGGTTATTACGAACGTTTCTTACGTCGTGCCAAAATGACCAAATTGAATAACTTTACGTCTGGTCGTGTATATCAAGATGTTTTGAATAAAGAACGTCGTGGTGATTATCTCGGTGGTACAGTCCAAGTTATTCCACATATTACGGATAATATTAAAGAGCGTGTACTTCGTGCAGGCGAAGGTTATGACGTTGCTATCGTTGAAATCGGTGGTACAGTCGGTGACATTGAATCCCTCCCATTCATGGAATCTGTACGTCAGTTGATGGTTGAGCTTGGTCATAAACGTACCATGTTAATGCATTTGACTTTATTACCTTATATCAAGTCTGCTGCTGAACTTAAAACTAAGCCAACTCAACATTCAGTGAAAGAGTTATTGTCGATTGGTATTCAGCCTGACATTTTGATTTGTCGTACTGAGCATGATGTTGATGCCGATACCACACGTAAAATTGCACTCTTTACCAACGTTGAAGCGCGTGCGGTTGTGGTCTGTAAAGATGCACGTTCGATTTATCAAATTCCACGTACATTCTATGAACAAAATGTTGATGATTTAATCTGTGAACGTTTTGGTTATATCAACTTGCCAGAAGCAGATCTTGCAGACTGGGATCACGTTGTAGAAGCTTTACTTAATCCTGAATACACCATTCGTGTTGCAATGGTCGGTAAATACGTTGAATTGCCAGATGCTTATAAATCTGTCAATGAAGCACTTTTACATGCTGGTATTCAAAATCGCGTTAAAGTTCAAATTGATTATATCAATGCAGAAGAATTGGAAAGCCAAAATCCTGCTGAAATCTTAAAAGATGTCGATGCGATCTTGGTACCTGGTGGCTTTGGTGAGCGTGGTACTGAAGGCAAAATGCAAGCTATTCAATATGCACGTGAAAACAAAGTACCATTTTTGGGTATTTGCTTGGGTATGCAATTGGCTGTGATTGAGTTTGCTCGTCATGTTGCAGGTATGCCAGAAGCAACGTCTACAGAATTTAATCGTTCAACAAAATTCCCATTGATTGGTTTAATCACTGAATGGTTAGACGAACGTGGTGAAATTCAGCATCGTAGCACTGAGTCAAATCTGGGTGGAACAATGCGTTTAGGTGCACAAACATCCGAGTTGGTTGAAGGCACTAAAACACGTGAAGTGTATGCGAAAGCAGAAATTACTGAACGCCATCGCCATCGCTATGAAATGAACGATCGTTTCATTCCTGCAATTGAACAAGCAGGCATGAAAATTTCAGGCTATTCAACTGCGCAACATCTTGTTGAAACAGTAGAAATTCCTGACCATCCTTGGTTTATTGCTGTACAATTCCATCCAGAATTTACAAGTTCACCACGTGATGGGCATCCATTATTTGCTAGTTTTATCGATGCCGCAAAAAAGCAGCACCAAAACAGTAAGTAAGTGTGTAAAACAAACTAGGAAGTTTAAATGTCACAATTAAAACCACAAGAAATTGTACGTTTAGGCGATATACAAATGGCAAATCACTTGCCATTTGTACTATTCGGCGGAATGAACGTACTTGAGTCGAAAGACTTGGCTTTTGAAATTGCAGAGACTTATGTCGATATTTGTACGCGCTTAAATATTCCTTATGTATTTAAAGCCAGTTTTGATAAAGCCAATCGCTCAAGCTTACATTCATTCCGTGGTCCAGGTTTGGAAAAGGGAATTGAATGGTTAGCCGACATTAAAAAACATTTTAATGTGCCGATTATTACAGATGTTCACGAACCTTACCAAGCTGCACCTGTCGCTGAAGTGGCAGATATCATTCAGCTTCCTGCATTTTTAAGTCGTCAGACAGATTTAGTTGAAGCAATGGCGAAAACACAAGCCATTATCAACATCAAAAAAGCACAATTCCTTTCTCCGCGTGAAATGAGCCATATTCTCAACAAGTGTTTAGAAGCTGGTAATGACAAACTCATTCTGTGTGAGCGTGGTACATCATTTGGCTACAATAACTTGGTTGTTGATATGCTTGGTTTTGATACCATGAAAGAAATGAATGTTCCTGTATTTTTTGATGTCACCCATGCCTTACAAACACCAGGTGGTCGTGCAGATTCAGCGGGTGGACGCCGTGCGCAAATCACTACATTGGCGCGAGCGGGTATGGCAACAGGTTTGGCTGGGTTGTTCTTAGAAGCACATCCAGATCCTGAAAAAGCAAAATGTGATGGACCTTGTGCATTGCGTATGTCTCAACTTGAGCCATTCTTAGCACAATTAAAAGAATTGGATACCTTAGTTAAAGGTTTCAAAAAGTTAGATACTCATTGATGCCCTTAAACAGCATCTTATTTTTAATCAACTGAGGAATTATTCATGAGCCAAATCGTTGACATTCGTGCACGTGAAATTTTGGACTCTCGTGGTAACCCAACCATCGAAGCAGACGTAATCCTAGACTCTGGCGTTGTTGGCCGTGCATGTGCACCATCTGGTGCTTCAACTGGTTCTCGTGAAGCTTTAGAACTTCGTGACGGTGACAAATCACGTTACTTAGGTAAAGGTGTTCGCACTGCAGTTCAAAACGTAAATGCTCAAATCAAAGACTTATTAAAAGGTCAAAACGTATTTGAACAAAAAGCGCTTGATGACAAAATGATTGCGCTTGATGGCACTGAAAATAAAGAAAAATTAGGTGCAAATGCAACTTTGGCTGTATCTTTGGCTGCTGCACGTGCTGCTGCAACTGAGAAAAAAACAGAATTGTTCCAATACATCGCAGACTTACGTGGTCAAACAACTTTGACTATGCCAGTTCCAATGATGAATATCTTGAACGGTGGTGCTCATGCAGATAACACTGTTGATATCCAAGAGTTCATGATTGAGCCTGTAGGCTTCACTTCATTTGCTGAATCTTTGCGTGCTGGTGCGGAAATTTTCCATGCTTTGAAATCTGTATTGAAAAAGCAAGGTTTAAACACTGCGGTGGGTGACGAAGGTGGTTTTGCACCAAACTTACGTTCAAACGAAGAAGCGATTACAGTTATCCTTTCTGCTATTGAAACCACAGGTTATAAAGCGGGTTCTGACATCATGTTAGCGCTTGACTGCGCATCTTCTGAATTCTACAAGAATGGTCAATACATTCTCGCTGGCGAAGGCAACAAAGCATTTACAAGCAACCAGTTTGCAGACTACTTAGCTGGTCTTGTAAAACAATATCCAATTATCTCAATCGAAGATGGTTTGGATGAGTCTGATTGGGAAGGTTGGAGCTATTTGACTTCTATTCTCGGTGATAAAATCCAATTGGTTGGTGACGATTTGTTTGTAACCAATCCTAAGATTTTACAACGCGGTATTGATGAGAAAGTTGGTAACTCGATCTTAATCAAATATAACCAAATTGGTACATTGTCAGAAACTTTAGATGCGATCTATCTTGCTAAAGCGAATGGTTATAGCACAGTTATTTCACATCGTTCTGGTGAAACTGAAGACTCTACAATTGCTGACTTGGCTGTAGGTACTGCTGCTGGTCAAATCAAGACAGGTTCACTTTGCCGTTCTGACCGTGTTGCAAAATATAACCAATTACTTCGTATTGAAGAGTTGACTCATGCAGCTTATCGCGGTAAAGCTGAATTCAAAGGTCTGAATTAATCTCTTTGAAATGTTAGAAGTCTTTAAAACTACTTCAAGTAAAGTGATTGCAATACTGGCGATTTTAATCGTTGCAGTATTGCAATATCGCTTCTGGTTTGGTGAGGGAGGTCATTTTCCTCACCAAGCTTTAGTACAGCAAATTGAACAGCAAGCTGAAGTCAATGCTGATCTAAAAGAACGTAACCGTATCCTCGCTGCTGAAGTGTATGATTTGAAAAATGGTTCTGAGGCCATAGAAGAACATGCACGTTTAGATCTCGGTCTAGTGAAGCCACATGAAACATTTGTACAAATGAGTACGATTAGTACCCATTATAAGCAGATTTATACAGATCCAAATGTAGACTTAAGAACCAATGAAGACGATAACGAACCTGTACCAGACCAACCGTAAAATTTGGGCAATTGTCCCGGCTGCTGGCTCAGGTCGTCGTTTTTCAAAAACAGAACTTAAGCAATATCAAATTATTCAAAATAAAACAGTCTTAGCGCATACCATCGACCGTTTAAATGAATTGCCACTTGCGGGTTATGTACTTGCAATTGGTGAGCAAGATCATTATGCCCAGACATTGGCTTTAAAAAATAAACATTTAAGTCATTTTTGTTTAGGTGGCAATGAACGTGTTGACTCCGTGCTAAATGCATTAAGCTATCTCGAACGATTTGCCCAACCTGATGATTTTGTCTTTGTACATGATGCTGCACGTCCATGTGTAACGCGTGAGTGTCTTGTCGATCTACTTAATACAGCAATCAACTTAAATAGCAATGCAATTCTTGCAATCCCTGTGAGAGATACCTTAAAGCGTGTTGATCAGCAACATAGTATTGTTAAAACAGTGAATCGTGATCAATTGTGGCAAGCACAAACGCCTCAAATTTCAACATTTTCAATTTTAAAAACAGCCATTGAAACAGCGCTTAACGATGGAGTCATGATTACAGATGAAGCGAGTGCTTTAGAACATAGTAATCACAATGTCCAAGTCGTGATGGGGCGTTCAGATAATATTAAAATCACTTATCCTGACGATTTAGAGTTGGCGAAGTTAATTTTACAATCACAAATGATGCATTAAAAAACTGAGAAATTAAAAATAATTCTCAAAGGATAGATGTTCTCCTTGAATATTTATCTCTATAATTTGGCTAGATTAAGCTAGGTTTAAGATTTGCATTCATGACACCATCGCCCCAGTATAAGTTTTTACGTCAGTCCGTTCGAGATGGTTTAAGTATTAATCAGAAGATGTCGAGATGGGATAAATTGCATCTTGACCCATGGTTATTGGGCTTATTAATCATCAATGCTGTTCTTGGTTTGTTGATGGTTTACAGTGCTTCTTCGGAAGACATGACTATGGTGATTCGTCAAGCTGTCAGCTTTGGTGTGGGTTTTGTTTTATTGTTTGTCTGTGCACAGATTCCACCCAAAGTTTATCAAGCGATTAGCCCATGGTTCTATCTATTTGCCATTCTATTACTGATTTTGGTCTTGCTGATTGGTGACGTACGCTTAGGTGCAAAACGTTGGTTAACCATACCTGGTATTGGCAGTATGCAACCCAGTGAGTTTATGAAGTTTGCAATGCCTTTAATGATGGCATGGTATTTTGCACGAAATCCTTTACCTCCCAAGTTTAGACATATTGTGGTGGCTTTGATGATTATGGTAGTGCCATTTGTATTGGCACTTCTGCAGCCAGACTTGGCGATTGGTATTGTGATTGGTGGGGTTTTCGCCTTATTTCTCAGTGGCATGTCATGGACTTTAATTATTGGTACACTGGCTGCATTAGCAATGGCTTTTCCATTAATTTGGACATTTGTCTTGCAAGCATATCAAAAGAAACGAATTATGACTTTGTTTGATCCTGAGTCCGATGCACTGGGAGCTGGTTGGAATATTATTCAGTCTAAAATTGCAATTGGTTCGGGGGGCATGACAGGGCGAGGATTCTTGGAAGGGACACAGTCTCAATTAGGCTACTTACCAGAACACCATACCGATTTTATCATGTCGACATATGCAGAAGAATTTGGCTTTATTGGAGTATTTTTCTTATTTGCCTTGTATACCGCGATGATTTTTAGATGCATGATCATTAGCTTAAATAGCTTTCATAATTATGGACGTCTTTTAGCTGGAACAATTGGCTTATCCTTATTCTTCTATGTTTTTGTAAACTCTGGTATGGTGAGTGGAATTTTGCCTGTAACAGGCGATCCTTTACCTTTGATGAGTTATGGCGGTTCAGCCGTGATTGCTTTGTTGGCAAGTTTTGGGATTGTGATGTCCATTCATACCCATCGATGATTTTATCCTTAAGCTGATAATGACAAAGCTCGCTGAATCTTTATAGATGAAGCGAGCTTTTTTAATTTAAGCGATATGATCAGTCATAATTATCTACTTTAACCTGAGTTCGATAAAAATTCTTGATGAAATATGATACTCGGAAACGTCATCCGCAACTGTTTGAGGCAGGACTGCTTCTATAAAGTATTGTTTCTGCGACTGATTAAATATGTTGCTGGTGGTTGACGAGTTTTGCGGGTGACAATGGTTTTGCGTACTTTTCCCGAAAGAAAAGTATGGCGAGCCGCAGGCTGTTCCTGAAATTGGGTGAGAACTCAGCAAGACTCCGTCGAGACTTATTGTTTTTCAATGAGTTGAAGATGCGGTTTCATCGAACTCACGTTACTTTATCATTAGACTGGCTGAATATTTATACAAATGATTCATTCAAAGTGAGTTTTTCAGCAGATTAGCGCTATATGTATGCGATTTAATTCAGGAATGTATAAGAAGCGTAAAGGGATAAAATATATTCTATAATCATTATTAGTGAATATGCGTGCTTTCTGAGCTGAGCAAGACTTTTATCACAACACTGTTTGCAAAAGCGAGACACCTTAATATGTGTTCTAAGAAAAAATTTGCTATTAGAAGATATAAAACTAAATAATTCAAAAGTATAAACCATAGTGACAGTTCCATACGAAATCTGTGTTGCCAAATTATTTCTAAGTGCTACATTAAAAGAGTGGCAAAAATTCAGATTAGAATAGATAACTTTTTATTATAAGACGATAAATTCGTATAAGGTCGGTTCAGTATGCATATCATCATCATGGGCGCAGGTGTTATTGGTACAACATCGGCATATTATCTCAAACAAGCGGGTCATGAGGTCACTGTAATTGACCGTCAACCGAATGTAGCACTTGAAACAAGTTTTGCGAATGCAGGTCAAATTTCTCCAGGTTATGCCTCTCCTTGGGCTGCTCCAGGGATTCCTTTAAAAGCATTTAAATGGATGTTTCAACCCCATTCGCCGCTCGCCATTAAACTAACTGGAGATATGTATCAGTATCAGTGGATGGTACAAATGTTAGCTGAATGTAATATCAATCGCTATCAAATCAACAAAGAGCGAATGGTGAGAATTTCAGAATATAGCCGTGATTGCTTAGATGAACTGCGTGCAGAAACCCAAATTCATTTCGATGAACGTCAGCTTGGGACATTGCAACTGTTTCGTAAGCAGCAGCAATTAGATGTGGCAGGCAAAGACACAGAAGTATTAAAGCATGAAGGTGTGCCATTTGAATTATTAGATAAAGCTGGTGTGATAAAAGCAGAACCTGCATTGGCGCATGCGACTGTTGATTTTGTTGGTGGTTTGCGCTTGCCTAATGATCAAACAGGGGATTGCCAAAAATTTACCACTGAATTAGCAGAACTCGCTGCGCAGCAAGGTGTAAATTTTCTTTTTAATACAGTGATTGAAACAATTGAAAAAGATTCAGATCGAATTACAGCCATTAAACTCAAAGATGGCAGTACATTGAAAGGTGATGTTTATGTGATGGCATTGGGCAGTTATAGTCATGAGATGTTAAAACAACTCAATATTGATGCGCCCGTATATCCTTTAAAAGGTTATTCGATCACCACAAAGATTATTGATCCAGCATTATCACCAATCTCCACGATCTTAGATGAGTCTTATAAAATAGCTTTAACACGTTTTGATGACCGTATTCGAGTTGGAGGAATGGCTGAAATTAATGGTTTTGATCGCTCTTTAAAATCAAGTCGTGAAGATACCTTGCTGATGGTACTCCAGCAATTATTTCCAAATGCCAGTGATATTACGGATGCACATTTTTGGACGGGTTTAAGACCTGCAACACCTGATGGTACGCCGATTGTTGGTAAAACCAAGTATCAAAACCTATATACCAATACTGGACATGGCACATTGGGTTGGACCATGTCTTGCGGTTCAGCAAAACTACTCTCCGATATTATTTCAGGAACAACACCACAAATTGAATACGATGATTTGAACGTGTTTCGATATGATGCAGTAAATAATTAATTACATTTAAGAAAGAACAAATGAGTCAACATATTTTGGAACACGAAATCACATTCAGCAATCAACACTTTTGGCATTGGTTTATTGCATTATTACGTGGTTTTGATGAAGAAAAAGAATTAAATTTGGATGAAGCGATTGAGGAGAAGACAGGCTTAGACCTTTATAGCAAAGAGATTGAAACATGGTACAGATCTTTTTTACCTGAACATACTGATCGGGCAATGCGGCATTATCATTTAGCAATTCATTCTAAACTCTACGTTGATATTCAATTTACATCAGAGGAAATTCGTTATTTTCTCAATGATCTGTATATCGGCAATATTGGTGGGCATTTTGAAGCATGGTTTTTGAGTTTGAAAGAGTTTCAACGCTTACAATCGACGGATTTAGATTTCTTATTATTGCTACCGATGCTCGCTGTTGAACAGAACCAGTTAAAGGTTGTCAAAGAGCTGATTGCCAAGCGATTATCGAATATAAAATCTTTTCAAGGTCATGAAGAATATATTGCCAGCTGTATAGTGAATGGTTTGATCATTCAAAATGATTTTTATCTGGATGAGGCTGTTGGAGTGTGTAATCACCAAAATCATAGTGTACGTAATTTGCAACAGCACCCTGATGATATGGAATATATCCAAAAGTTAAATAAACTGTTAAATACAATCTAAAGATTAGGGGCTGTGGACAATTCGTCTATGTTTGCGACTAGGTGTGTTTTTTAGGTGATTCTAGACGCGAAATACGAAATTTAGTCATTCTAAATGAGTAGTTCGTAACGACGAAGCGCCAAAAAACACGCTAGTCCCGAAGGGTTGTGGCTAAAATTATCCCAGGTTACGTTATGAAACTTAAAAATAGTCTCGCTATTCTCTTCGTTTCATGCCTTGCCTGCTCAATTTTAACCTACAACGCAAGCCATTTATGAAATGTCCACTGCCCCTAAATTTCAGACTACAGTTGATCGACTTTACAGTCCGATAATGGGTAAAGTGGAATAAGATCAGATGTAATCACAAATTTAATCAACAAATCTAGTCAAGACTATCGAGTAGAAAATGAATGCGTTAAAAGTTTTACGTTTTGCTGTAGATGGTATAGCTGTAATCGCGAATACTCAGAATCGTCAGATTCAACATTTATTAGATAATTTCTCAGCTTATGCCTATGAGTCAGAATTTGAAAGAATAATGTATTTTTCCGCGACTGATTTATACGTAGAATTAAAACTGGATGCGTCACATATACAATTGTTGGTCAATTCTTGGGCAGGTGAGACTTATATACAATGCAATATGAGTGTAGAACTCAGTGAAGCATTGGTTTCTGAAAGTGGAGTCGCGTTGATTTTAACTGAGCAAGATATTGATGAAGCTATTTGGTTGGAGCACTTATACGCTGAAAATATGGCTGAACTCGATGTAGCATTAACCAAAATTGAGCAAACAGCACAATTAGAACAAAACAGTATTCAAGCTTATATTTTAAGATTCTTGACGGACGAGGATAAACAGCAATTTTTAGCAGAGTTTGGTAAAGCAGAATAATTTTTACGATTCATTACCGCAAAAGTGTATCTATTTTATTCAAAATGGCATATACATTGCTATATAAAAGGAAAGATGATTGCAGGAGAGAAGTCTCTTGTAGACTCGCCGAAGGAGCAACGACCCCGGAAACTCTCAGGCAAAAGGACTGTAATTATTGTAAAACCTCTGGAGAGAAGTCATTCTATTGAAAACAAAAAAGAAATGGCTCACCGAAGGGGAAGGTAAAACCTAAATAGTTTAGGTTTTTATCGAAGCTCTCAGGTACACATGACAGATGGGGCATACATTGACAATGTAATGAGAAGAATTACATTTCAAAGGAGTGTGTGTATGTGTCATGTGGTCATAATTGGTTCGGGTATTACAGGTGTAACCTCAGCTTACGAACTTGCTCAATTAGGTTATCAAGTAACTGTTATTGATAAACATTTATTTCCTGCTATGGAAACCTCATTTGCCAATGGTGGACAACTCTCTGCGTGTAATGCAGAAGTATGGAATCAAAAGTCTACGGTACTCAAGGGCATTAAATGGATGGCAAAAAAAGATGCACCATTGTTGCTCAATCCTTCTTTTGACTTACATAAATATGCTTGGTTAGTAGAATTCCTCGGTAATATCAAACACTATGAAACTAATACACAAGACACGGTCAGAATGGCGCTGTTAGCACGTCAAAGATTGTTTAGCATTGCTGAACAAGAAGGGATTGATTTTGATTTAGAAAAACGTGGAATTTTGCATTTCTATCATTCTGAATATGATTATAAAGTTGCAACCAGTGTCAATGCATTGTTATGTAAAGGTGGTCTAGAGCGTCATGCCGTTACCAATGAGGAAATTAAATCCATTGAACCCAGTTTAACTGGTGAATATTACGGTGGTTTTTATTGTCCAGGTGATGCAACAGGTGATATTCATAAGTTTACGACAGGTCTCGCCAAAGCCACTGAAAAATATGGGGTAAAATATTTATTTGGTATGGAAGTCGTGAATGTTGAACACACTGCAAATGGCGTTAATATTCAATACCACCCAAGTGTTGAAAATATGGAAGGTCATTCGGTTGCTATTGAGCAATTGAGTGCTGATGCAGTTGTGATTTGTGGCGGAGTCGGCAGTTATCAACTAGCCAATCAACTTGGTGATCGTGTGAATGTTTATCCTGTAAAAGGTTATTCAATCACTGTACAGCTTAATGATGAAAAAAGTATCAATGGTGCACCTTGGGTCAGTTTGCTCGATGAAAGTGCAAAAATTGTAACGTCTCGTTTAGGTGCGAATCGCCTACGTATTGCAGGTACTGCGGAATTCAATGGTTATAACCGTGACATTCGTTCTGATCGTATTCAGCCTTTGACAGATTGGGTCAATAAAAATTTTGATATATCGACAGAGCATTGCGTGCCTTGGGCAGGGTTACGTCCAATGATGCCAAATATGATGCCTGTGGTAAAACGAGGTAAACGTGAACGTGTATTCTATAACACAGGGCATGGGCATTTAGGTTGGACATTATCTGCTGCAACTGCTGTAATGATCAGTCAAGAAGTTGCAAGCTCACATCCTTTATAAAGATAAGCCTTATAAAACTAAAGAAAGCATTGATATGCTTAATTGCAAAGAGCGGATATAAGCCACTCTTTGCAAATCTACGTATTCTATTTTAAAGACGAGTAATCACATCTTTTTGAGCTAAACGAGATTTGGGCAATTTAGCGTTGAAATCGACATCACTGCGATAACCGAGTGTCATAATGACAGAAGGAATTAAATTCTTTTCAGTTAAACCCAATTCTTCAGTTAAAATTGCTTCATCAAAACCACCAATCGGGGTAGCATCTATGCCTTCAATCCCTGCGGCTAAAAGCATTTGCCCAAGTGCAATAAAGGTTTGATTTTCAGCCCAGCGCTGAATGTCTCCTTTTTCATTTCGATAATAAGAAACATAACCTGAACGGCTTTCTTTTTGTCCTTGCTTGGCTTTTTCATCTTTAAAGCGCCCACTAAGATCATCTTGTTGTAACAAATCTGCCAGATGCTGTTCACTGATATCTGCTTGGGTGCAGAATACAATTGTATGTGATGAATCTAATACTTTGGGTGCGTTATAGGCATATTTACCAACAAGGGCTTTTGCAATGCGTTGTTTAGCCTCATCATGATCTGCAATAAAGAAATGCCATGGCTGAATATTAATTGAAGAAGGTGTTAAACGTAAGATTTCAACTAAACGCTCGAATTGTTCTTGAGGAATTTTCTTTGTCGCATCATAAGCCTTGGTGGTATAACGTGTTTTTGCTACCGTCAGTAGATCCATGAAATTATCTCATATATCGTAAATTTTCGATATATTCTATGCTAAAACGCCTCAAAGTGAATGTTAAAATCGTAAATAAACATGAAAATCATGAGTGAATTAAAATGCTTGTATAAATTTTAACTATAATTTTCAATCTTTAGATGCTAAAAACCTGATTCATATCATTGCTTTTATTAGAATTCTTGAAAATAAAGTTTTGAGTTGCTTTCTGAATGGATTTACGACTTCTTCATTTTTAAACCTTTGTTATTACATAAATATAATTTTTGAAGGTCATAACTGTAAATCTACATTTACAAATCATAGAAAGTTTAAATAGTTTGTGTGGTATATCCCAACAAATTATAGATATTCAATTTAATCCTGCCAATGAAACAGGTTTTCATCATTGTGAGTTGGAGATTGCAATCAAGTTTGTAGATGTCGAGGAAAAAATAAACAATTTTGGACGATATGTTTTGTTGAGTTATTCTTGAATCACCCATTGAATAAAATGCCATTTCCCAGTTTCATCTACCTCTAAAATCATGGCTTCTGAGGTTTTTTCTCGCCAATCGCCAAGGACAATTCGAGGTTTATTCTTTACATCGTGGATTGCGGGACGATGGGTATGTCCATGAATCAAGATATCCGTATTTTCTAAAGCCTGTTCTACAGCCTTTGAATTGACATCCATAATTTCATAAGATTTATTTTGCTGAGATTCACGACTTCGTTTACGAAAACCATTGGCAAGTTTTTGTCTAAAGTTTAGTGGTGTACTTTTTAAGATTTTTAATACAAGAGGATTACGAATGACTTTCTTAAATCTTTGATAAGCAACATCATCAGTACATAAGGCATCGCCATGTTCTAAACGAAAATGTGTTTGCGCGATTGTCAGTGTGTAAATATCAGGCAGCAGTTTGCCATTGAATTGATCAAGAAATGCTTGCCCTAAAGCAAAATCACGATTGCCGACTTGAAAGTAAATTTGATTACCTGCTTGGTTAAATTGTTGTAAATGTTGAACAACTTCATCTAGCCATGGTGCAGTATAATCGTCGCCAATCCAAGCATTAAACCAGTCACCCAGAATAAATAATTGAGTATTTTGAGTTTTATATTGATCCAATAAATCAAAAAACCCTCGAACCAGTCGAGGGTGTTCTGGTGACAAATGTAAATCAGCGATAAACAGATAGGTCACTTTTTTTCCTATAAAATTATCCTACTCAGCAGCATCTTATGACAGGACAAGCTACATTGTTGTTCTTTAATCAAAGAACACAGCCTAGGATTTATTTATTATTCAGCAATGATTTTTGCAGATTCGATAACCACATTTTCAAGCGGAACGTCAGCGTGGTAACCACGGTTTCCTGTACGCACACCTTTAATTGCTTCAACAACATCCATACCTTCAGTCACTTTACCAAATACGGCATAACCCCAGCCTTGTGCAGTTTTACCTGTATGGTTAAGGAAAGAGTTATTTTTTACGTTGATAAAGAATTGTGCAGAAGCAGAGTGAGGTGCTTGTGTACGTGCCATCGCAATCGTACCTTCGTCATTGCTCAAACCGTTGTCAGCTTCATTTTCAATTGAATCACGCGTTGTTTTTTCTTTGAAGTTTTCATCCATGCCACCGCCTTGGATCATAAAACCGTCAATAACACGATGGAAGATTACGCCATCATAAAAACCATCACGAACATATTCTAAAAAGTTAGCAACAGTTTTTGGTGCTTTTTCAGAGTTAAGTTCAAGAACAATACGTCCTTTGTTGGTGTTTAATTCGACTTGAGGAAAACTCATTCTATAATCTCCTAATCATGACGAAAAATGTCATGGGTTTTTGGTTGAGAGAAGCATAAGCAAACTGTAAACTACATAGCAAGTAAAAATGTGAAATTCTTTTGTTAAAAAGGATAAAATCGCATTTTCTATATTCAATTTTAACTTTTAGAAGTGATTTATCAACTATGAAGCCAAATGATGTTGTTTCAGAACTGCCGAAAAGCCCGACAAATAATGCCAGCCCTGTCGATAATGCGCAGCAAGAACAACAACCGGGCTTAGATTTCGTACGTCAAGTGATTACTGATGATCTATCAACAGGTCGTACACAACAAGTCGTGACTCGTTTTCCACCTGAGCCAAATGGATATTTGCATATCGGTCATGTTAAAGCGATTTGCTTGAATTTCGGTATTGCCGAAGAATATGAAGGTTTATGTAACTTACGTTTTGATGACACCAATCCTGATGCTGAAGAACAAGAATATGTCGACGGAATTGCCAACGATGTAAAATGGTTGGGCTTTGAATGGAATGGCGAACCACGTTATGCATCAAGCTATTTTGACCAATTGCATGCTTGGGCAATCCAGTTAATCAAACAAGGTGATGCTTATGTAGATTTGCAAAGCCCTGAAGAAATTAGAATTAATCGTGGTAATTTCGTAGAGCCAGGTAAAAACTCACCTTATCGTGATACTTCTGTTGAAGAGAATATTGTTCGTTTTGAAAAAATGAATAATGGTGAATTTGCAGAAGGCGAAGCAGTATTGCGTGCCAAGATTGATATGACATCTCCAAATGTGCATATGCGTGATCCAATTTTATATCGAGTACTTCATTCAGAACATCATCAAACAGGTGATAAATGGAAAATGTACCCAATGTATGACTATGCGCATCCATTGTCAGACGCGATAGAAGGCATTACACACTCTTTATGTACATTGGAATTCCAAGATCATCGTCCATTCTACGATTGGATTGTTGAAAAAGTTCATTCTAAAGCTGTGCCACGTCAGTATGAGTCTAGCCGTTTAAACGTAGATTACACCATTACGTCTAAGCGCAAATTACGTAAGTTGGTTGAAGGCAATTATGTTAATGGTTGGGATGACCCACGTATGCCAACTGTTGTGGGCATGCGTCGTCGTGGATTTACTCCTGAAGGTTTACGTGATTTCTGTAAGCGTGTTGGTGTGTCTAAAACGGATGGTATTGTTGATGTGGCAATGCTGGAGTTCTGTATTCGTCAGTCGCTTGAAAATACAGCAGCGCGTGGTATGGCTGTATTAAATCCTTTGAAAGTAACATTAACCAATTTACCTGCGGATATGGAACTCAATCATGCACGCCATCCAAATGTTGATATGGGTGATCGCATTATTCCTTTAAGCACAGAAATCTATATTGATCGTAAAGATTTTGAAGAAGTGCCACCAAAAGGCTTTAAACGTTTGGTTCCAGATGGTGAAGTTCGTTTACGTCATGCCTATGTGATCAAATGTGACGAAGTAATTAAAGATGAAAATGGTGAAGTTGTTGAGCTGAAATGTTCAATTGACCCTGAAACTTTAGGTAAAAATCCAGAAGGTCGTAAAGTAAAAGGCGTTATTCATTGGGTCTCTGCAACTCAAGGGATACCTGCCGAAGTGCGTATTTATGATCGTTTATTTACAGAAGCTGCGCCTGATGCTGATGATGATTTCTTGAAGTTTTTAAATCCTGAATCTTTAAAAATCGTACAAGCAGTGGTTGAACCTGCTTTGGCTCAAGCAAAACCAGAAGATCGTTTCCAATTTGAACGAGAAGGTTATTTTGTTGCAGATCAATATGACCATGCAGCTGAAAAACCTGTGTTTAACCGTATTCTAGATTTGAAAGACAGCTTTAAGCCGGGTAAATAGCGTGAGTTGGATGCAACCACATCTTCAACTCATTGAAAAAAAATAAGTCTCGACGGAGTCTTGCTGCGTTTTCACCCAATTTAAGGATCAGCCTGCGGCTAGCCCTACTTTTCTTTCGGGATGAGGAGCGAAGCTCCGCAAGGCTAACCATCTTGCGCAGCGATATCGCTGCTCACCGCAAAACTCGTCAACCACCAGCAACATATTTAATCAGTCACAGAAACAATACTTTATAGAAGTAGTCCTGCCTCAAACAGTTGCGGATGACTTTTCCGAGTATCATATTTCATCAAGATTTTTATATCGAACTCAGGTTAAATAATTTAATAATAGTAGGGTGTGTTGACACTTTTAGATTAAAAAATAGCGAAGTAGTAAAATTAAATCGCCAAACCCAATTCTACTATTCGCTATGCCTCATACCATGTTAACAGATCAACACTGGCAAAAGTTGAAAGCTATTTTGCGTAATTTATCCATTTATCTCAACTCAAATTTAAGAAATTTTATTGAAGCGATTCTTTATAGGATTAGAACTGGGTGCCCTTGGCGTGATATCCCCACTTGCTTTGGACAACCCAACTCTATTTTTAAACGTTTTAATCGTTGGTCTAGCAGTGGTAAGTTACTCACTATATTTAAATTATTATCGCTGAATACAGATATGGAATGGCTGTTCATCGATGGTTCTCATATTCGCGCTCATCAACATTCAGCGGGTATCGCTGATCAGGCAATCTCTAAAAGTGCTGGAGGAAACTCCTCCAAAATACATTTAGTTGTAGATTCAAATGGGAATCCTATTGATTTCATTATTACTGATGGAACGACACATGATGTTAAGGTCGCACCTGATTTAATTTCAAAACTCAATTTAAATGAGGCAGAGATTGTATGTGCAGATAAAGGCTACGATTCAGAGCCATTAAGACAGCAGATTAGAGCAACTGGAACAAAAGCGAATATACCTAAAAAATCCAATAGCCAATCAAACAATGACCATATGGATTGGTATTTATATAAAATCATGCACTTAGTAGAAAATATGTTTTGTAGGTTAAAGCAATTTAGAGGGATAGCCACTCGATACGACAAGTTAAAACGGAACTATGAAAGTTCTGTTGCATTAGCTTGTATATTTTTATGGCTCCCCTTGTAGGTTAAATTATGAACCCTAAATGTCAACAGACCCTAAGAAACCTAGCTTCGGCTAGGTTTTTTTATGTTCAATAAAATTGATTGAGTTGAGGGATATAAAAGCGATATATTAAACGTACAAATAATAATCAGGGTCAGCCAATGTCTTCTCAATTTGATGCAGTTACGGTGCGTATTAAACCCAATATCCATTATAAAGGACGTTCAATTAGCTATGTAATTGAATGCCAAGATGGTTCAAAAAAAACATTAGGGGTGATTTTGCCCACAGACAAACCTTTAACTTTTGAAACACATGTCAGCGAAAAAATCGAAATTATTTCTGGAAAATGTTTTATAAAAAGAGAGCAGAGTGAAGAAACTGAGGTGTATCATCCAGGTGAATTTTTTACTGTTCCAGCAAATAGCCGTTTTAGTATGCAATCCACAGAAGTAGTCGATTATATTTGTCATTTGGAATAACCCCATTCTTTATTGCAGCATGATCAGTGAAGCTCCGTAAAGGCAACCAAGTTATATTGACAATGCGACTGAGCGAAAATTTCGTCAGCCATCAGCAACGTATTCAATAAGTTGTAGTAAGGATATTTTATAAAAGAAATATTGCTTCAAACAGTTGTGAACAACGTTTACGGATATCATTTCTCATCAAGAATTTTATATAAGACTCAGGTTGACTTCGTTATATTGATTGGTATAAGTTAAATTTTAAATATTTAAATCAATTATTTATTAAAGTTTTTAAAATGCTCCTGCAGATATTCAATCAAAACTTTGACTTTGTTTGGCATGAGTTTTCGATCAGGGACTACAGCATAAATCGCAGTAGGTTCCACCGTAAATTCAGGAAGAACATGGATTAATCTCTCAGTCATTAAATCATCTTGAACATGCCAAAAAGAGTGATTTGAAATGCCTAGACCTGCCAATGCGGCTTGACGTACACCTTCACCGGCGTTGGTAATAAAGTGTCCTTTGACATGAATATTTAATAATTTATCTGCTTTTAAAGGATCAATAAAGTTCCATGTATCAGTGATGCCTTTTTGATGGCGTTGAACGATACAGCGATGTCGTGCTAAATCTTCAATATGCTGAGGTGTGCCGTACTGCTCAAGGTATTCTGGAGAGGCGCAGAGTAAGCGCTGATTGATACATAACGGTTTAGCAATTAACGATGAATCTTGAAGTTTTCCAATCCGAATTGCAATATCCATTCCTTGAGCAATCAAATCTACGTTCTGATCATTAAGATCTAAGTTTATCGACAATGCTGGGTGTTGCTTTAAAAATTCAGCAATCACTTTAACCAATATTTGTACACCGAAACTCGCAGGCGCTGTGAGATTAATATTTCCAACAAGCTGTTGATCGCAATGTTTAAGATTTTCAGTCAATATCTGAAAACTTTCTAGTAACGGTTGCCCATGTTCAATCAACGTCTTAGCTTCTTCAGTCAAACGCAATTTACGGGTAGTGCGATAAAATAGCCTAAGCGATAAATGATTTTCTAATCGTTGAATGCGCTGACTTGCAACGGATACTGCGATATTGGCATGCTTTGCAGCTTGGCTGATCGAGCCAAGTTCAGCAACACGAAGAAAGAATTGAAAATCTTCTGTATTCATTTTCCATAAAATCGAAAAAGTATTTTCTGATTATCCTGATTTTTTAAATAAATTGAAATTGCTATTTTTGCAATATCAATTATTGAAACAAGGTGAATGGTCATGAAATATAATCTTCTAGGAAGTTCGGGATTAAAAGTATCCGAGCTTGGTTTTGGTGCGGGAACTTTTGGTGGAAAAGGACCTTTATTTTCTGCATGGGGACAGACCGAACAAATTGAAGCCAATCAAATGGTTGCATCTTGTATAGACGCAGGGATTAATTTTTTTGATAGCGCTGATGCCTATTCAGAAGGTGAGTCAGAGAAAATGCTAGGAATTGCATTAGCACCGTATCGACAAGATGTAATCATTTCAACCAAAGTGGGGATTCGTAAAGATCCACAAGTGAATCAAGTCGGTTTTAGCCGTGATTATTTAATACGTGCCGTTGAGCAATCACTAAAGCGTTTAAATACCGATTATATTGATGTATTACAGTTACATCAGTTTGATAGTTTCACTTGCCTAGAACAACTCATGAAAAGCTTAGATGCGTTAGTGCGAAGTGGAAAAGTACGTTATATCGGTGCTTCAAATTTTTCAGGTTGGCAATTAATGAAGGCACAATCAATTGCAGAACGTTATGGTTATGACAAAATGGTGGCTCATCAAGTCTATTATTCGCTGATTGGGTGAGACTATGAATGGGAGTTGATGCCTTTAAATCATGATCAGCACATTGGTGCTGTGATTTGGAGTCCTTTAGGGTGGGGACGTTTGACAGGAAAGTTTGATCGAGAGCATCCCATCCCAACTCAAAGTCGTTTACATGCAACAGCGCAGTTTGCACCACCAGTAAATGATCAATATCTCTATGACGTTATTGATACTCTAAAAGAGTTATCGTTGAGTACAGGTTATTCAGTTGCACAAATTGCATTAAAGTGGTTGCTTACGCGCCCTACAGTTTCTACGGTATTGATTGGTGCTCGTAACGAGCAACAGCTAAAAGATAATCTCATTGCAAAAGATGTCATATTGACAGAAACACAGTTACAGCGTTTAAATCAAATCAGTGCAGTATATCCACCATATCCATATTATCCGTATTGGAATGGTCAATTCTCCGAACGCTATCAAGCTTTAGTAGAATCTTCATTTATTCAAAACTAAGCTTTTAAATTGATTAACAAAAACCTGATACTGATTCATACGCAGTTGTGTTATCAGTATCATCCTATTGATGCAATTGTTATTCCTATAAATTAAATAGAGTCATAAGAATGAATCCAACCATTGAAACACAAATGTTAATTCGTAAACCTGTAGCTGAGGTTTTTAATGCTTTTATAGACCCAGCAATAACCACTAAGTTTTGGTTTAGCAGTTCCACTGGACCACTAAAAGAAGGAAAAATTGTGCAGTGGGGTTGGGATAAATATCAAGTAAAATCGAAGGTCATGGTTTTTAATATTCTTGAAAATAAATTGATTCAAATTGCATGGGGCGAAGATCCTAAAACGTCTGTAGATTTTATTTTTGAAGCGGTCAGTGTTGAGCAAACTTATGTCACGATTCGTAATTATGATATCCCATTGCAGGGTTCTGAATTGATTAAATTTATTATCGATGCGACTGGCGGATTTACGACAGTATTGGATGGTCTAAAAGCATATTTGGAACATGGCTTGGTGCTGAATTTGGTCGAAGATAAATTTCCACCTTTTTAAAAAAACGAGAACATCATATCTCATGATTTAGCACTCAGTTTTTACTCGAATTGGGTGCTATAGATTGCTCATTATATAAATGAATAAAGCCTAAAACTTTTACTTTTTGGTGTGTTGGTCTTTCATCGAAAGGTAGGCAGGAAGTTTAAGTTTTGATTGAGCCCTGAGTTTCATTTTTATATATAACACCAATGCAAAGCATGTGGTTGCCACGGTTAAAAATAATCCATTCATATAGGTCATGATTGAACTAATATAACCAATTGTGGTTAAACGATTCATCATTTTAACCACTTGTGGACTACTTTCTACCCCTGTGATTGCCCAACTACAAAGATGTTCACAATTATTGATAATTAAATGATAGCTGTTTTCATGCATACGTGAGCGCATACGGCGTACGACATGGCGACCCGAAAACTTGGGTTGCTCATAAAGACGTATGCGAATGGTTTTACCATGTGAGAATTTTTCGAGAGAGGTCATTTCTATAGGACGCTTTTTAAAGAAATGTGCAAAACCAGAATAATGAATCACACGACCTCGTCCTGCATAAATGCCATGATGGCTATAGCCAAAATGTTTGACGATTAAATGTGCTCCAATCGGATATTTGATTATTTGTTTTGTCTGCATATTTCACTCAGTTCAAATAAATTGTACACATGTATTTAATTGAAAGGATAGAATGATTATAGCGATGCGTAATGAATTTAATAGCCCTTAAAGTGCTAATTAAGTAAAAAATTACATTTAAAATGCAAAATAGCATGCATTATGAATTAAAAAATTGCAAAGATGATTTGGAATTAAAGTTTATGCGTTTGAGATATTGGATCTATACCTTTTTGACCAGTATAGGATTGAGTACTTTTCCATTTCAGCTACATGCTGAGACGACTTATACTAAAATCAGTAAAGATCAGAAAGTGATAGCAGATGTGGTTCGAATTGATGATCTGAGTAAGCTACAGTTATTCCTCAAAGATCCACAGGCTCGACCCTATAAGAAATTCGCTGCGTTACAAAAGAACCTGAAGCAATGTAATATCAGTTTTGCTATGAATGCAGGGATGTATCATGCCAATTTTACACCTGTTGGGCTGTATATTGAGCAAAACAAACAACAGGTTGAATTAAATCAACAAAAGAATAAATTTGGTAACTTCTTTATGCAACCCAATGGTGTGGTGGCATGGAATGATCATCGAGCTGTCATTCAAACCACAACCCAGTATCAAAAGTCTAAGTTTAAAGCACGCTTTGCGACACAATCTGGTCCGATGCTGGTCATCAATGGACAAATTAATCCAATCTTTGTAAAAGACTCAGACTCGTTGAAAATTAGGAATGGGGTTGGAATTAAAAATAATCAGCTCTATTTTGTGATTAGTCGTGGCAAAATTAATTTTTATGAGTTCGCTGATATTTTTAAAACACAGCTCAAGACTGATCAAGCTTTATATTTAGATGGAAGCATTTCAAGTGCATACATTCCACAAGCAAAAAGGAATGATCAAATATATGACTTAGGTCCTATGTTTGTTTATACAGAAGCTGAGCAGTGTCATTAATTTTGGATTAAAAAATAGCTGAAGAATATATGGATGTGGGTAAAGACACATCCATATATTGCTGTTGATTAAATTATTTAACCATTCCAAAAATTGATGATTGTGCTTTACATGCTTTGATCGCATCTTCTTTTGGCATTTTTTTGATTTCTTCTTCAAATGCCTTTTTCTGTTCTTTCAGCGAGTCTTCAGGAATACCACTTTGTTTTGCTAAATCTTCCATATGTTTCCAAGATTCTTCGCATTCCTTTGGCAAGCCACCACATGCTGTTAATGCTGTAGTTAAAGCAATCATTGCTGTTAAATTTAATAATTTCATATTATTACCCTTAAATTGAAAATTGATTTTTATTCATATTGATCGTTAAAGTTTTTAGCATTTATAAATGACGATGAAATGAATTCTTTGAATAAAAAAGACTTCATTCTTCAAATATATACGCCAGAATGAAGTCTACGCTAAAAAATAAATTTATCCAAATCGTTGTTTTTAGAACCGATAGCCGATTTTTAGACCATAACCAATGGCATTATTGTTTCGATAGTCACCTTGTTGTGCGATTTCAGAAGCACCAGGAACAGGAATATAATATGTTCCATCCTGTGCTGTTGCATCGCCAATCCATTGATATTTAACTCCACCAGCAATAAAGTAATCAGCAGTTGGATTATATTGAACACCAATCCCCAATCCCCACCCACCTTTGGTTGGATTTAATACAGAAGCAGGATTACCTGTACCAGAGTCCCATGACACATCCGCTGAAGCTGCCCATTTTTCAGTAAATTGATGTCCCAGACCGAGTGTTAAATTGTATTGGTCTTTTTGATAATCATCGAGATTGAATCCTCCCGAATACAATCCTTGGCTCAGTTCAGCCGTTGCGAGTTCGGTTAAGGCACCGAATTGGGTAGGGCGAATTTTAAAATCTTTCCAATTTACCCAACGCGCATTTAAATACGCAATTGTGTCTTTATAAACACCAGTTTGTAAGTCAACATTGACGGATTGAGGTGTATTGATTTCAGTTGGTTGATCCCCAGTAAAAGCCAATGCTTCACCAAAAATCGTTTCTTGCGCATCAATTTTATGTTTGATTTTAGAACGGTAGGTTACTGCGGCTTTTAAGGCAATTTCGGGTATTTGAAAAGCTGCACCTGCCATCCAACCTACAGCACTGTCTTGTTTGAATTTTGCATCGTAGCCATTAAACACACTCATCGAATTGCCACGTAAAGATACTGATCCTTTTACAGTTTGATAAACGCCACCGCCATACAAATTAAAATGTGTATTCGGCTGAAAACCGAATAGCATCGTAATATTCTGTGTATCTACATCGGCAGAAGTACCTTTCATGGTAATTTCATTATCCGAGAAGGTATTATTTGTACGTAAAGGATATTTAATATCTGCACCATATGGTTGATCGTAAATCACACCAAAAGAAACTTTTGGCGCAATTTGAAGTTTCAATGCTGCATTATAGTATTGGAATGAGCGCGCCATATCGCCAGTACTTAGATCATTGCTACCTGCATTGACCAAATCTGGACGATTGCGAACTTTACCAGAAACATCTGGATCAACAGCGGAAATGCTGGCTTCAAAATAGTTTTTGTCTTCAAGAAATGCCAGTATTGATTGTCCTGATTGATCCATGGCAGCCGCCTGAGCATAAGCTGTTGAAAATAGAGTAAGTATACTGAGAAGGAGGGGCTGTGTTTTCATGCTGTTCGTTCCTTGAATTTTTTTGTTATTGCGGTCATAAAAGTCAAATAAAATAGCAACCACTAAACTATGTTAAGTAATTAGTTTCACTGGTTTTATTTAAACATTTTATAAGATGAGTGAAGCATTTTTGATCATGTGAAAAAAGGGGATGAGTGACCAAATAAAGGGGGGATTAACGGACAAAGTGAGATTGTTCTGCATCTAAGATAAACAGTTTGATGTGGCATTTTGTGCTTAATCAAAGTTTAATGCTGGCTGTGCATCTGGTTGTATTTGGCTAAAATCAACACTTAACAGATCATGAAAATACATTGGTGAAGTTTATATATCAGTATGAAATTGCTCAGATTGATAGCATATTGATTTAAAATTTATTAATATTTAGCTTGAACGATTTAAGCCTGAATAGGATTTGCACATTACTATGAATTATAAAAGATCCTCTGTCATGGAAGAAAAAATGCAGCAGAATCGAGAGATGATTTTATTGTCAGCTCGTGAACTGGTGGCACAAGGGGGATTTAAAGATGCACAAATTCAAGCAATTGCAGATCGTGCTGGTGTTTCAAGTGGTTTAGTTTACCGCTATTTTGAAAATAAAAATCAAGTGTTGATTGAAGTTTTAAATGCCGCTATTCATATCGAAGTGAATATTCTGAATGATATTGCCCATACTGAATTAACGGCTGTTGAAAAATTGCATCGTGCAGTCACAACTTTTGTTAAACGTGCAATGAATAGCCCACGACTGTCTTATTCTCTGTTGTTTGAACCTGTTGATCCACAATTTGAGCTTGAACGTTTCCAGAGTAAGCAGTTGATTAAAGAAAGTATTATTAAAATTTTAACTGAGGGAAGACACTCAGGTGAGTTTATTTTTGAAGATTTAAATACCACCGCATTGTGTATTGTAGGTGCAATGACATTTGTGGTGATCGAACCGCTCAGTATTGCGAAAACCAAGCGCTTTGATAAAACCTATAAAGAATATTTTGTTAAACAAATTGCTGATTTTTGTCTGCAAGCCGTTAAAGTTAAACATACGATCGTGTCAGAGTCTTAATTATTCATCTATTACTTATCAATCAGTTACTTAAAAATTAAAACTTAGAGGGGTAAATCATGGCAAAGGACTTTAATCATCCCGTGGTTGTAGAAAGTTATGATGAGCATATCCGCAAGTTGATTCCTGGTTACGAACTGATTCACTTACAAGTTCATGCTTTACTGAAAACCTATTTGCCTCAACAAGCCCATATTTTGGTGGTGGGATGTGGTACAGGCTATGAGTTGCAGTACTTGGCAGAGCAATTTCCGCAATGGAATTTTACAGCAATTGATCCTGCACCCAACATGATTGAAAAAGCCAAACAACATATTGATAATTTAGAACTATCTTCTCGAATTGTATGTATCGTTGGTGATACCTCTATATTGCACCATATCGACACAACTTTTGATGCCGCATTGGCGATTTTGGTATCACATTTTGTTCCTGTAGAAAGCAAATTAGACTTTTTTAAAGATATTTCAAATAGCCTAAGCAATACAGGCTTATGTTTAAGTGTAGAGCTCACTCAATTTGAAAATGAGCAACAGTTAGACAGTCTAAAAACTTTGACATTGGATTCAGGATTACATGAAAAGCAAGTAGAGGTTATGGCAGATCGTATCACTCAAGATTTTGCATTAATTCGTCCAGACGAGATCATTGATTTGTACAAACAGGCTGGTTTTGCTTTAGTAAAAAGTTTTGCACAAGTGCTCAATTACTATGGCTTTATTGGATTAAAACATTCGATAAGCAGATAAACTTGGTATCATTGAATTTTAGTGATCTTCGCTGTGTCTAATTCTAATATCTATACTGGGTATTTTATCAAAACGATTGGTTTCGATTTAATCCCAGTATAGATTTATTCAAATTTACGATGCAGTTATTTATCCTTTGAATCTTTTTCAGGCTCTTTCACCACATTGACATCATATAAATGTGCAAGGGCTGAAAGTAGGCGAATTTTAGGATCTGCGTTTGAAATGCTGATGATTTGATCTGCATCAATATCAATCAGTTTTTCAGCACTGAAATATTCCAGAATACATTCAATCTGGGTATCAACTTCAGTTTCGTCCCATTTTAAGAAAAATGCTTTATGGATCAAGGGATATTGTTCAATCACTTGTGAGCATAAGGTAGATTTTTCAATTTTAAACATCTGTTCTTCAGTCTGCTGTTTAAATACTTTTGCGATTAAAGCAGGCAGAATAAAGGTGTGTAGGATGTTATTACTAAAATATTTGAGTAAGCCGACTTGTATATCACTTACTTTTACCCAACGTTCATTGTCATGTTCAATCAACTCAACTTGTTTGAGTTTCATGGCATATTGAATGATTTCTTTGTTGGAGAGTTCAGTGATTTGCATACGATCATCATAGCGATGATGTTTCAATAAATTGCGGAATTGTTCTAAACGAACCAAAACTTCTCGTTCAGCCAAACTATGCGTTGGTGCGTTTAACAACACCAAAGAAATCAAACTGATTGGATTGATCACAACCGCTTTGTTGATATTTTCCAAAATATCGATTGCAACATCATTCACTGTGGCTTTGACACTGTCAGGAATCTCATCATGCAATCCGACATGTTGCGGTGCTTGATTCTTTTGCAAAATATCTTCAAGAAAAACAGGCTCACCTAGATTGACATGTACCACACCAAATACTTTTTCGATTTTTTGAATAGATTTTAATAAACCAAATAAAGATTCAGCTTGTTTCTTTTGACCGCCCAATTCTTTGATGTATGAACTTCCTTCAATCAGCTTTTCATAACCAAAATATGTAGGAATAAAGGCAATTGGTTTACTGTTTCCACGCAGATAACTTTGAATCGTCATTGCCAACATCCCTTTTTTAGGCGGCAATAATAATCCAGTTCGTGAGCGTCCACCTTCAATAAAGTATTCCATCGGTGTATTGCGATTTAACATACTGTAGATATATTCTTTAAAAACAGCGGTATATAACGCATTTCCATTGAAGCTACGGCGAATAAAGTACGCACCTGCGCCACGCATTAACTGTCCAACGATAGGCATATTCAGATTAATACCTGCCGCAATATGCGGAACCATCAATCCACGGTTATAAATCACATAGGACAGTAGCAAGTAGTCGATATGGCTACGATGACAAGGGGTGTAGACAATTTCATAATCTTTGGCAAGTTCGCGCACCGTATCAAAGTTATGTACTTCGATTCCATCATACAATTGCGTCCAAAGCTTGGTTAATGCAATCTCAGCAAAGCGTAAGGTTGAGTAGGAAAAATCAGAAACGATTTCATCTAAATATTTGTGTGCTAAGTTTTCAGCTTCATTGATGCTGATTTTCTTGTGAATACTTTCATTTAAAATAGCTTCTTTTATGGCTTCAGTGGTCATCAATTTATTGATGACATTGCGACGATCTGAAATATCAGGACCAAGAATGGCTTCTTTATAACCATTAAATTGTTTATTCAGCTCGGTAACCACATAGTGAGCAGGGGAGAAATTCGGTGTAAGCTCGATTGCTGAATTGATCAATTGACGTAGAGAAATCGCTTGATGGAACTCGATATAATTGTCACGACCATAGAGTGTGATGTTGAGGGCTTGTTTGATACCTGTCGGTTTTGCCCAAGCATCTGCCATCAATGCCTTATACCAACTGTCTTCATTTTCAGGCGCACGTCCCCATAAAATTGTGGTCGGGATCAGCAATACATCTTGTTCTGGGTGCTTCAACAAAAATTCAACCAGACGAATGATTTTATCTGGGTAATAAGCTGAAGCATTACTTTTTGTTGGCTCTAAAGTAATAAATGAATCATCTTCTTGATAGTCAGAAGAAAGCTGAAGTGGTGCAAAAGCTGGGCTGAGTTTTCTCTTTTCAGTTTCATTATCGATCAAGACTTTATTGGATGTAGAGTCGTCTTGGATGACATAGCAAATTGGAAAATGAGGTGTATTTGGATCGTTAATTGTATTTTCAAGTGTTTGTGTGTCACCCAAAACTTGTGGGCTGACAATTTTATCTAAGATTTTTTTTGTAAATTGACGGTAAAATTTTTGATAAGCACTGCTTGCCATAATCTTCTCTTCAGATGAGTTATGGCGTTATTATGCTTGAAATAATATACAAATATATACTTTGATTTGCTGACAATTCAGTCAAACACATTGCGCAAAAACTAAACTTATGATTTATATGAATAAACTATTTTATTGTTGCTATAATTAAATTCAGTTACTGAATGTCAAAGCTACATAAAAAAGCATTATGATAGATTGATATAAATTAATTTTAAATTCAAGGAAAGACCATGTCTACAGATCCAAATTTCCCAAGCACAGAAAATCTAGGTATTGCTGTATATGCCAATAATGCTGAATCGATTGGTAATACACCACTGATTCGTATTAACCGTTTGATTACGGGTGGTGCGACTGTATTAGCAAAGACAGAAAGCCGTAATCCTGCATTTTCAGTGAAAGACCGTATTGGTGCTGCACTTATTGCTGACGCAGAAGCCAAAGGGCTTTTAAAGCAAGGGATGCATATTGTTGAGCCAACAAGTGGTAATACAGGAATTGCATTGGCATTTGTAGCAGCAGCAAAAGGTTATGAAATTACTTTGACAATGCCTGCCAGTATGAGCCTTGAACGTCGTAAAGTATTAAAAGCTTTAGGTGCAAACTTAATCTTAACTGAACCAGCAAAAGGGATGAAAGGTGCGGTAGAGGAAGCTGTACGTTTAGCCACAGAGCAACCTGAAAAATATTACTTACCGCAACAATTTGAAAATCCAGCCAATCCAAAAATCCATGAGACGACAACGGGTCCAGAGATTTGGGCTGCAACAGGTGGTAAAGTTGATATTCTTGTGGCTGGTGTGGGCACTGGGGGAACAATTTCGGGGATCTCTAGTTATTTTGAAAATGTTAAAAAACAGGCGATCCATTCAGTTGCTGTCGAGCCAGCAGACTCTCCAATCATAGGTCAAACCAAGCGTGGCGAAACGTTAACACCTGGTTCACATAAGATTCAGGGGATTGGTGCAAACTTTATTCCTAAGAATTTAAACTTAGATTTGGTCGATGAAGTGATTGCGATTGAAAACCAAGTTGCTATTGATTTTGCACGCCAAAGTGCAACTCAGGAAGGTATTTTTGTGGGGATTTCAAGTGGTGCAGCATTAGCAGCAGCGGCACAATTGGCAGCTCGTCCTGAAAATGCAGGAAAAACCATTGTCGTAATATTACCAGATGCCGGTGAACGCTATTTATCTTCAGTTTTATTTGAAGATATTTCAGCGGATTAAACGCCAATAGCCAGTAACTGTATCTGATCGACAATACACTTAATGGTGAAGTCGACAAAAAAATAAACCCTCTCATACATAATTCTGAGAGGGTTTTTTGATATTTAGATGTAGGCGATGCTCAACTTTTTAGAGATATTGCCAAATCTTGCGCTGCAAACAAAGCAGTGCTTTGTTTGCAAAGTTAAGTTGAATTAATTTTAACTTTATTCTAGGGATTGAAATTAGATTTTAGTGCTAAATTTTATAACGAAGATTTTAACTGTTTTTCGTGCTGTTTCACTTGTTTGGCATATCTCTTACCTTGGCGTTTCATTTTACGATTTGATTCATAATTTGTAGGACCCACATTGTAATAACCTAATGCTTTTTTCCAACTTCCTGCAGATTGGTTATATTTCGCTAAGATCATGGTTCCGCAGCGTACATTGGTATATTCATCAAATAGATCGCCTGGGCAAGCTTGTTGCCAATAACGTGGCATGACCTGAGTTAAGCCAACCGCTCCAGAAGGAGAAGTCACATAACTACGATAACTGGATTCTTGGCGAATTGTAGCTGCGATCAGTAAAGGATCAACATCATATAGATCTGCACTTTGTACAATAAAAGGTGAGACTCGATTTGCAATATCAGGAGAAACTGAATAAGCCTTTTGTATACCTGTAGAAAGTTTAGCTGCACGCTTTTGCACAGAACCACCGCCTAAAGACGAACACGCCGTAATTGCAAGTGTCACACAAATGATAGAAATTATTTTTAATTCATACTGAAGATTCAAAACAAAACCAATACTGCTGATCTAAGATTGGTCATGATGGTAAGTGTCCAATTTATACCTGTCAATCTCACTATATCAGTAGATTTATTCACGATTTGTATCTTTAGCTTTGAACGACTTGTTATTGAGCAATTACAGCTTTGGAAATATTTTATTTAAATTAGTTTAATAAATATAGTTTTTTATTTGTGATTGAAATTAAATAAATCCCTTCAAGTGTTTAGAAAAAATTGATAAAAATATTTCTGCTTATGGCTAAACGATATAAAATTTATCCAATAAAGACAATTAAAGATTGACAAGATGAAGACTGGGATGTGTATGAAGAGCAAAATACACAAGCTGGGATTATGATCTACAAAGGTTCGATGTATGAGCGAATTGCAAAGAGTCAATATATTTTCATTTTAACTGATGGTTTAGCTGAGTTTTTAAAGAAATATGATTGGGCTAAATCAATGAAATTACTCGGATTGCTAATTAAAAATAATCACTAGATTTAGATGTGCATTCAGTCTTCAAGAAAATATGAGTATACAGTATTCAATCAAAGAGATTGCGATAGGACTCAATAAAACTGACCAAGAAATTTTAACTGCTCGTTCTAATTTAAAAGAATTATTAGGTGAAAAAAACGAGTTCCTCTTCTAAATTGGGTAAGAGCACATCAACAGGAATTAAATACACTTTCTATAAAAGAATTATGCGAAAAATTTAACTTAACTGTGGGGGGCGGTAATGTATCGGAGAAAACTATCGAAACGAAATGAAACATAATGAAGTATGTAGATAAAATTAAATATGGACAAAATATGATCTTTTTTGTAGAGTGTTTTTAATTTAGAACAATTACACAATAACTCATGTTTAATAATATTTATTTTGCTTTGGAAGAATTGGGTCTTACTGCTCAAAAGCGTGCTATCCATGTGTCTTTTTCAAATACTGAACTTAATCAAGTGGTATTTTTACAACGCGTTGATGGGATACATGCCATCAATGATGGGGTGAACTTACAACTGATTTGTCTATCTACGCTGAATGATATTGCATTAAAACGCTTTATTGGGTGTCGTGTAGCCATTGATGTAGTCAATGATCGCTCCGAACTCAATCGTATTTCAGGAATTGTCACCAAAGCTGAGGTGGGCGCCTCAGATGGTGCGTTGACGATTTATCGCCTCACGGTTGAAGATCCAACCGCACTATGGAAACAGCGTAGAAACTCGCGCGTATTTATGAATATGTCTGCTTTACAGGTAGTCGAAGTTATATTTAATGAATGGAGAGACAGATCTCCACTGTTTGCTTCAAGTTTAACTTTGGATAAAAGTGGTCTAACTAAAGATTACGATATTCGACCCTTCATTATGCAGAATAATGAAAGAGATATAGACCTTATTCAAAGGCTTCTAGCATCGGAAGGCGTGACCAGTTTAATTGATGAAGCACAGCTTAAAGTCTCTCATTTTAATGAACCCATCCAGCCTCAAAAGCTTCGATTGATTGATGACAATACTCAATACGAAAGTTTAGAACGACGCACGATCCGCTTTCATCGAAGTTCATCTGTAGAGACTCGCGATTCGATTATCAATTTTACAGGACAACGTTCACTTCAACCGACGTCTGTACATATTCAACGTTGGCAAGCCGAGGTGTTGGAGATAGAAGAAGGCGCAGGTAATGTTTTAAGCAAATACAAGCAGAGTGAAAACTATGACAATGCCAGTCTAGCTTTAGAACAAGTATGGCACTTTAGCCCTGCATGGACTCAAGACTTAAATGGAGAAGATGGTGCAACGCCATCAGGCAACAGTCAGATCGAACGCTTTAACCAAAACCTCAGCAACTACTACGATGCCCAAGCCAAACAATTCACCGCAATATCGACGGTACGAGATGCGCAGGTGGGTTATCACTTTGAGCTAAAAGGGCATCCTCAAATCGATCAAAAAGATTCTGCCGATCAGCAGTTCTTGATCATCTCCAAAACCTTTTATCACCAAAATAATTTACCCAAAGACTTGAGCCATCAAGTCGAAGCACTCATCCGACAAAGCCAATGGCAAGTCGCCCACCTTTCCATAAACAACAGCGAAGAACGCCAAGCGAATCAGTTGGTGCTACAACGACGTAATATTACGGTTGTTCCTGAATATAATCCCTTGACCCAAAGACCCGTAGCCCATCCAATGCGAGCGAGAGTGGTTGGACCGAGTGGAGACGAAATCCATGTGGATGAATGGGGACGTATCAAGGTTCGCTTCCTGTTTACCCGCAATGAAGATCACAGCCATGATGGTGGTGCAGGCGCGAACGACAATGATACCGACTCAGCTTGGGTCGATGTACTCACGCCGTGGGCAGGCGAAGACTATGGAGCACGCTTCTTACCGCGTATTGGAGAGTTGGTCGTAGTTGACTTCTTTGCGGGGGATATTGACAGACCTTTTGTGGTCGGACGTATTCATGAAGGATACCGTTATCCAACCAAGTTTGATGACAAAGGCAAGTTGCCCGATACCAAGAAGTTGGCAGGGATTAAAAGTCGAGAATACAAAGGTAGCGGCTATAACCAACTGAGATTTGACGATACCACCAACCAGATCAGCAGTCAGTTACACAGCAGTCATGGCGCAACTCAACTCAATCTTGGTAACCTCAGCCATCCGAAAGAAACAGAGAGGAGTGAAGGGCGAGGAGAAGGCTTTGAGCTAAGAACGGATCAATGGGGTGCGGTACGTGCAGGGCAAGGTTTATTGCTGAGTACTTATGCTCAGGATTCAGCATCAGGCAATCATCTTGATGTCTCTGAAACGCAGTCACAACTTGAATCGAGTCTCAACAACACAAAAGCACTAAGTGAAGTTGCCAAGCATCAACAAACTGATCCTTTAGAGGTTTTAGAAAATATCAAAGGTTTTATCGAAACTTTGACTGAACAAGATCCGAAAAAGGCAGATGCATTTAAATCCGCAGTGATGATGTTAACTTCACCGAATTCTATAGCTATGTCGACCAATAGCGACGTTCATCTTTCAGCAGATGGGCAAATCAGCCAGCAAGCAGGCGAAAGCATGAATCTCAGTACGCAGAAATCTTTGATTGCACATGCAAGTGCTAAAATCAGTCTTTTTGCGGCACAGGAAGGTGCAAGGCTATTTGCAGGAAAAGGTAAAATTGAGATTCAGGCACAAGGTGATGCAGCAGATCTGATCGCACGTAAAGG
Source organism: Acinetobacter sp. B-6 (assembly GCF_056930735.1). Classification (NCBI taxonomy): domain Bacteria; kingdom Pseudomonadati; phylum Pseudomonadota; class Gammaproteobacteria; order Moraxellales; family Moraxellaceae; genus Acinetobacter; species Acinetobacter sp. B-6. The sequence continues at coordinate 127,377 of NZ_JBXPBY010000002.1, read as the reverse complement.
CATTCAAATTATTTCGACTGAAGACACGATTTATATCATTAGTCCAAAAGAAATTAAATTGATCAGTGATGGCACTGAATTAAAGCTCAATGGTTCGGGGGTGTTTGCAACCACAGGTGGTTTGTTTGAAGTAAAGTCTGGACAGCAGAAACTTACATCGTCCGCTTCGATAAATCCACCTAGTTTAGATTTGCTTGATTGCTCAGCAAAACAAGGGCATGCCGCTCAAAATGGATCAGCAAAGGTGATCTTATGATGGCTGAGCATTACCTAGAACAGACAAGCATTTTGCCTGAAAATAATTCAGTGGAAACGATTTATCAAAAAATGCAGAAAGTGTTCTTTCAGCATGGTCGATTACTGGTATTGCTTGATGAGACTTTAGCACCAGATTTCTTTGATGATCTAAAAAATAACTTGAGAGTAGATCAGATTATTTATATTCCGCTAGCTAAGGGGAATGGATATAAAGATACCAGTCTGTTTTTTATTGAAATATCAGATGAAAAGATATTGAAAGACATTGGATTTGAGCTGGCTGAACACTTACTCAAGCATTTTGATATTGCAAATGATCGGTACTTGGTTCACGGTTTTGGGGCTTCTCAATATGACAATGATGAATTAAATCGAAGATTTAAAAAGACATTGGTATTGCAAGATATAGAGTCCAAAATTTTATTTCGTTGGTACGACCCTCGTGTGATGATTTATTTAGATCAAATATTCAACGAATTGCAGTTAAATAGTTTATTGGCAAATTTTATCCAGTGGCATTTTATTCACCCGACGGGGTACTACCATTGGGAAAATATAGATCAGAAAAAATTACAACTTAGAGCGATCAACAAAATTAATGTGCAACAATCTCTACAACTGGATTTAATTGAAATCAGTAATACGGTTTTTAGGAAAGCACATGAATTAGAACAGATCGACAGTCATGATTTAGATCCTCAAAAGATTCTTAAAAACTTATATCAAGCTCATGAGCAATATCATATTAAAAAATATATTGATTTGCTAAGTTATGGTTTATATGCGGAGCTATTAGGGCAAGGCTTTATACAACATCCTCATGTTGTAAATGTGCTTAAACAGTATTGGAATATTGAACCTGAAAATTATAATTTTACCGAAGCGATGAATTTTATCGCTGAAGACGATTGGGCATTGATTAAAACAGAAATATTTGAATAAGGAGAATAATATGGGTGGTGATAAAGAAGCTTTCGCAAGAAAAGAAAATAAAAAAGCAGAACAACGTAGACAGCAAGAAGAGATTTTGGCTGCACCAAATGCGATTACCAAAGCAGCGAATGCTGCAATACAAGTCAATCAACAGACTTCTGATGCAAAAGGCAGTAAAGATCAATGTAATTTTTGCCGTAAATTAGGATTACAGATCTTGCCTTTACGTTACACCGTTACTCGAGATAAAGCACCTCAGCTTAATTCTCAGCTTGGAAAAAATGTAAAAAACGTTGCCTTGTCGTATTCACAATATACAACTGAAATGATCGATTCTGGTTATGTGTACGCCATGATCAAAAGAAAAAAAGGTTATGAATGGAGTGGCTACATCGTGACGCCAAAGGGGTATTTGTCATCCTTCCCATTGGATAAACCTGCACCCGTATCTGTACTTGAGTTTGCCTGTCAGGGAAATGAACATGCGGTATTTGCTTCATTTGTCACAGTTGAATATATTGCAACAAATTTGGCAGAAAAAGCGTATTTAATTTATACCCATGCGCCCATGACTGATAAAAAAAGAGAGGAATATCAAGCCAAAGCGGATGAATATGTCAGTTCAGGTAAATGGCAGTCTGTGGATGTTGCAGCATGGGCGAAAGGAACGTCTCAACAGCAACATTGTTTAAACAACACGACCTTAAAGGGTGGGATCAGCCAGCCTTTTTCATTTGGTACTGATCGTTGGAAGCAGCTCGTGACGAAATTCACCGAAAAGCCGAAAGCTTTTTCAGCTGTTGTGTTATATGATCCCGTTGGAATCACGATAAAATTAAATGAATATCGAAATGAAGCTTATGTCCCTGTAGATGACTATTTAGAAGCAAAAGATAAATATGGTGTCACCAATCAGCGTAAACTGGACTCCGTACAACGCGTGAAAAGCATAGAAGGTTCATTGCTTAAAAATAAGGCAAAAATCGTACAGCGCGAAAATGAAATTCATGAACAAACAGCACCCGCCATTGAAATAAGATATAAAAGCAATTTAAATGCGATTGAGCAACGACTTATCTATGCGAGGAAATGGAATAATACAGCAGAAATTGAGCAACTTGAACAAAGCAAAAAATTGTTGATCGAAGAACATGAACGTACCATGAAAAAACGGGCGGGTCATGGCGAAGAAGTGGGTGAAGCCAATTACCAAACTGACCGCAAAGTTCTACTCGATAATTTAAACTATAAAGAAATTGAAGCGTTTAAGCAGGAAGTAGCTCAAAAATATGACACAGCTTTAAAGGTTGCCAATCAACGTGCTCAAGAACATTTAAATTGGGTTGTTTCTGAAAGTTTATTGGATGCTTTAGATGCCTATGATCAAAAGGATTTACAGAGTGGATGTGCTTTTAAAGCGCATGTAGCGACCATGCTATTTGGAATGGAAGGTGCTGAAGCAGGTGCAAAACAGTTGGATGACTGGGTTAAAAAGCCAGATTATGAGCGTAAAAATTTATTTATACGTGGTTTGTATAGTAATCAGTTAGAAGCCAAAGCCAAGCATGAAGAACTGAAAAAAGCTGCAACAGATTTTACTGCTGTTGGTATAAAAGCCATGAAAGGTACAATCGACTTTTTAAAGAAAACCGATTCTGCATGGGATGAATGGGCAAGAAATCAGGGAATCGACAAAAATAAAGGCAATATCGCATTCTCTAAAGTTGAAAAAAAGGTCATGCTTTATGTTTCTAACTTTGCCCGTGTGGTGTTTAGAGCAGGCATGGGGTCAACTGCTGAAAGTAGATTTGTCACTGCGATTTCGCAAAAACTGTTGTTTGCTCAGATGGGTGAGTTGGCAGGAAAATTAAGATTTGATCAAGTTGTATATAATATAAACCCTGAAAAATTAAACTCTGGAAATATCAAACTCAGTCCTGAATTTGGTGAAAGGGTCGGTGGTCAGCTTTCAAAAAATACAAAGGAAGCAACAATGCGTTCTTTGGATGTATTGATCGATGATGCGATGGCAAAAAAGCAACAAGTGGCATTAACTTTAGAAGAAATTGAAAAAGCGGGTAGTAAAGGTATGGTGAACCATACCAACAATTATCATCAGGTGCGCGCATCAGGCATTCTTGTATTTTTAGAGGCGATTAATTTAACGCATATGCTTAGCTCTGGAAAATATAAGGATAATGTACAAATTGCAGCTTTGGTGGCATCTGTATCAGCATTGATGGCTTTTGCTTTGGATATATTCTATGGTTTGGCAAAAGGGGTGCGTGAAGTTGCAACTCAAACTAGCTATGGTGGTGCAGGCGCAGCAGCCACACGAGGCGCAGCAAATATTCAAAGAGCGGGTATTAAATGGGCGGCAGGGAGTTTGAGTGCTTTTGCAGGTGGCATTACAGCATGGTTAGACTATAAAAAGTTCGAAAATTTGAATGAGAAGGAGGGAATACCTAGATCTTTAATGATAATGTATTCTGCTCGCACAGTTACAGGCGTTCTTTCTGCAGGTTTTGGAATATTAGCAGCATTAACTTATATTGCACCATTAATGAATTATTTAAAAAAAATTGGTAAAAGTCCTGTAATTCAACGCTTAGGAGGGCGTTTAATTGCGACTAAATTAACTGAAGAAGCTGCTCGGATTGCATTATTACGTGGAGTAGCATGGGCAAGTGGTGTAGGATTAATTTTAACAGTAATCGAAGTTACATTCTTTATATATATGGAGGCTACCAAACTTCGCCGTTGGTGTGAGTATTCTACTTTTAGAACATTAAAAACAAATCAACTGATGTCGGAAAAGCAAGAAGAAGAAGATTTTCAAACCTTATTTGCACAATAGAGTAGTTTTAATATGAGTCTAAAAAAAACAGATCGAATCATTGATGAATTAGCAGAAAGACTGTTTATTGTTGAAGGTGAAGTCACAGACTTACTGACCAGTGAAACCATGCAAAACTTAAATGTGAATATGCAAACGGCTACAGGTGCAATAGCGGTGGGTTCAGCGCTTGTTGGACAAATTGGGAGTGCCGCTTTAGCCAGTTTCGCTGCCAGTGATGAAGGTATAGAAGTGAGTGATTTTGCCATCGAAGTTACTGAAAAAAGTAATCAAAAGCATTACTTTAAAGGCTGTTTCCCCGTAGTCATATTTAAAAAAGGAGATCTGGTTAAAGTGATTGCAGAACCGCTTTCGGGACAAAATAAATATGCTTATGCATCAGCTATTATTGATCAAAAAAACAATTATATATGGACTGCTCAACAAGTATTTAATGGACGACTTCGATATAGGATTTTTGGAATGAAGTTGGGAGTGGGGGGGGGGGTGTTTTCAATAATGGTTTTTATTTTATTTGCAGTATTTGGTAAATATGGAATTTCACTTATACTTAATCCGACTATAGTAGGTACTCTGTTCACTTGTTTACTTGTTTGTTTATTTATTGGTTGGAGAGTAGGTGCAAGTTTTGATAGTCAAAGTATCGAGTTAGAAGCAATATTAAAAAAATTGGATTTTAATAAGCCCAGTATGGCAAGTTTAAATGATTTCTCAGTTTTTTCAGTTAATAGAAAGAATAAGATAAAAATGAATGAATATCCTGATCGTTGGGAGCAATATACTTATCGTTTAGACTTAGCTAAGCAATATGATGAAGAAAAATATGGGAAAAAATGAGTTTAAAAAAAACAGACAAAATCATTGATGAATTGGCAGATCGGCTTTTTATTGTTGAGGGTGAAGTGACAGACTTGCTTACTCGTGAAACGATGCAAAACTTAAATGCCAATATGCAAACTGGTGCAGATGCAATAGCAGTAGGTTCAGCGCTAGTTGGACAAATTGGGAATGCTGCTTTAGCCAGTTTTGCAGCCAGTGATGAGGGTATTGAGGTGAGTGATTTTGCTGTAGAAATTACGGATCACAATAATCAAAAGCATTACTTTAAAGGATGTTTTCCTGTCGTGATATTTAAAAAAGGCGATATGGTTAAAGTCATTGCAGAACCACTTTCAGGTCAAAGTAAATATGCTTATGCAGCAGCAATTATTGATCAACAGAACAATTATACATGGACTGGGCAAGAGGTTGTTAAAGGAAGGATTCGCTATAGAGTTTTTGTAATGAAATTATTTGGAGCCATTAGTATCATTGTAGTAATTTTTGCTTTGCTTTTTGATTTTTTTATAACAAATTCAATAAAGCAAATGTTAATTAATAATATTGGTATTCAAATCATTTCTTTTTCATTTATATTAGTTTTTATATTCATTGGTTGGCGAGTAGGTGCTAGCTTTGATGGTCAAAGTATAGAATTAGAAGCAATATTAAAAAAATTAGGATTTAATAAACCTAGTATGGCAAGTTTAAATGATTTTTCAGTTTCTTCTGTAAATAGAAAGAATAAAATAAATATGGATGAATATCCTGATCGTTGGGAGCAATATACTTATCGTTTAGACCTAGCAAAAAAATATGATGAAGAAAAATATGGAAAAAAATGAGTTTAAAAAAAACAGACAAAATCATTGATGAATTGGCAGATCGGCTGTTTATTGTTGAAGGTGAAGTTACAGACTTATTGACCAGTGAAACCATGCAAAACCTAAATGCCAATTTGCAAACGGCTACAGGTGCAATAGCTGTGGGTTCAGCATTAGTCGGACAAATTGGGAGTGCCGCTTTAGCCAGTTTCGCTGCCAGTGATGAAGGGATTGAAGTCAGTGATTTTGCCATCGAAGTTACTGATAAAAGTAATCAAAAGCATTATTTTAAAGGCTGTTTCCCCGTAGTCATATTTAAAAAAGGAGATCTGGTTAAAGTGATTGCAGAACCGCTTTCGGGTCAAAATAAATATGCTTATGCAGCAGCTATTATTGATAAAAATAATAATTATATATGGACTGGGCAAGAAGTGGTTAAAGGGCGATTGAGGTATAGGATTTTTGGGATAAAATTATTTGGTATAATGGGAGGAGGAGCATTATTAATAGGCATAATTATAGTTTCATTTATGGGTGCATTTAATAGTTTATTAGAAAACTATATGATTTTAACAATTTTAATTATTTTAATTACTTTTATATTTATTGGTTGGCGAGTAGGTGCTAGTTTTGATGGTCAAAGTATCGAGTTAGAGGCAATACTAAAAAAACTCGGATTTAATAAACCCAGTATGGCAAATTTAAATGATTTCTCAGTTTTCTCAATGAATATAAAGAATAAAATAAAAAGAGACGAATATCCTGATCGTTGGGAGCAATATACTTATCGTCTAGACCTAGCAAAAAAATATGATGAAGAAAAATATGGGAAAAAATGAAATTATAAAAAAGATGAAGCTAATATGATGATTAAATATATTTCTACATTCTGCCTATGCCTTTATAGTTGTGTATCTTATGCTTCTACAAGTTTGAATGTAAAACTGGAAAATACAAGCTAATTGATTGTACGGAAAGATAAGAACATAAAAAAATAAATTTAGGTGAAATTAACGGATACAAAACTAATTGTAATAATAGTTATTTAGTAGTTTGGGGAATTCCTAAGAAATTCAAAAATAGTTCCCCTCAAAATAATGAAGTTGTTTTTTATAATTTGTATAATAAAAAGCAGAAAGTTGTTAAGACAAGTCATGCTATATTCGATGTTGATTTTTATAAAACTGAAGATAAAGCAATTTTAAATTTAGCAACTACGAATACTGAAATTAATTTAAAGACGGGAGAACAAAGTGACTTCCCAGAAATAAGCCAATCCACTTTAAACCAACTAGAAGTTTGTAAAAATTTAACTCAATTTAAAAGATACAAAGAGTAGTAGTTACAGTGTCTTAGATGAATAAGGATTTAGTCTTGAGAATTAAATTATTAGAAGTATTGACGAAGAATAACTGGAATATTGAAGAGAGACCTTACAAAGGAGATGAAAATATCCCTGGGTTTGATCATTTACCTATTGAGTTACAAGAAATTTTTATGAATTATAAAACAATAAGCAATCCAAGTGATGTTGCTTGGTTTTTTACAATTGCCGAAATTAGAGGTGAAACAGAATCTGAGTTCGATTGGGAAGAACTTAGACAACAAAGCTTAGATGCAGCAATGAATGATGTAGAAATTAACCGAATTAATAATTTTTGGGATCATCATTTTTGCTTTTTGATGTCAGTTAAAAATGGTTACTCATATTTGGCAATTTGTTTAGAAGGCAAAAATAAAAATAAGGTTGTGTATGGTTATGAACCTGAATATGAAGAAGTCGATGTCATCTTTGATTCATTTGATGATTTTTCCAATACACTTATAAAATATATATCAAACCAAAGCAGATTCAGAGTTTTTGATCAAATATTTTAAACGTAATAGACCTCTGGCATTGTTTGAGATTCGAGTAGGGATGGCTTTTGATTTAGAAGCTGTCGCATCAAGCACAAATGAGCAAAAACCTACTTTCGCAAAAGACCTAATATAAAATATTTGAACTTTTACTCTTCACTTGTTACAGATTAGCCGATAATGGCAGATTAACTCCACCAATATCTTAAAATATGGAAAAATATCGGTGCTGAGAAACAAATAGAATCAATACGATCTAGCATACCGCCATGACCGTGAATCAATTGTCCCCAATCTTTAACGCCACGATCACGTTTGATTGCAGACATAACCAAACCGCCAAAGAAACCAAAAATACACACCACAAGACCAATAAATGCTGCCTGTAAATAACTAAACGGAGTTAACCATGCCATAGCAACACCTAAAGCTGTGGCTAGGACGATACCACCAAGTAAACCCTCGACAGTTTTAGACGGAGATAAAACAGGGGCAACCTTGTGTTTGCCAAAAAGCTTTCCGCACACATATTGCAAAACATCTGAAGCCTGCACAACCATAATTAACCAGATTGCCAGCCAAATCGGTTCACCCTTAAAACCGTGTAATTTTAAATTGAGTAGTGCAGGAACATGAGAAATACAGAAAACACAGACCATCAAACCCCATTGAATTTTTGAACTACGTTCAAGAAAATGTTTGGTGTCTTCTTGTTTTAAACTGGCAATCGGAATCAGTAAAAACACATACAATGGAATAAAAATAGAATATAAGCCATACCAGTCGATAGCGATTAAATAGTATTGATATGGAATTACAAAATAAAACGCAATCAACAGTGGAAAGTAATCACCACGCCGTGTCGGCAATAGACTGGTAAATTCACGCAATGCAAAAAGTGAAATAATGCCAAATAAGATAATAAATGCAGTTTGACCAAGCAGAATTGCTGCACCAATGACAATTAACATCACCCACCAAGCATTAATTCTCGCATTTAAATTATCAATGACTGGTGCAGGCTGATGTCCAGCTTTTTGTTTAAGAATAAATCCGACTGAGGATGCAAAAACCAAAATACCAGCAAAAATACCAAATAAAAGATAGGTTTTATGTAGATTATCAACAATCATTGATTTTCAACCTCTTTTAATTGCAATAGTTGTTTTTGGGCATAGTCGATAAAAGTCGTCTTATCCATCTCTAAATGTTGTTCTAAAGGGCAACCAAAACATACTGTAGATAACAAAGGTAAAGGAATAAATGAACCTTTAGGCATGACACGTCTTAAGTTTGAAATCCAAACTGGAACGATTTCGATTTCTGGAAATTGCTTATGTAGGTTATACAGACCACTTTTAAATGGCAGTAACTCAACATCATCATCTAAATTACGTGTGCCTTCAGGAAAGAAGATAATCGAGTATCCTTGTGCAAGTGCATCTTTTACAGGCTGTAATGGATCAGAACCATCCTCACGGTTACGTTGAATAGTGACCCCATTAAAAGTATCTTTAATCAAAAATTGACGAAAACCATCTTTCAGCCAATAATCTGATGCTGCAACGGGTTTGGTCTTGCGACGCATTAATTTTGGCAGTGAAGACCACAATAAAATAAAGTCGATATGACTGTTATGATTGGCGTAGTAGATTCTTTGTTTCATTTCAGGCTGACAACCAATCCACAAACTACGTGCGCCTGTGATCAGACGTGCGCCACGTCGGGTCAAAAATGCAATAAAACGAGCAACTGAGCTTGAAGCAAAATTTCCGCGAGGTGTCTCTAAGCTCTGCATTTTGTTGAGTGCAGGCATATTATTTTCTATTTTTTGATCTTGTTCAGGACGCTGTTCGGGTAACTGATTCATTGTTTAAGCCAATTGATATTTAATCTTTTTTGTACTGTTCATATGATATTGAAATGATGAAAACTTAAATTTCTGCTTTAAAAAAGAGCAGAATAATATTGAATTCAACAGCCCCACATGATCGATTTTAAATTAACGCTTTTGAATAAATAGTAAAAATCATTTATATCACAATATTAATTTATCATTATTACTTTTTAAATCATAGCCTAACTTGAAGCAATTTCATTATCTTAGTCCTTCAAATACAGCGATTTTCATGACTTTGCTTTGGTCGAAGTTAAAGAAAGAAAAACTAACTACCATCTATATTCTGACTCAAATGTTCACTTAAATGATTCGATAAATTAAAATAATTAAAACCAGATACTGTATCAATACTAAGGCAATTTGCAGCTTGATTAAGCGAAAACAGCCAGCAAAACGCAGTGTCCAATCTCGACCGACTTTATTTTGCGGAAGAAGTTTCATTTCAAGTAAGCTTTGATCGAATTGCTGAGTAAGATGTTCAATGCTATCAGCTCTAGATTGGATCGCCAGCATTTCAATCAATTCCGCATCAAATTTGACACGGAATGAAAGGTAATGATGAACAGCCATGAGCAATAATGTAATGACAATGAATATCCAAAGCTCTATGGTCTGCCAACCTTTAAATAGGATCGCAAAAATAGATAAAGCAAATGCAACATAGCCAGAAAGTAGCAAACCACCAGTTGCAGATAAAAGCTTGGCAACGATGAAAAATTTCATTTTCATGGCGCCAAGCCTTTTAATTTGAGTTGATAAATTTCAAGCTCTTCAATTTGTGGTGCTTTTAACACCACCCACGGACGTGCCTTGCGGATGATTTCAACGACTTCTTCAACAGTGCTGTCTTGGTTTTGTTGCATTAACCAAGCGCTGAGTAGTGCGCTACTTCTTGAATATCCAAGGGCACAACAGATGAGAATGTTTTGCGATGGCGTGCCATCAATTTTGGTGAGTAAGAGATTGAATTGATTTACCGCATACTCAAGTTGATTGGCTTGCAAAGGAATCAAATCAAGACTTGGGTACTGTTGATATTCAGATCCACTGTTTAAGGGTAATTCTGCAACACAGTCAAATACTGCGGTATATTTTTCGCTGTCTTTTTGAGTGGGGATACGCCCAATAAAGATTTTTCTATGCTCTGAGTCAATGACCAATGAATCTTCAGGATGTTTTTTAGTCCAAATTCGGCTATTGAGCCACGCGAAAATAAGGTACGGTGCAAGTAAAATCTGTGCAGCGACGGTCATTTTTCCATTGGTTTGCTTTTGGAAAAAATGAGGACGTACAAAACTATAGCTATGGGCAACGATAAATAAGCTGACCGCTGGGTAGATTAGCCATAATCCCCAAGGGTTTAACTCATAGGCTAAGATTAGGAAAATTACAGCACCACACAGGTAGTAACTGCCTAGTTTTAAATGTTTTGCCGTTAGCTGTTGTAAGCCATCTTTTCTAAATGGTGATTTAACGGTTATTGGGAATAACCACAAACACAAAGCACCGACTAAAATTCCTGTAGGAAGGTCAATAAAGTGATGTTGCCATGTCGTAAGGATGGACAGTCCGATCAACGCACTCCAAAAGTCCACCAAGTATTTCCATAAACCTTGTACATGTCTACGATAAAAATCCCAAAGAATCACTAAAAGAACAATATGCAAAGAAGGTGCTTGGTTAAAAGGCTTGTCAAAACCCATCAGCACATCAAACCATAGTCCAAAAAAACCATCTAAGGCAGGGCGTTCAAAACTAAATTTTAACGGGAACAATAAAAAGCAACTGATCGAAATCACTTGTGCTAAAAACAATCTGAGCGCCTGTTGTTTCAGTTCAAATTTGTTCCAGCACAGTAACAGAGACAGACCATAAAACAGGTCAATTGACCAGTAAGGGACAATAGTCCAAGGCCAGAGCGGAATATTTTTTTCCCAGTCAAAAACAATACTTGGAACATCCGTTAACCCCGATGCGTATTGATTTGCAAAGCCATAAGTAAGGAAAAAGAAAGGTGCAAGGAGAACCAAGCAAAGCAAGCCCCATTTCCAGGTTCCTGATTCTTTGATGAGATGGTTGATCATAAAATTTTTATTAAATTGATTGTGTTGGAGGTGATTAGAATGATCAGAAACAATTTTTTGGTCATTGATGTATGATTCAGAACTTGCGAGAACATTCATTTGAGTAATCGAATGATTTGATTTTAAAAGTCTATCCTTCGGACGATTATTCTCTTGAGAAAGTATATTTTGAATTTCTAAAGCTAATTCGACTGTATCTGCTTCAATCCAAATCATGGAAAATAAAAAATCATTTCCGATTATTATTTTTTCATTACTAATTGAATATGTTAGCTCGACAAAATCTTCGTAAGGTTCAAAAGGTGGTTCGTAAACGATCTCAACAGAATAAAATCTTTGTAAAATATTTATAATATGTGCTACACACTCACGCCATTCATAGTTATCACCATCTAAGTCCACATCATAATTCAAACGAAATTGATTCTTAGGCCAAAGAGGTAATTTCCTCATATCTTCAAGTGTGTACATATTCTTTAACTCATTTAAGTTAAGTGAGCATCCCTGCACATTCTATTGAATCCTAACTTGATTTGATGGTGTCAAAGTTTCTGTGCGACTGAAACGGTAAATATTCCAAACTCATCAATGCACTGATCGACTTTTTTAAAGCCAGCAGCTTCAACAAGTGCATCCATTTCAGCCTGTGAACGTAAACGCATCACCCATGCATCACCTTGACGATGTGAAGTGAGCGCACGAGCAATAAACTCTTGTTGTGGGTGCCAGATTTGACCTGTATAAATCAAGTAACCATCTTTTAGAACAGCTTTGCTTAACCCATCGAGTGACTGACGCAATAAATCATTATCACTAAATAACTCATATAAACCAGATACCACAGCGAGTGATGGTTTTGGTTTTACCGATGCCAGAGATTGAGTATCAAAAGCATCTGCTTGAACAAATTCTGCAATATCCGTTAAGCCACGTTCAGCAATCATTTTCTGTCCAGCAGCTACATTAATGTCACTATAGTCACGGAGCAGAATTGACTCAGGCTGTTTAGGCAATTGAGCAACCGCATCTAAAATATAGCGCCCATGACCTGATGCAATATCCATAATTCGAAGTGGTTTACGCTTTTTAATCAGAATATCAGCGTACTTTTGCAGTAAAGATTCGATATTTTGTTTGCGTACTCGGATACCACGCCAACCAATTGCATTGAGATATTGACGATCAATAATTTTACCAATCGGGTTGCTACTTTCGGTTTGATTACGATAAACAAAATCTAAAGTACTGCCTGAGTCATAACCCGTATCTTCACCAATTTTTAAACCTTGAGATAAATGACTACCTATTTTTAAGTTCTTTTTGGTGACTTCCCAAAATGCATTTTTGATTGATTTAGCCGGTAATGGTGAGCTGAGATCTTCTGCAATTGCGCAGCTTGGACCAATTTTATCGGCATTTAAAACATCAGGTGCCTGATAAGCAGTCGCAAAACATTGTTGAATAAAGCGACGTATTTTCTCCGTTGCAATATGTCGGTCTTTTTCACCTAATGTATCGTGAAAGAAACCATCTAAAATGTGTAATTCTTTTTTCGGATGCGGAAGCTTTTGATAAAACTCACGTTGTGGTTTTTGGAAAACCACAAAATCTGAGCCTGAGCATAATACTTGTGTTGGTACAAAAATATTTTGTGAGTCAGCAACAATGCGTTTTGAGGCATCATAAAGCCCGAGTAACATTCTTACCGAAATCGCTTTGGCAATCTTCGGGTCAGTATCGTAGCTTTGCGCTCGATCTTCATCATGAGTCAGCATTTTGGCTTTGACATAACTTTGAATAAAGAAGTTGCCACGTAGCTTTGCCATGATCCTTAAACTTGGTTCAGCAAAGGGGACATACAGCTTAATGTCAAATGCTGGCGATGCTAAGCACAAAGCACGAATTTTAGGAGCATAGTCGTGCACCCATGTGGCTGCAAGTACTGCGCCCACACTTTGTGCAACAACTGCAATATTCTCTGGGTCAATGGCATAGTTTTGCTGAATATGCTGAACAAAGTATTGAATATCTTTAACACAAGCAGAAAAGCTTGGGGCATCTCCACGTTCACCTGGAGAGTCGCCATGACCTCGGGCATCCCATGCAAAGAAATCAAAATCTGGAAGATTAAGTTCCTCAACTAAATGTGCCATACGTCCAGAATGTTCATGACCACGATGAAATAAGATAATGGCTTTTTTTGTTTCCGATGGTGCTTGTGTCGCCCAGTGTTGATAGAACAATGCTGTGCCATCGTGACTGGTGAAGGTGTGGTGACTATTGTTATACATAGCAATTTACCCTGAAAGATGAAACTATTTTATGAAGCTGTTTTTAAACTATTTTTAATTCGGTTATAGATTGTTAAAGCCAGTAACACACCCATAAGGCTGAGTATGCCATTACAGATTAAACTGAGTAGTTGTAAATTTGTACTGAGCAGTGGAAAAAATACAATGACCACAGTCATTAAGCCAAACCAAAATGCACGGTCACTTTTTCCCATAGGACCATCATAACGACGTTGTTGACCGATCAGAGGTGCCATGACACCTGTATACTCACTTAAAATAGCAAGGAAAGCCACCAATAACAGTAATTTTGCATGGATAAAAGCAAAAGCAATTAGACAGACATAGAGTGCTGTATCTGCAATAACATCACTTAATTCATTGTAAAAAGCACCTAAATTGGATTGTTGATTAAATTCTCGTGCCAACATGCCATCAATTGCATTAAAAGCCATTCGAATCAGCATCCACAACGGAAACAATAACAACCACCAATTCACAGGATGATTCAAATAATATAAGTATAAAAAAATGCTTAAAGCCAATGAAATAAACATCGCAAAAAGTGTCACTTGATTGGCAGTTACACCTCGCTTAAAAAGCCATTGTACTAAGGGGCGGAGTAAGTTTTGAAAGGCTGGTTTTAATTGATAGATAGATGGCATTGTTCTATTAAAATAAAGTCTTTGTGGTAATTTTAATCAGGTTGTTCAAGATTTTACAAGCGATAATTTTAAGCGACGAATGTTGAAAACGAATTTAAAAATTTTAACAATCGTCCTATAATTTCAATATCTTTTTAATTTCCATATCTTGTTGATCATATGACACCTGCTTGTAAAGTTTTAAAATCAAATAAAATTGAATTTTCTATCCATGAATATGAACATGATGTGAACGCCAAGAGTTTTGGCTTAGAAGCGGCGGAAAAACTAGGCTTAAACGTTGAAGAAGTGTTTAAAACACTAATGGTGACTGATGATAAAAATTATTTTGTCGCTGTTGTTCCAGTGAATCATCAACTGAATTTGAAGAAAGTGGCAAGTGCTTTTGGCTGTAAAAAATTGCATATGGCAGATCCTAAAGATGCTGAGCGTTTAACTGGCTATTTAGTCGGTGGCATTAGTCCTGTTGGTCAGAAAAAACGTTTAAAAACCGTCATAGATGCAAGTGCAGCGTCATTAGTAAAAATTTATGTCAGTGGTGGAAAACGAGGTCTGGATATTGGCGTGAAGCCACAAGATTTGGCACAGGTTTTGGGTGCAAATTTTGTAGATGTTTTGGATATCTAAGCTTTCTTTAGCGAAGAATTAAAAAAATGTTATTCATGAAATTTTTAATTATTTTCTGAAACCTCCTTTTTGAACAAGCAGAATAGCCATCAGTTCAAACTTTCTTCTATCTAAAGGAAAAGCAAGTTTTTTAGGTCGATTTATATTCATCGTTAAAATAGAACTAACATGAATAAATATAAAAAATTACATGATTCTTGTAGCTTGATGTGCTGCTAATATTTTTTTTGATTTATGATGAATCAATGACAAATTGATAAAATTAAAGATGAATAATTTTTTACTAGAGATTATTTTCATAAAGGAATAGATAAAGTGATCATGACTAGTCATCAGATTTTTAAATTTCCTATTTTTGCTGGTCTTATTATTTTTTTAGCAATTACCAATGTTTATGCAGAAGGCAATTGTCCATCAGGATATTATCCAATCGGTGGGCAAGGTGTTCAAGGTTGCGCGCCGATTCCTAACGGAGGTAGTGGAAATTATAATCAAAATCCAACATTGTATCCTATGGCTGAAAACTTATGGGGAGCGATTGCAGAAGAAAAAGGCAGAGAATTAAAGGGACGTTCAGTTGGTTTCTCAAAAAACCATACATCGAAAGATGCAGCACAAGCTGATGCATTAACAGCATGTCAGCAACATGCTGTACAGAAGTGTGAGGTATCCCATACTTATAAAAATGGTTGTGTTGCGGTGGCTGATCCAATCAATGGCGGTCAAAAATCTGAAATTAAATATAATGTTTCAGAGGATAAGGCGAAAGAAGCTGCACTAATGTTTTGTTCTTTAGCTAACCAACAATCCTGCCGTATTATTTATTCTGGATGCAGCTTGTAAATGATATCGCTAAGATTAAACAAAACGATAGATGAAGTTATAGGATTTTGTGAATTCAGGTTTTCTTTAAATTTTAATCAATCATATCTTTTTCTAAATGGTCCATATTTTTATATCATCATTTCCGTGAAAGATAGTTCAGATAATATTAATCATTAACTGTATGATTTCCAAATCAAAATACAAGGTCAATCTTATGAAAAATAAAATAACAGTTTTGGTTTTTTTTACGGTAATTTTGTCCTTACAGTCCGCTTATGCATATAACTTCATCAATCGACTCATTATGGGGAAAAATGGTATGGTCGTAGATAAAGATGAATTCTTTACTCCGAGAATTCAGCCCGAATGGATTGTACCTGTCAGCCCTCAATTTAGTCCTGAGGATGCTGAATATGTTCACCAAACAGCGAAACAAACAAATTATTTTGTGGAGCTTGAATTTTGGGTCAATGAGAAAGGTGATGTTATTGATGCTCAAATCTTGAATGCCAATCTAGCTGATTTTAAAACTGAAGAAATATTGAGTGCCGCAAAAAAAGCCAAGATGGCTTATAATTTTAAACCCAATACACATTTTCCATTTCGATTCATTTCTTCTTTCTACTTTTTAAATTAATTTGTGATATTGAACAAGAAACTATACAAATAATGCAATTTGATGAAAATTTTCATGAAATCTCTCAATCCTAAATGAGAATATTATCATTTATTACAATTGAAAATTTTAAGATATTAATGATCGAAAAAAATACGATGTATGATAAAAATTCATAAAATCATCAAGTTAACTATCCTAATACATGAAAAATACAAAATTGCATTCTTAAATGAGAATTATTAACATTAAGATCGATTTGTGCTGAGCATGACAGCATGATCCAAGAAAAAACATAAATTAAATTTAGAACTTTTTAGTGCAGTAAAAAGTCTTGTACAGAGGATATGGTCAGATGAAAGAGCTTGCCAGCCGTTTGGCGATGCAGCACCTAATCAATGCATACTCACAAGAAACAGGCAGTGGAATTTTACTTGAAAAATATCAACAAAATTCTACTCAACTCACGTTTAGCCAAGGCTTGACGTTGTTAATAATTCCTTTGGAATCAATTCAGTCTCAATTATTTGTTCCATTGTCATATAGTAGTTTTGTTGGCAGACACAGAATTGCCAGACTTCCACAAGTCTTCACTAAAGGACAAATACAACAGTTTAGCGCAATTGCGATGGTCAGCTTGCTGTTAGAAGAGTTGGTACAAAATGCTTCACAAACACTGGATTGCGCATCACTGGTCGAAAAGTGGATTCAAAGTCGAGATGCATTGCTTCAGTTTTTAACACATCGACAGCCTGATTTTGATCGTTTAATTCAGGCAAAACAGGACTTCATTCAATCAGAACAAGCATTAATTCTTGGACATAGTATGCATCCTGCGCCAAAAAGTAGGTTGGGATTTATCCATGAAGACTGGTTGAAATTTTCTCCTGAACATCAAGGTAAAACTCAGTTGTATTACTGGTTGGTTGCACCAGAATATGTCGCTGAGAGTAATGCTTCGTGTGCAGAGGATATCACTTCACAACTTAGGCAAGAGATACATTGGTATTTAAATGAAGCTGAAATCACTTTGCTAAATACCTATTCAAATTATAAGTTATTGCCTTTGCATCCTTGGCAAGCACGATATTTACAAAGTAAAGACTGGTATAAAGAATTAAAAGCTAAACATAAGTTAATCGATTTTGGCGAAAAAGCTTGGCAATTTTCAGCAACCACTTCAGTAAGAACCTTAGCAAGTTATGCTGCGCCGTGGATGGTTAAGCCTTCATTATCGGTGATGATCACCAACTCAATTCGAATTAATTTAGCCAAAGAATGTCATCGTGGTGAAATGACGCATCGTTTATGGCATGGGCAGATGGGGCAGTCAATTGTTCAACATTGTCCTACACTCAAAGCAGTGAACGATCCCGCTTGGACTGCTCTAAGGCTTGATGGCAACATTGTCGATGAAACCATTTGTATTTTTAGAGATCAACCTTTTGATAAAAAGCAGCAGGTTACCTGTATTGCATCCTTGTGTCAGGATCATCCTGAAAAGGATTTAAATCGTTTTGATCATTTATTTGAAGACATTGCCCAAGCTGAACCACAGCACAATATTGAACAAATCGCATTGAATTGGTTTAAGCAATTCTTGGAAATCAGTTTAGTGCCGATGATGTATCTCTATCATCGTTACGGCATGGCATTTGAATCCCATCAACAGAATGTCTTGGTTGAGTTAGAAAATGCCTATCCTAAAAATTTATGGTTAAGGGATAATCAAGGTTTTTACTATATCGAAGAATATGCTACTGAAATATTAAAAGAGTTTCCTGAACTTGATGAAAAAGCACATGCTGTTGGCCCTAAGTCTTTTGTAGATGAAAGATTTAGCTACTATTTCTTTGGCAATACTATTTTCGGCATTATTAATGCAATTGGCGCGACTGGCAGTATTTCAGAGCAAAGACTCATACATGTCTTGCAGGATAAGTTATCTGATTTGCTGCAACAGTATCCTGAAAGCACTTTATTACATGCTTTGTTATATCAGCCTACGTTGCCGTATAAAGGTAACTTGCTGACGCGTTTATATGAATTAGATGAGTTGATTGCACCTGTTGAACAGCAATCAGTTTATGTTCAATTGCCGAATCCTTTGTGTCTTAAACAGAAGGATGCGATCTATGCTTGATTTTATTGCTGTTGGTTTAGGTCCATTTAATTTAAGTTTAGCCAGTCTGTTACACAAAAAATCTGATTTGCAATATCTCTTTTTTGAAAAAAAGGAACAGTTTGATTGGCATGCAGGTATGCAGTTGCCGAATACCTTATTGCAAGTTCCATTTATGGCAGATTTGGTCTCTATGGTAGATCCAACCAGTCCGTTTAGTTTTCTCAATTATTTAAAAGATCAGCAAAGGTTATATAAGTTTTATTTTCTTGAGCAGCCACATATTCCGCGTAAGGAATATAACCATTATTGTCAATGGGTTGCTGATCAGCTTGAATGTATTCAGTATCTGTCTACAGTGACGGATATCATCCCGAAAAGCTATGGTTTTGAAGTGTCTGTGCACCAAGATGGTATTCAGCAACGCTACAATTGTCGAAATCTTGTATTGGGTGCTGGGAATGTTCCTTATGTACCACAATGTGTGCGTAAGTTTATGCAAGCGTATCCTGAACGTTGCAAGCATTCAGCAGACTATCTGAAACATTCAACGCAAGATTTGCAAGGCAATGTGGTAGTTTTAGGCTCGGGTCAGTCAGCAGCTGAAATCTTTTTAGATTTATTTGATCGACAGTATCAATTTGATCAAGTGTCTAAACCACAGTTTAACTTAAACTGGTTAACACGTGCCAATGGCTTTTTCCCGATGGAATATACGCCTTTAGGATTGGAACACTTTAGTCCAGATTATATTCAGCATTTTTATAAATTTGATGATTTAAATAAGGATGTGCAGTTAGCGAAGCAAGCCTATCTTTATAAAGGTATTAGTGCTCAGACCATTCGAGAAATTTATAAAAAGTTTTACCATCGAAATATTGCCAATCAACAACTTGCGACACATTTGCATAGCCAATCGAATTTAATTGATGCTGCGCTGACAGATAAAGGGAAAATCAAACTGATTTTTCAGGATCGTGTCAGCTTAAATCAGTTCAGTATTGACAGTGATTATGTTGTCTGCGCGACAGGCTATATAAGTCCAGAGTTTGAATTTCTCAAGCATGTTAAACCACATATTCAAACCAATGCACAGGGACATTGGGATATTACAGTTGATTATCGTACTGCATATACAGGTATTGGCGAAATCTATGTACAAAATATGGAAATGCATAGTCATGGTGTAGGTACACCAGACTTGGGCTTGGGTGCATATCGTGCGGCAACGATTGCTAATCAGCTATTGGGTTATGCCTTATATGACCTACCTGAACAGTCGCAATGTTTCCAGCACTTTGATCCTTTGCAAAATCCACAAGTACAAGCGATTCAGAAAAATCCAGCAGTACAGTCATATAGACCGTCTAATGAAATTGAGCATTCGGCAAAAAATCTGAAAATGACATCAGCAACTTTGTCGCAAAGTTCTCAGCATAAACAAAACCCACAAAGATATTCAAATATTGAGAAAAGCATATGAGTTTTGCACAGTTACAAATTAATCAAAAGCAGTGGCGGAGTGCAGGACAACGCCTGATCGAAATGGCAATTGCTGAATTTTTATATGAGGAAATTATTCAGGCTGAAAACTTAGGCGGTGATTTATTTCAGTTGACGCTGGATGACCGCCGTTATCAGTTTAATGCCAAACAATATTTGTTAGGACATTGGTTGATTGAAGAAGGCTCAGTACGTGATTTGAATGCAGATTCCACCCAAGCGGCTTGGAATCTGCATCAATTTATTGCAGCATTTTCTAATCAAGCCGAAGTAAAGCCCTTTACCAAAGCTTATTTGATCAAAGAAATGAATAATACGTGGTTGGCAGAAGCGCATGTCTTTGATGAAAATCGCTTAAATAGTACAGCGGTACTCACTGAATCACACCATAAGATTGAAGGGATGTTACGTGGACACCCATGGCTTATTATGAGCAAGGGGCGTATGGGATTTGGTTATGACGACTACCTCAGTGCTGCACCCGAAGTCTCACCTAAAGTCAAATTACTCTGGCTAGCTGTACATCGTGATTTGGCTGAATTTCGTTCAACACCTGAATGGCAAGCAGGTGACCTTTATCTGTATGAGTTTGATGCTGAGGAACTGAATAAATTTCGTGAAACAATGCAAAGCCATGCTTTGAATGCAGAGGATTATTATTTAATCCCTGTACATGCTTGGCAATGGCACCAATGGATTGTACCGACTTACAGCAACGAAATTGTCCATCAGCGGATTGTAGAGCTTGATATCGGTCAAGATGATTATGTACCAATGCAATCTATTCGGACATTATGCAACACATCAAACACACAACGTCATTACATTAAACTACCAGTAAGTATTTTTAATACAGCAGTTTATCGAGGATTACCATCAAAACGAAATTTAGCTGCGCCAGCTGTGACGGCTTGGCTAAAAAATTTACTCAAACAAGATGCAGATTTACAAAAATCTGGCGTGGTTTTTCTAGGTGAAGTTGCGACGCTAACCATTCAGCAGCCTTGTTATGACCAAATCGAAGGTGCACCTTATCAATTCAAGGAGTTATTTGGCTGTTTGTGGCGTGAAAGTATCGATCCTTATGTCGCAGATCATCAGCAAGTACTCTCCCAAGCTGCGTTATTACATCGTGATATTCAAGGCAGATCTGTTCTAGATGTGCTTGTTCAAGCATCAGGTCTAACACCTTTGGCATGGTTAAAACAATTCGCAACAGTCAGTTTAAAACCCTTACTGATCTGCTTGTATAAATATGGTCTTGCATTTTCTCCACATGGTGAAAATACCATGCTAATTCACGAAAATGGTGTACCCAAAGCCATGGTACTGAAAGACTTTATTGATGATATTAATCTGGTAGATGAAGACTTCCCTGAGCTTTCAGAACTTCCAGAAGAAGGAAAAATTTTACTTCGCCATTCGGCTTTGGAGCTCAGTCACTTTATTTTTACAGGTTTGTTCATGGTGCATTACCGTTATATCAGTAATGTATTCCTACAAGATTTTCCAACACATAACGAAGTGGAGTTTTGGCAAACAATTTCGGATGTGATTGCTGAATTTCATCAACAACACCCTGAGCTTTCAGCACGTATTGAAAAATTTGCAATGTTTAGAAGCCAATATGACAAGATCTGCTTAAATCGGGTGCGTTTATTTACCACCAGTTATAACGATGAAGCCGAGCGTCCTGTTCCTGTCTTTTTAGATTTAATTGCCAATCCTGTCAGTCCAACCACATTACAACAGTGGGCAGATCAACAATCGCAACGACAGCATTTAACACAAAAGCATTCAGCAAGTCTGTCTGTATAGCATTGAAAATGAATCTTAAATATTGAATTAATGAATTTTATCAAGGTGACATTAATGAAAACACTATCAAGCCAATTACCTGATTTTTATGAATACTATGAGAATGGTACACAATTTTATCTGCGCCAAGTGAAATATCCTGATGATATGGCACTGTTACATAAGTGGATGCATGAACCGCATGTAATTCCACAGTGGCAATTGAATAAGTCTGAAGTTGAACTCAAAGTATATTTTGAAAAACAATTGGCTGACGACCACCATCGTTTGTTAATTGTTGGTGTAGACGGGCAAGATGTAGGTTATACCGAAATTTATGAAGGAAAACGTGATAGATTGGGGCGTTATTATTCGGGACATGAATTAGATTTAGGTTGGCATCTACTTTTTGGTGAAAAATCAGCATTTGGTAAAGGTTATTTAAGAGCGGTCATGCGTTTATTAAGCTTTTATATTTTTGAAAATGCAGCATCTCTGAAAATCGTGGGTGAACCTGACTCTAAAGTCAAACCTTATGCAGCAGTGGTCGAAGACATGTGCTATGAAGCTCAGGGTATAATTCCAATGCCTGAAAAAGATGCCATGCTGTATTATTGTTTTAAAGAGACCTTTTATCAAAAATTTGGTGATTTTCTTACGCAGTCCCAGCAATATCTTGCGCAAAAGAAATTTCCCAACCAAACAGAGCGAGTTGAACCCTCCATATGAGTTACCAGTCTACACATATTCAAATTATGGATATGACGTTTTCAAAAGATGTATCAATTGCTGAATTTGAGCAGTGGCTCGCAGAAGTTGAAAACTTTTTGCATCATCAACAAAATTTTGCACTGGTGATGCAAAGTCTAGATGGTACGACTTTCCCAGAGGAATATCGCCAAGTTCAAGCCGCTTGGTATAAAAAAAATAAAGTCAAATTTTTTAAATATTGTGTGGGATTGGTGCGGATTGCGCTTGATGATGCAGATCAACAACGCCTGAATTCACCAGCTTTACATGTGGCTTGGCGTGTTCCTTATTACGTCACGTTGGATCGTTGTGATGCACTGCAGTGGGCGGTGCAGAGGTGGATATGCAGAACATAGATAATTCAAAAAATACATCAATGACACAGCAGATTTCAATATTAAGCTTGAGTGTTGTGATTGTTCTGTATTTAGCACATGCTTTGCCTTTGTATTTTTACAATGTGGCACTGCCTGCAATTTTAAGGCATCAAGGGGTTGATTTACGCTGGATTGGAATGTTGTCACTGTTATATATTCCATGGGCGTTTAAGTTTTTTTGGGCGCCGTTGATTGATCGAATATATGTTAAAAAATTAGGAAAACGAAAAACCTGGTTGCTGTTTACGCAAATTGCTTTGGTACTGGGCGTATTGGCACTGGCATTTACCCAGTTTTCATATGGTTTGGCTGTGTTTGTCGTGATTGGACTATGGATTTCAACATTTGCAGCAACGCAAGATATTGCCATAGACGGCTATACTGTTGAAGCTTTCTCTGAACAAGATTATCGTTTTGGCAGTATGGCGCAGAGTATTGGTGTTGCCATCGGGAGTATGATTGGTGGTGCGGCGACATTGTGGCTCTATCAATATCATGGTTGGCAAACAGCATTAACGTGTTTAGCGGTGATGACAGCTTTAACCATGCTGGCTGTGTTTCAAATCAAAGAAAAACCCAAAGAACAACATATTGCGCAAAATCCTCCAAGCCTGATTCGCGCATTTAAACGACCAGAAATTCGTTGGGCTTTATTATTAATTGTCTGCTATCGCTTTGTCGAAGCACCTGCAATGGCAATGCTTAACCCAATGCTCATTGATCAACACTGGTCACTGTCACAGATTGGAGTATTGATGTCTGTAGTGGGTGCAGGTGTGGGGTTGTTAGCTGCGGTTTCAGCAGCACTCTTATTGAAAAAAATAAAGGCAACACAGTTACTGGTTTGGGCGGGCTGGCTACGAACTTTAATCTACGGATTATTGGGACTTGCTATTTTGCTCGGTTGGTTAAACCAGTGGCATTTATTATTGGGAATTTTTGTCATTGCGTTTCTTGCAATTCGTTATATTGCAATGACTTCGCTTTATGCATACTTCATGCAAAATAGCTCAAAAGAACAAGCAGGAACTGATTTTACAATTCTGGTGTGTTTTGAATTGTTGGTCTATTTCATTGGTGGGGCAGGCTCAGGTTTTCTGGCCAAATCATTAGGTTATGGCAATTTTTATATTGTACTGGCCGTAGCATCTGTAGTGAGTGTAATTTTATCACATCTCATTATTTCAAAATCGCAAATAAATCCAAAATCAAAGATTATGGAAGGATAACTCATGAGAAAAAAATCAATACATATACAACTGACCTGTTTAAGTTTAGCTGTATGTACTCAACTTTATGCGCAAGAGCCTGCGAATAATAATGACAATACCGTATCAGAAGTGAAAAGCTTGGCACCCATCGTTGTAACTGCCACACGCTCTGCAAAAAGTATTTCCGAAATCGCTGGAACAGTGTATAGCATTAATCATGCTGAAATCGAAAAACAGGCAAATGCGGGTAAAAGCACTGCAGATATTTTAGGCTTGTTGGTACCGTCTTTAACGCCGAATACGGGTACAACATCAAACTATGGTATGACGATGCGTGGGCGTGTGGTCCAATACATGATTGATGGTGTACCTCAAACAGGTTATCGCGATGGTTCACGACAACTCAATAGCATTAGCCCATCTATGATTGAGCGAATTGAGGTAGTTTCTGGCGCAAGTAGTATTTATGGCTCTGGCGCAACAGGTGGAATCATCAATATCATTACAAAAAATGGTGGCGAAGAACCTTTAAGTTTTGAAACTAAAGTCGGTGTCACGTCTGGCAACAACTTTAAAAGTGATGCAATGGCTTATGAAGCATCACAAAGCATTTCATTCAATCAAGACGCTCTAAAAGGAACACTCGGTATTGGCTATGCTAAACGTGGTGAAATCCAAGACAGTCATGGCGATCGAGTCGGACCTGAAGTTGCGCAGACGGATCGTCAAGATACTGAAACCATCGATGTGAATGGACGTTTGACTTGGAAAATTGCCGATGGTCAAAGTCTCAGTTTTGGTGGTCAATATTATAACGATGAACAAGACAGTGATTATGGACCAGACTATGGTCCAGGACTTGCGGTCTTATTTGGTGCACAACCGAGCCAAAAAGCCGTTAAAGGATTACAGCTCGATGATCAGCCAAGAACCAAACGCTATAGTTTTAATACCCAATACCAAAATGATGACTTCTTTACGCAGATTTTAAATGCTGAAGCCTATTATCGTAATGAACAAGCCCGTTGGTATCCAGCAGCGAATCCAATTGCTCATACTGCATTACCAACGCCAGGTAGCACTTATTTAGTCTATCAATCTGATACAGATATTGATGTTTGGGGCGCTCGACTTGCTTTACAAAAAGATTTTAATTTACAAGGTCGTAAGTTAGGTCTGACCTATGGGATAGATTATGAAAATGAGCAAGACCGTCAGGATATGCAACGTTATGATTTAGCCACATTTATGGGAAGTAATGGTTTATCCTTTAAACCGCTTAAGCGCTATCAATTCGGTCCAGATGTAGAAACCAGTAAGCTCGGTTTTTTTGCGCAAAGCCAATTGGATATTACCGACCGTATTGATTTACAAGCGGGCATAAGATATGAGCGCGTTGAAAGTGATGTTGATTCGTCAACACCTTACACAGAAGCAGTCGTCGCTGATATAGTGCCAACTTATCAAGCAAAAACCTTAAATGGTGGAACGGTTAAACATGATGCAACTTTATTTAATATTGGGGCTGTCTATCATCTGACCGATGCACAACAAGTTTTTGCCAATTTCTCACAAGGTTCAAATTTACCAGACATACAACGTATGCTGCGTGATGTACCTGCAAACTTTGTAGTAAGTAGTCAAACGATTGATCCAATTAAAGTTAATAACTATGAATTGGGTTGGAGAATTCAAGGTGCCAAAGGTTTAAATGCAGGTATTACTGCGTTTTATAATGATTCAGACAAGAGTCTGAAATTTGGACCACCGAATTATGCTATAGAGGTTATTGACACGGATGAACGTGTGTATGGTGCAGAAGCGAATCTCTCTTATCCAATTTCATCGAATTGGACTGTCGGTGGAACAGCAGCATATACCACTGGGCAATATAAGAATACTCAAGGTAAATGGCAAGAATTGGATGCTATACGGATAGCACCGTTAAAAGGAACGGTTTATTCAGATTGGCAGTTTGATGATGGCATTGGTGTGCGAGTACAAGCCTTAGCCATAGGTGGGACAGACAAAGCGCGTCAAGATGCGATCGACAGTGGCTCAACTCGTCCACCCGCTGAGATTAAGGGATTTACAACGATGGATGTGATTACTAATGCCAAAGTTGGACCTGGGACACTTGGATTTGGTGTGTATAATGTCTGGAATACAGATTATAAATCAGTATATAGCCAAGCTGTTTCAACTGTTTATGGTGCAATCTCAAGCTTACCAGCACAAGGTCGTACCTATGGTCTAAGCTATAGCGTGAAATATTAATTAAACCTTTAGCCTCTTTTGCCAATCAATCACGTAAAAGAGGCTTTTTAATTTGATCAATATGGAAATGCGTCTCAATTGCATAATGTATTTGATTATCTGCTCACTTGATATTTGAATAAGGTCTAAATGAATAAAAACAATACGATTTTATTAGCTGCAAGTCTAGCAAATGGAATGAGTTTTTCCATGATTTTGCCTTTGCTTGCACCCTTGATTCGGCAGCTTAAAATGTCAGAACTTCAAGCAGGCTTATTGATTTCTGCAAGTGCTTTGTTGATGAGTTTAACGGCAATCTGGATCTCAAAAAAAACTCAATTACAAAATCAATATTATTTACTCAGTTTAGGTTTTATTGGTATGACCATCACATGGGGACTGTTCTCAGGTGTACTCAGTTATGGATTGCATTATAGTGTACCAGCAGGGCTGTTATTTGCTTTACTGTTATTAAGTCGCAGCAGTACAGGTATTTTTATGGCAATGCCGCAGATTGCTTTACAAAGTTATGTGATGACACGCTATGAAGAAGAAAAACAACGTAGCCAAATGATGGCAAAGTTTGGTGCATTCAACAGTTTAGGATTAATTTTAGGACCATTTCTAACGACATTATTGATCGTTTATGGGATCTTAATTCCCATGTGGTTGGCTGTGGTGATTCTCGCAATCTTAAGTATATTGATCGTAAGCTTTTACCAAAAAAATAATCAAAATTCAGTCGAATTTCCAGAAAATTTGCATCAAAACCATACGGATTTAGCCAATCAACCACTGGATATTGATGAGCAGTATCAAACAAAGAATCAAAATAAACATACGTTAAACAAAGCTTTTATCTGGCTAATCTTAGGATTCAGTTTGTACATCGCCATTGTTACCCTGAATTTAACGGCTGGCTTTTATATCCAAGATAAATTTAAGTTCAGTATTGAACAAAGTGCATTGTATTTTTCGCAATGTTCATTAATTGTTGGTATTGCATTGGTTGCTATGCAAGTGGCAATTTCAAAATGGTTAAAATGGTCATTGCAAACCTTATTGGTGGCTGGATTATCGGCAATGTTGATAGGGTTGTTGATGTCGACATATACCCAAGAGATCATCATCTTTCAGCTCGCTTATATTTTTTATGGGATTGCCGTGGCGTGTTTAATGCCTGCATTTACCACAGGTGCATCACAGTCGGTCTCTATCCATGATCAAACGAAAATAGCAGCCTTATGTACAATGGTGCAAGCGCTCAGCTTAGTGGTTGCACCTTTGTTGAGTACAGCACTGTATCAATTCAACATAATTTTTCCATATTATTTATTGATTGGTATTTTTGCCGTATTTTATGTTTATTTCATTGTTTTTAAATGGAATAGAGAAAAATAATATCGATAAAGTCATATCAGTGTCATATTATTGGACTAGTTTCTTCGGCATTTAGTCCAATATGACACTTTGCTGATGAAAAATTTAAAATTTAAACATTCTTTATTTATATGTTTGAGCTCTGGTTTATTTCTTACTGCCTGTAATGATGATACGGATAATAGGAACTCAACTACAACGGCACCACAGACAACTACATCTTTATATTTGCAGACCAAACAACCTTATTTACCGCAACAGAAATTAAGCACTTATGAAGCTCAACCTGCTGGCTATCAGGCAGTTTTTACTGAACTTGTTGCACGACATGGCTCACGTGGTTTATCGAGTATTAAATATGATCTAGCACTTTACAACATGTGGCTAAAAGCCAAACAAGAAAATGCTTTAACGCCATTGGGCGAAAAACTTGGTGCTGATCTAGAAGCAATGATGAAAGCCAATATTCTATTGGGTTATGGTGTAGAAGGCATCCGCCAATATGGTTATGGCAATGAATCATCGATCGGGATTAAAGAACATCGTGGAATTGCAGATCGACTGTTGCAGCGTTTACCTGACTTATTTAATCAAGCCAGTCAGCAGGGCAAAACCATTCAAATCGTAAGTTCGGGCGTAGATCGCGCCGTAGACAGTGCAAAATTCTTTAGCAATGAATTGTTAAAACAGCAACCGAATTTAAAGAGTTCGATTACACCTGCGAGTTATCAAAGTTTAAACAGTGGATCTGTACCGAGTATCGCAGATGGTGGTGTAAGTCGCTTTAACTTATATTTTCACAGTTTGAATGCACAGGATGATCTTGCCAACATCAAAACGGATTTAGAAAAGCAAGTCTATGATGCAAGCCTGAAATACCAAGAGTATGAAGAAAATGATTTAAGTTTAAAACAAAAGCTTAAAGAATTAAGCGCAGACAATAATGCACAAAAAATCGCAACAGCGGTGTTAACACCTATTTTTAAAGCAACGTTTATTCAAAAACTGGGGCAAGCTGGCTATACCTTTAGTAATACAGGATCGTTTACTGTCACCAGTCCTCAAGGTGAACAAATTACTGAAAAAGGCAAAGGTAAAAATACCATTACAAGTGCAGTAGATGCGGCGGCGTATTTATATGAGTTATATTCTATTACCGGTGGAATGCAAGATGAACTAGGCGCTACAGATTTTAGCAAATATATGCCAATCGATGCTGCCAAGTTTTATGCACAATATAACGATGCCAATGATTTCTATAGTAAAGGACCGAGTTTTGATGCGGGCAAAGCCATCACAACTGAAATTGCGCAGTCGCTCAAGCAAGATTTATTTAAACAAGTAGATGATGTGATCAATAAGCGTCAAAAGAATATTGCTGTACTTCGTTTTGCCCACGCTGAAATCATTATTCCTTTAGCCACCAGTTTGGAACTGAAAGGCATGATGCAATCTGTGCCTTTTTCACAGACTTTTAGTTACAACAACAGCACATGGCGTGGTGAAGATATCTCCCCAATGGCTGCAAATGTACAGTGGGATATTTATCAAAATTCACAAGGTCAAACTTTGTTGAAAATGTTGTATAACGAAAAAGAGATCAGTTTTAAACAAGAATGTGATTATGCGCGTTATAAAACCAAGAGTTATTATTATGATTATTTAAAGCTTAAGCAATGCTATAATATTTAATAGTTTGCTATTTTAATGTGTGGGAGATATACGTCTCCCTTTTATTTATTTTCTATAGGTCAAGTGTGAAGTTTCATCAACATATTATTCAAGCTGCGATCTTTGACATGGATGGCACTTTACTGGATACAGAACGGCTTAGATTTAAAGCTTTACAACAAGCCTCTTTAGACATTATGCAGCTTGAATTCTCACTGGATTATTTAATGCAATGCTTAGGGCTTAATGAGTCAAGCTCTGAACTTTTAGCACAGCAATTTTATGGCGCAAATATTCCTTATCAGCAGATTCGCAAACGTGCAGCTCAAATTGAATTGGCGATGATTGAGTCAAATGGCGTGCCATTAAAAGAGGGTGTACTCGAAACATTGAAGTATTTCTATTCACGTCAGATTCCCATGGCAGTCGCTACATCAAGTGCGCGGGAGATTGCGGAGAAATACCTTCAAATCGCCAATATTGAGCATTATTTTAAATTTTTAGTGTGTGGTGATGAGGTATTACAAGGAAAACCTCATCCAGAAATTTTTAAAACTGCGTGTGAAAAATTCAATTTAGCACCAAAAAACTGCTTTATGATTGAAGATTCAGAAAATGGGCTTCGTTCAGCACATGATGCAAGTGGTGTAGCTATTTTGATTCGAGATATTAAAGCGCCAAATCAGTGCATGTTGGACATGGCAGATGATTATTTTGAGTCAATGAAAGATTTTAAAAGTAAGCTTGAACAATTAAATTGAATAAAATTCTCTTTTGATTGAACAACACTCATGCAATTTAGCAATTAAATCAGTGGATTCCATGCTTTAATAGAGTCATTCAAACGAATGTGAATTTTAACATGTTTTTACATTCCCAAAGTACCACTGTAGCAACACAAGCATATGATTATCCTGAGTGGCACAAAGGGAGGGAAAACTACGCTTTATGGTACATTGAAATTAAGCATCCAGCCTTAGGGGCTTATCTAAATCAATTGAGACAAAAGTTTTCAAATTTTTTATTTCATCCCAACACACGACAATTTCATATCACGATACATATTTGTGGGTTTTTAACAGATTTATCTCCACAATTCGATGATGATTTCCAATTCAAACAATTACAACAGCACCTGCAAGATTTAAAGAAAAGTAATCTTCAACCTTTTAAACTCAAGACGGGTAAGATAAACAGTTTTAGCAGTGCACTTTTTGTTGATATTCATGATGATCAAAATAGCCTAAGCAATATTAAAAAAATTTTATCATACTCAACCCAAGAAATAGCACCTACACAATATTGTCCACATATTACTCTAGGGCTTTATAAAGCAGAGTTTCCATCACAACAAATTTTAGAAGAAATTGAAATGACACAGCAACAACAGTTTGAAATCACGATAGATCAACTGCATTTTGGTTTTTATAAAGCAAACGATCTACAAGGCAAATTATTTGATTTAGAATACTATTCATTTAACTCAAATACTAAAAAAGTATCTTTGGAGCAGAATCCATGCTGCAACTAATTTTAGGGGGCGCACGTTCTGGAAAAAGTAAACTTGCAGAACAGATTGCAAAAGATTCAGATTTAAAAGTGATCTATATTGCGACTGCCCAAGCTTGGGATCAGGAAATGCAAGTACGCATAGCTCACCATCAGTCGCAACGCCCAATTGAATGGGAATTGATTGAAGAAACACATTATCTCGCGGATATATTGGAAAAAAATGATCAAAAAGGGCATTTGATTCTAGTCGATTGTTTAACTTTGTGGATGAGTAATTTGTTAATACATGATGATCAAAATCTACAGATTCAGGAATGTCAAAAACTACTGCAAATCCTGCCTAAATTAGAGTCTCAAGTGATCTTGGTGAGTAATGAAACTGGACTTGGTGTTGTTCCTATGGGAGAAATCACCCGTAAATTCGTTGACGAGTCTGGGCGCTTGCATCAGCAGTTGGGGCAAATTGCTGATAAAGTTGTATTTTGTGTTGCTGGTTTTCCAATAGTTTTAAAAAACGAAGCTCTATGATTTCTAGTGGTCGAAATCATAGATCGAATTGATATTTATATGTTTAAAAATGATTGAAACGGAGAAAAACAATGAGTTGGTGGTTAGAAACATGCAAAGTTCCAAGTGCAGAGATGAAACAACAGGCTGAAGAACGTCAATCGCAATTGACCAAGCCGACGGGTTCACTTGCTGCTCTAGAAAATGTCGCTGTGCAATTGGCAAGTCTACAAAATAATCCTAAACCACAGCTTGAACATCCTTGGATTACAATATTTGCTGGTGATCATGGGGTAATGGCAGAAAATGTGTCTGCCTATCCGCAAGCGGTAACACGACAAATGCTGCAAAATTTTGCAACTGGCGGTGCATGTATCAGTGTGATTGCCAAAGAATATGCAGCAACATTGCAAGTGATTGATTGTGGTACGGTCGGAGACGCTTACGAATATCAAGGTGTTGAACGTCACTGTATTGCGCCAGGAACAGCAAACTTTGCAAAACAAGTGGCGATGACGGAAGAACAATGTGCTCAAGCTATGGATTTAGGACGTAAAAGTGTTGAAAAAGCCTTTGCCAATCATGCTTCGATTTATATTGCTGGAGAAATGGGAATAGGAAATACCTGTGCTGCTTCAGCCGTTGCAAGCTTTTTATTAAATGAACCAGCAGAGCAATTAACAGGTGTAGGTACAGGGATTCGAGAAGAGCAATTGATACATAAGAAAAATATAATTAAAAATGCTGTTGAAATGCATAAAAATTATGTTAAAAGTGATGTATTTAAGGCACTTTGTGCAGTCGGTGGCTTAGAAATTGCAGCAATGACGGGTGCATATATTCGTTGTGCTCAAGTCGGTTTAGCTGTGATTGTGGATGGATTTATCAGTTCTGTTGCAGCTTTGGTAGCAGTTCAGTTGAATCCTGCAGTTCGTCAGTGGATGTTGTTTGGACACCAATCTGCTGAATATGGTCACTTGCGTATATTACAAGAACTCAATGCTGATCCATTATTAAAATTGAATTTGCGTTTGGGGGAAGGAAGTGGAGCAGGAGCCTCACTAGGGGTCATTAAACTCGCATGTAGCTTACATAACAATATGGCAACATTTGCTGAAGCTGCTGTGATTGGTGAAAAAGTTTAAAATATTCAAAACAAGAGCAGATAAATGAAACTGAGGGTTGATCTATTACGTCACGGCGAAACCACGCTAAGTCATACTTTGCGCGGCTCGACTGATGACGATTTAACAGAATTGGGCTGGCAGCAAATGCACCAGAGCATATTCTTAGATCAAAACTCAGTTCAAACACAGTGGGATTATGTGTTCAGCTCTCCTTTAAAACGCTGTGCACAATTTGCTCAGTCTTTTTCACAACAAGTCAGGATTCCGTTGATGCAGGATCAACGGCTTCAAGAAATACATTTTGGGGACTGGGAGGGTATTTCTGTTCAACAGATTTATACAGATTCTCCTGAGCTTTTGGCAAATTTTTGGCAGTACCCAACTCGTTTTACCCCACCCAATGCTGAAAAATATTTAGATTTTCAATCTCGAATCAATCAGGCATTGTATTCGATTCAACAACATATGCTGGCATCAAACAGTCAAACTGCTTTAGTGGTCACACATGGCGGTGTGATTAAGTTATTAAAATGTATGGCGCTGCAACAATCTTTAGATGATATTTTAAAAATGACTGCTGATTTAGGGCAATTAAATCGCTTTATTTTAGACAGTGAAACCATGCAACTAGAACTTTTGGAGGATGGTAGATGACTCCATTTTTTATTGCATTGCAGTTTCTAACGATTGTTCCTGTTCATTTAAGAAAAATGCCTTCACCGCGGCAGAATGGCTGTTCATTATTATTCTATCCAGTGGTTGGTTTATTAATTGGCTTAGTACTTTATGCAGTAGCCAGCCTATTGCATGTTTTACCTGTTGTTTTATTAAGCACTTTTATTCTGGTGATCTGGATTTGGTTAACAGGTGGACTTCATCTGGATGGTTTGGCAGATACTGCCGATGCATGGGTAGGTGGTTTTGGTGACAAAGAAAATACCCTTAGAATAATGAAAGACCCTGCCTGTGGACCAATTGGCGTATTAAGTCTGATCATTGTTTGTATCATTAAATGGTCTGCATTGTATGTTTTACTTCAAGAACAGCTCTACACTGCTTTGGTGTTATTTCCAGTTTTTGGACG
The DNA here is from genome assembly GCF_056930735.1 of Acinetobacter sp. B-6. Classification (NCBI taxonomy): domain Bacteria; kingdom Pseudomonadati; phylum Pseudomonadota; class Gammaproteobacteria; order Moraxellales; family Moraxellaceae; genus Acinetobacter; species Acinetobacter sp. B-6. Next base: position 93,524 of record NZ_JBXPBY010000002.1, on the reverse strand, counting down.
TTTAACGCCACTTTTTTTATTTCTGACCACAGAATATGTTCGTGAAAGAGGTTTAGGTTCTACCATTGCACAATACATCCCTAAAACATGGTCGATCATCATTTTTAGTATCAGTCTATTGGCTGTCGGATACTTTGTTTGGGTTGGATTAGCGACAGCAATCATTTTTATTTTAACGCTCATTTATCTCAGACATAAATTTATTCAAAGAATTGATGGCATTACAGGGGATACGATTGGTGCGAGTATAGAGATTGCAGAAACTGTTTGTTTGCTTAGTTTTGTGATTTTGGGTTTTTATCTTTAATTATTCTTGATCTTTCTTAGTGTGGGAATATTAATCAAGACATTTTTTGATTTAGTGATTTCAAAGCCACAGCTATATTTGATATCTATTGATACCAATGCATTGATTGCGTGATAAGAATACATATGGTTAGTGCCAGAATGCTTATTTCAAGATCGTTCATTGCGCTGTTTAAGCTGGATTGTGTCGATGATTCTTTTCGATTCATCTGAGCACACAATCCATTTTTTACATAATTAAATACGTTTTAATTTGACCCAAAATTACCACATTAAATCATCTGGAATGACGTAAGCTGCATATGGATCTTCTTCATCTGTGACCTGTTCATTCTTTTCAGAATTATTGACAATAATAAAGCCAGTCATTTTCTCATTGATACGATCTGCTAAAGCTTTAGGTAAAATGGCATAAGCATCATGATCATGTGCAATCACTAAGCTACCTGCAACCAGAGCATTGTAGACTTGTTGATTAAGATAAATTTTCTTAATTGAACCATCAATAAACTGATAGGTAACATCACCATCTGTATCTTTGATTTTATGTTGCTTGATCATTTGGATGATTGATGCTTTCAATGCTTTTTCATCTAAAATTCTTTGTTTTTCTTGATTCAGTGCCTGGTCTTTAGAGACTTTTTCTTGTTTGTCTTGTTCAATTTTTGCTTTGAGTTCAGCCTCATTACTTTGACCAGTACGCTGTTCATGTTGTGCTTGCTTAGAAAGCTTCTTTGCTTTTTTATTATCAACTAAGCCAGCTTTGAGTAATTGCGCTTGTAATGCGTTTTTAACCATAATAATAACCAACGATTAACTGTGTTTCGAGCCATGCCGAAAATAAATAAACCAATACACTAAGCTTAATACTAAACTTAATCCAGCAGGGATAAGGAATGCATTCAATTGTAAATAAGGATGGACAATACTGGCAATGATTCCACCCAGAATAAATCCAAAAAGAATCAGTAAATGCAAAGTTATGCGGCGTTTTTCAACCACAAGCCCTCTGAAAAAATAGCCTAATGCTAATCCTAAATCTGTTAATACACCTGAAAGATGCGTGGTACGAATAATTGTACCTTTGTAATGGCTCACCATGGCATTTTGTATACCCATGGCGGCACTTGCCCAAAGTAAGGCGTATTGCGGATGATAGAGAATAAATACCCAACACAAAAAAATAAAAATACTGACTAGACTCAGCGGTATCCCATATCTGCGACCAAGTTGAAAATGACTATTACCTAAAATATAGCCACTATAGCTTGAACCCAGCACATAACTGATGATAATCAACAGCAGATAAACAACATGACTATATTGCTGATGTACCAGTGCTTGAGCAAACAAACTGGCATTACCTGTCATATGAGAGATCGATTGGTGTAGAACCGTGATTAAGCCCAATACATTAATTATGCCTGCATTGACTGCAAGCATAAAAGCACCAAGCTGAATCCAGGCTGGTAAATATTGAAGAGGCATAATTCCTTCTTTTCTTCATACTTTTGGCAAATTACCTTTTTGAGAGGTCAATTGCTGCGGTAAATATAACGTCAGTAGATGAATTTAATGCAGTTTCTGTTGAATCTTGCAATATACTGATGACCATCCCAATCGCCACCACTTTCATTGCGATTTCAGAAGGAATCCCAAACAAACCACATGCAATTGGAATCAGTAGCAAAGAACCACTGGCAACACCTGAAGCACCACATGCAGATAAAACAGATACAATACATAAGATAACCATGGTGACAATATCAACATGAATATTAAGGGTATGTACTGCTGCTAGAGAGAGTACCGTAATCGTTACTGCTGCGCCAGCCATGTTGATTGTCGCACCTAAAGGAATCGCAACGTTGGCAGTGGCATCATTTACACCCAAACGTTTCGCCAAATCAAGATTGACTGGAATATTGGCCGCAGAACTACGGGTAAAGAATGCAGCAATACCACTTTCTCTTAAGCATTTGAGTACCAAAGGGTATGGGTTTTTACGCATCACAATACCCACGATCAATGGATTGATCACCAATGCAACAAACAACATTGTTCCCACAAGGACTGCAATCAAATGTGCATAGTTTTTTAGCGTTTCCAAACCAGCTTGTGCAAAAGTAGCGACCACTAAACCAAAAATACCGACTGGCGCAAATGAAATCACAATACGAATAATACTGTTAACTGCATCTGCTACATCTGTAATCACTTGTTTTGTGGTTTCCGAACCATGACGAAGTGCAGCACCTAGACCAACAGCCCAAGCCAGAATACCAATAAAATTGGCTTCATGTAGTGCTGTGATTGGGTTGGTAATAAAACTCAGCAGTAAATTTTTTAATACTTCAGCCACGCTTCCTGGTGGTTGTAAAGCTGCTTCACTGGCATGCGTGAAAATGAGTGTACTTGGGAATAAGGTACTAATTATTATTGCGCTGATCGCAGCCAATAACATTCCGATGGCATATAAAATCAGAATAGGTCTTAAATTGCTTGCACCGGCACCCACTTTAAAATTAGCAATTGAAGCCAGAACCAATACAAATACCAGAATCGGTGCAATAGATTTTAATGCTTTAATAAAAAGCTCGCCTAAAATATTGAAATATCCGGCTGAATTTGGAAATAAATACGCAACTAAAAAACCAAGAATGATGGCAATAAGAATACGTGTAACTAAACTTAAACGTGCTAGGGCAGCAAACATATTGAACCTTTTTGCCTAAACTGGTCTAAAATCAATGAACAAGCCGGCTATTCTATACCTAAACGCGAAAACTTAAATACCACATTTTCACCATAAAAATTAAGATATTAAAAAATATATAGCTTTTTCAGCAATCATATTAAAAATTGTTGATAAATTAAATGATTTTTTATCTGAAAGTTTGAGCATCTAAGGCATGCATTGCTTGGTAATGCGTCAAATAGACTGTCCCACTCAGTTCATTGATTAAATTCGACTGTTTTAAACGATCCATAACTGGACCTTTAATCTCAGTAAAATGCATCTGAATTTTTAAATTCTTTAATTCATTATTGATTTCTTCCAATGTTTCTAAAGCACTTGCATCAATATTGCTGATACTTGAACAATTAATCACAACATGATGTAGTTCAGGATGTTGACTGACTTCAAAAATCACAAATTCTTTTAAAGTATTAGCATTTAAAAAAGTTAAATTCTCATCTATACGGATTGAGACAATATTGGTACTGGTCAGCACTTCATGGCGGGAAATATTACGAAAGTGTTGAGTACCTTCAACTAGACCAATCACAGCGATATGTGGGCGACTGATTCGCCACAATAACAAAATGAATGTCGAAATAATGCCGATGATTAGACCTGTAGAAATGTCGATACACAATACGCCAAAAAAGGTCACCCACATTGCAAGACCATCTGCTTTTGAATAGCGCCAAGTTTCAATAAACGGCTTAAAATCGACTAACTTCCAAATCGACACCATAATGGTTGCTGCAAGAATTGCCAGAGGCAACTCTTTAAATAATCCTGTAAGATATAAACTGACAATAACAATAAAAATAGATGATAAAACTCCAGCCATCGGTGTTTTTGCACCAGCATCTGCATTGACTACAGTACGGGATAAGCTACCCGTCACAGGAAATGCCGAGGTAACACCAGCACTAAAATTGGCAAGACCTAAGGCTATAAGCTCTTGATTGCTATTTAATTCACTACGTTGTTGAAAGGCAGTCGTCTGAGCTATGGATATAGACTCTACAAAACTGACCATTGTAATCATGGCTGCACCAGGCAGAAGCTGAATCACTAAATCCCAGTTCCAGTAAGGCATGGCAAACGGTGGAAATCCTGAAGGAATTTCACCGACAGTTTTAATTCCATATTGATCTATATGTAAAAAATGAATCAATGCAATTGAAATAAACACCAATATAAGAGGCAGTGCCTTGATCCAAAATTGCACAGAAGTTGAAAAGGTATGGCAGATTTTTGACTTCAAAAGGTTTGGCATATAGAGCAAAAACAGTGTTGCAGCGATACCAAAAACTAAAGTTTCAATACTGGTAAATCGAAGATATTGCCAAGCACTTTGGATAAACTCAACGATATTTCCTGATTTTAGTGGAATATCCAACATAAACTTCACTTGGCTGAGTGCAATCAACACAGCAGAGGCGATAATAAAACTTTTAATTACAGGATGGCTGATTAAACGAATTAAAAAACCAAACCTAAAAATGCCAAGTAATGTCGAAAGTATGCCAACTAAAATTGCCAATAAGCATGCGGCTTGAATATAAACAGGTGATCCAACCTCATACAAAGGTTCAAGCGTTGCAAAGGTCATCATCGAAATCAGTGCAACAGGACCAATGGACAAAGTTGGGCTTCCGCCAACGATGGCATAGATGATCATTGGTAAAATACTGGCATATAACCCCGTGACTGGAGGCAAGCCTGCAACCATTGCATATGCCATTCCTTGTGGAACCAGCATGGCAATAACGATTAAAGCGGCGAGTAAATCGGCTCGAAATTTAGGAACAGTATAGTCTTGTAACCATTGCCAAGCAGGAAGCATTTTACTAAATTGCAATCTAGGAGTAGCCATTGAATTTTCAATATCACATTTTCATATATATTATGCAGAAAAAATGCTAAGAAAAATAGCGACAATAAGTGCTTAAGAGATAAGTTTCTGTTTTTATTTTTAAAATTATAGAAAAAGTTTAAATTTTAGGACAGTAAAGGTCATACAGCATTTTTAAAACAGTGGTGAGTTTGTCATCTTTAATCGAATAATAAATCTGTTTTCCATCTCTACGTGTCGCAACCACATCACTTTTACGTAACATCATTAATTGTTGTGAGAGTGTTGGTTGATTAATTTGAGTGTGTTCTTCAATTTGTGAAACATTCAACTCTTGTTGAGCCAAATGACACAAAATGAGTAAACGATCAGTATTCGCCAAAGATTTTAGGATTGTAACAACTGATGAGGCAGAGTCACGCATGACATCAATTTTAAGATCGTTGGGCATAAAACATTTCCATCATGGTTTGGCTTAGTATAACTGTGTCCAAGCATGTCGCATGGGTTCGAACATATGTTTTTTCGTGAATTTCTAAATCAATTTTATAAATATATACATGTTGATATTTATACAATATTTAGCGGTATTTTGACATGTATGAAAGATGTTGAATAAATAGACAAAAATACGTCTTATGTTATGATAACGAAAACAACGCAAACAGACTGGGGATTTTTCCATGAGTCAATTTACAGTCATGAAAACTTCATTACGGGAAGAAGCAACAATTCCAATGCTTGCTATTGATGCATTTCATGATGCATTTAGGCAGGCGAGTATGTCTGATGCGGGTGTCACCTATGTTAAAGATCGACAACTTGTTCAACAATTGCATGATGAAGTCACCGTTATTCAAGATTTATCTACAGCATATATATTACCTAAATTAAAACGTAGTGTTTTAAAGCGTAAAAAGAAACAAGAGGTCTTGGCATAATTTTTACATGCGACCACCACGAATAAGAATGTTTGCTGGTCCGAATGGATCAGGTAAAAGTACCATCAAAGACTATTTAGCTCCGAATCAAATTGGAGCGTATTTAAATGCTGATGAATTGGAAAAACAGTTGCTTGCTACTCAGCAACTCTGTTTAAGTGATTACCATGCAGCTTTATCAGCTCCTGCCTTATTGACGTTTTTAAAACAAAATAAACGTAAAAGAAATGAAACATTAGTACCTCTATTATTCACTCAACCTAAAATCATACATGATCAAGTGATTATTTTTGAATTAGATGAAATAGATTCATATCTTTGTGCGCGCATCATTGATTTTATTCGAATGGCGTTTTTAAAGCTCAAAATAAGCTTTACATTTGAAACAGTGATGTCACATGCCAGTAAAGTCGAATTCTTAGGTGAAGCAAAACGTCAAGGGTTCAAAACATATTTATATTATGTTGCGACAGTAGATCCTAAAATAAATATTGCACGTGTTAAGTATCGTGTTTATGCCGGTGGACATGATGTTCCAGAACATAAGATCTATGAACGATACTATCGCAGTTTAGATTTATTGATGTCCGCTATTGAGGTTTCTGATCGCGCATATATTTTTGATAATTCAAGTGATGGTGAAAAAGCTTCTTTTATTGCTGAAATTGAGAATGCCGAAGTATTAAAATTAAATCCAGCTGTCCATTATTTTCCCAAATGGTTTGTTGATAAAGTATTGAATGAATTTAATGAAGAATGATTCTGTATTCAATTTTTCATTCAAAGGTCTGTCAATGTATCAACGAGTTATGAGTTGGTCTAGCCAAACTCATAGCGCTTAATTTTGAAAATTTATATTATTCATGTGTTTGCAGAAAAGTTTATATCGATATACAAGAATGATATTGAATAAATTATTAAAACATATATTATAAAAATATATATTGTTTTGGTTTAAAATGATGCATGACTTTATCCTTGCTTTCATTGGTGGAACTTTACTTGGGCTGGCTGTTGTCGGCTATTTATTGGTGAATGGTCGTATTGCGGGTATTAGTGGTTTAGTTGCACAAGTATTAGACCCTAAAACCCTGTTAAAAACGCCTGCATTATGGTTTTTATTAGGTTTGTTGATTACGCCATTTTTTTATAATTCTATGGTTCATCCACAAATTGAAATGATGACTACAGATCCAATTTTATTGATCATTGCAGGTCTTTTGGTTGGATTTGGTACGCGACTGGGTTCAGGCTGTACCAGTGGACACGGTATTTGTGGGATTAGTCGCTTATCTAAACGCTCATTCGTTGCAACCTGTACTTTTATGCTGGCAGGATTCATGACTGTTTATGTGATGCGTCATGTGTTGGGAGCATGAACATGAAAAATATATTTGCTTTTGTTTTTGGTGGTTTATTTGCAATTGGTCTCATGCTTTCAGGCATGTCGAATCCTGCAAAAGTGATTGGTTTTTTAGATATATTTGGTCATTGGGACCCAAGTTTGGCTTTTGTCATGATCGGCGCGATCATGGTCGCATTTTTACCATTTCAGAAGGTGAAACGTCAGCCAGTCACTTTATTTAATGAAAAAATTGACTTACCGATCAATACGAAAATCGATACAAAGTTGATCCTCGGCGCTGTACTTTTTGGAATAGGATGGGGAATCGCAGGTATATGTCCAGCTCCTGCATTTACTTTGATCGGCGCAGGTGTTTATCCCGCACTGTACTTTATTATCGCAATGTTGGCTGGTGTCCTTATTCACCGTAAGGTTGTAGGAGTGTAGTGGGTGATGAATCCAATTGTTCAAGATTTTTTTGATGAAAACAGCAATACGTTCAGTTACGTTGTGACTGATCCAATAAGCAAATGTTGTGCAATTATTGACAGTGTATTGGATTATGATGCAGCATCAGCGACCACTAGCACCACGCATGCAGATCAAATCATTGAATATATTCAACAACACCAACTTTGTGTTGAGTGGATTTTGGAAACACATGTACATGCTGATCATTTAACGGCTTCACAATACTTAAAGCAAAAGCTTGGTGGACGAATTGCAATGAGTGAAAAGATTGCTATCGTACAGGATACTTTTAGCCAAATTTATCATCTCGATATAAAGGCATTAAACGCTCATCAGTCATTTGATCATTTATTTAAAGATCATGAAGTTTTTAAAATAGGTCAATTAGAGGCTTATAATATTCCGACACCTGGTCATACTCCTGCATGTTTAACCTATGTGATCGGAGATGCGGCATTTGTTGGTGATACATTGTTTATGCCAGATTATGGTACTGCTCGTTGTGACTTTCCAAAAGGTAGTGCGGCACAACTTTATGATTCTGTCATGCAGATTTTTAAATTAGTTGATGATACTCGCATTTTTTTATGCCATGACTATCTTTCTGAGTCACGTACAGACTATGCTTGCCAAACGGATCTTAAAACTCAACGCCAAGAAAATATTCATATCCATAGTGGTGTCACAAAACTGGCATTTATTCATATGCGTGAACAGCGTGATGCTAGCTTATCCATGCCTAAATTGATTCTTCCTGCGATCCAAATCAATATGGATGCAGGGAAATTTCCTGAAGCTGAAAGTAACGGGGTTCGATACTTGAAGTTGCCGCTAAATTATTTTAAATAATAAAAAAGTGATTTTAAACAATAGTCAATTGTCCCAAATATTATCCGACAAACTTCAATTGATTATTGTGAATAAACATGTCAGTGTTAATCTGATGAAGATAAATTAGAAAAATAGTAGACAATAATTTAAACATAGATTTTATTGATAAATTTGTCTATAATTTTGCACTCTTTTATTATAAATGTGACTTGATTCAATTTATTTTCTGATAAATGAAAGGGTTAACATTTCTGTTAATGATTGCAAAATAAACATGTGGCTAAAATATATCATCTAGAAAAAGAGTTTATATTGAATTTGCACTGATATTATAGGATTAATCTATGGCTGGCGCACATTTACCTTATGATCGAAATATAAATCAGGTGGGTTCGTCTCGGAATTCTATAAAGCCGCAGTGTGTGCAAATTTCAAATGAAGTTAAGTTTGCCTTAGACCAAGTTCCACATTTAATTTGGATGACTAAATTTGGTGAAGGCTATTGTAATACTGCTTTAAAACAATATTTCGGAATTGATCATAATGAGATTGACGCTCATCAATGGATGGAGTTTTTACATCCAGAAGATAGAGCGCTGATGCAAAACATTTGGATGAAAGCATACAAAACAGGTCAACGTTTTGAACAAGAATGCCGTATCCGACGCCATGATGGTAAATATCAATGGTTTTTATTGAACGCACAAAGTGCGTTATATCAAAAGCAATATTTTGATTGGACAATCACATGTAGCAATATTCATGAACGCCTTTCAAAATTACAGGAAACTCAACAATTATTAAAAGCCAATACTGACATGCTCGATGCGAGTGTTGACTGTATCAAAATCATTAGCCCAGATGGTTATGTTTTACACATGAATAAATCGGGCAGTCTCGCACTACTCGGACAAGAAAAAGTCACAAGTTTTGGTATGGAATGGTTGGGATTGTTGCCCCCTGAAGTGCGTGAGCAAGGTAAAAAAGCAATCAAAGAAGCGGCTAAAGGAAAAAATGCCCGATTTGCTGGAAAGAGTATTTTTAATAATGTCACCATGTATTGGGACAATATATTGACGCCTATTGTCAATGCACAAGGGCAAACGACCAGTATTTTGTGTGTATCAAGAGATATTACGAAACAACGCATTGCTGAAGAAAAGCTACGATTAAACAGTGAATTTGATGAAATGACGAGTTTGATGAACCGTCGTGTATTCAAAAAAAGGCTAAAATCTTCGATCAGTAAAGCCCGAGATTCCCGTGGCAAAATTGGATTATTGTTACTTGACCTCGATCATTTTAAACACATTAATGATACTTTAGGGCATTCAGCAGGGGATCATTTACTCAAAGTTTTATCGAAACGACTAGCCAATTGTCTTGATGAACATGCCTATATTGCGAGACTAGGTGGAGATGAGTTTGCTGTAGTGGTTGAAAATGTAGAAAACAATCAGCAAATTGAAACAGTCTCAAAAAAATTATTAAAACAATTAGAAGCGCCAATTACTTATACTGGTAAGTTATTAAACGGCGGAATGAGTATTGGTGGAGCAATCTACCCTGATGATGCTAAAGATGGATCTGGTCTTTTAAAATGTGCCGATACAGCATTGAATGACTTAAAAGAGCGTGGGCGTGGTGGTGTGCGTATGTTTGGGGCTGATATGTTGGAGACTGCACAACGTAAAGCTAAACAATTACATACTGCACGATACATGATACGAAGTAATCAGGTTGAGGCATTTTACCAGCCTAAAGTAAAACTGGATGATTGTTCAATTATTGGCTTTGAAGCATTATTGCGGTGGCGAGATGTAGAAGGAGAGGTCTATTTCCCCTCTACCGTAGCAGAGGCGTTTAATGATTTTGAATTGGCCACCAAAATCAGTGAAATTATGCATGATCGTATTTTTACCGATATGTCGCATTGGATGAATCTGGATTTAAAGGTTGTTCCGATTTCGATTAATGCATCACCTGTAGAGTTTATGCGAGATAATTATGCCGAAACTTTATTAAAACGACTGACGAACTATGCAATTCCGGCACATTTGATTGAAATTGAAATAACGGAGCATGTACTTGCAGATCGTGGTTATGAATATGTGGTTCGGGCATTAAAAAAACTTAAACATGCAGGGGTTCGTATTGCTTTAGATGATTTTGGGACAGGGCATTCCTCAATGTCACATATCCGAGATTATCCAGTAGATAGCCTCAAGATCGACTATAATTTTGTCAACCGTATGCATGAGGAAGATTCGATCAAAGCGATCGTCGAAGGAATTGCCAAGCTTGGTCCAATTTTATCTTTAGATATTGTCGCTGAAGGAATTGAAACCACACAACAATTGGACAGTTTAATCGCGATAGGATGCAAATTCGGTCAAGGTTTCTTATTTAGCCAAGCGATCAACGCAGATCAAGTACAAAAAATGTTAGGTAAACAGATTCTCGTTTCGCCGGACATGTATCATTAAATGCATAATTAATTCAGTTTATTCAGCGTATTTATATAAAATCAAAATATTTTTAAAAAGAGCTTGAAAAGTCATGGCACAGCGAGTATTGTGAATTCAAGATAGATTTTTATGAACGACATAAAGATGTTAAAGCAACCTGTAATCGCTACTTCTTATTATTTTTGGCAATTCTTTAGATAGTTGCCTGAAGTCGTTCGGGCACTGAAATGGTTGCCCATCAAAGTTAATACCTGATCGGCAACCCTGATCAGGTTTTTTTATGCCTATATATTAACCTTTTAAAATAGATTGAATTTAAAGTTTTGGAGAATGTCATGATGAAATTTAACGCTGTATATTTTAGCAACTTTTATTGGTTTTACTTTGGTCAAATGAACAATTTGATTGCCCATTTGAATAGATCCCATACGCTCAAATAAAAGTTAGGACTGAGTGAGAGTCCAAAGGAATACATTATGAATGCTCTAAATATCGCTTTACAACAAAATCAAACGATAGAAACTCAGTTAGCTTTGCCTTATGAGTTAAAAGAAAAATTCCCATTACAACATAAACTTGCTTTTCAAGTTGCTGAACAACGTCAAACAATTCAAAACATTCTCAATGGTTTAGATCATCGTTTACTTGTGATCACAGGTCCATGCTCAATTCATGATGAAAAGTCTGCACTTGAATATGCAGATCGTTTAATTCAACTCCAAGAAAAAGTTTCAGATCATATTTTTTTAGTGATGCGTGCATATATTGAAAAGCCACGTACAACAGTGGGCTGGAAAGGTTTTTTATACGACCCAAATTTAGACGGGTCTGCCAATATGCAATTGGGTTTAGAGAAGTCACGCCAACTTTATTTGCAAATTATTGAAAAAGGTTTACCGATTGCCAGCGAAATTTTAAGTCCGATGGCAACAGCTTATTTTGATGATTTGTTGGCTTGGGGTGCGATTGGTGCTCGTACCAGTGAGTCACAAATTCACCGTGAAATTTCAAGTCACATGCCTTTCAGTATCGGCTTCAAAAATGGTACAGATGGTTCGATTCAAATTGCTTTAGATGCAATCCAATCTGCAGGCCATGCTCATCAATTCCTTGCCATGAGTCAAAAAGGTACACCGTGTATTGTACATAGTCAGGGCAATCCTTTGGCGCATATCATCTTGCGTGGTTCTAACAAAGGAACCAATTATGATGCAGCATCGATTCAACAGATTCGCCATCAACATCAAGGAAAATTGCCTGCGCTGGTGATTGACTGTAGTCATGGTAACAGCAGTAAAGATCCTTTAAAGCAACCGTTGGTTTTACAGCAAATTATTGAAGAAAGACATTTAACTCATGTTCGTGGTGTGATGCTGGAAAGTCATTTGGTTGATGGCAATCAAAAAATTTCTTGTGATATGACCTATGGTCAATCTGTTACGGATGGCTGTTTAGGTTGGAGCAAAACTGAGCAGTTGCTTTTAGAAGTTGCTGAACAGCTTTCTGAAAAGACTTTAGCGTGTTCGGCTTAATGAGTTGTAGAACTGTACTAATTTTCGATATGAAATTAAAAAGACCAGAACATTCTGGTCTTTTTATTACTACGGTTAAAATCTGAAAATTAAAGCCCAGCTTCATATTCAGTGTTACTGAGTAACTTATCAACATCAGCGATATTGTCTGGTTTAATCTTATAAATCCAACCTTTGCCATATGGGTCATCATTGACAAAATCTGGATCATCTTCAAGCGCGGTATTTACTTCGACCACTTCACCAGAGACAGGAGCATGAATATCAGAAGCAGTTTTCACTGATTCAACAACACCTGCCTGAGCGCCAGCAGTTACACGGTTACCTACTTCTGGAGCTTCAACATAAACAAGGTCACCCAAAGCATCTTGAGCATGATCTGAAATACCGGTAATCACAAGATCACCCTCAATTTTTACCCATTCATGTGTTGCTGCATACTTCAAATCAGAAGGATGATTCATAATGACTCCATTAATCCATTTATTTTTGCCACGAGTTATACCGCTTTTTCAAACAAAACAAAAAGCAGAGATACTGATAAACTTATTCATATAAATCAATAATCAGTGCAAAGCATATTATAAGTAAGGATCTTTACGCCAACTGCTAGGACTGCGTCCACTCCAACGTTTAAATGCACGACTAAAATTTGCCACATCACTATAGCCAAGTTCATCAGCAATTTGCTCAAGGGTATAGTCGGTACGTGAAAGTAACGAAGTTGCGTGACGGTAACGAACTTCGTCAACCAATGTTGAAAAAGAAGTTCCTTCAGCTGCCAATTGACGTTTTAAGGTACGATCGGACATATGTAGGCGATCTGCAACATTTTCGATACTGAGATAATGCTGTTCTGAATGAGTTAAAATATCACGCACACGCATTGCTAAACGGCGTCTTTCGCCTAAAGCGGAAAGTTCTGCTTCACATTGGTTAATCGCAATTTGACTGGCAATTGGGTCGGCATTGACCATCTTTAAACCCAAATAAGCTTTGTCAAAACTAGCAATTAAGTGTGGCTGTTCGAAACGCATAGTATATTGCTTTGACAGTTTTTCAATGTATTTGTCAAAACCTTCTGGCTTTGGAAAGTCAAAATCAATATCACCATGCAGGTCATTAATTCCAGTCAATGCCTTTGCCATGGTCATAATACCAAAAGTCAGACCCATCACAATTTCAGTACGCAAAGGTTCGATTTCAATATCACATTGCAACTGTAAAGTGGCTTTTTCACCGAATGTAGAGAAGTACAATTGCAAAAAGGGCATACGCAATTGAATAAATCGGTTTGCCAGTACCAATGCATCAGTAATGTCATTGGCAGTCATGATGGCATAGCCAATAAAGCCATGAATTGAAATACGCATCTGTGTTCCGAGGTGAAAGCCTAATGTGCTTTCGCCTGTCAGTTTCAGCGCATGTTTAATGAGCTCATTGGCAAGTGGTGTAGGTATTCGACATTCTGGTTCTGCGAGCTGTTCACTGGTAAAGTTAAACGGTGCAAATAATGTTTCCGCACTATATCCCCAACGCGAAACGATATCTAATAATAATAGTCCATAAACACCAGGAATTCCCTGATCTTGGCGAGCTGAGACTGTTTTCATGTGCTTTCCATTGCTCTGAACATTGCTTTTACTTGTTTCATCATATTGTCATGATATGGAAAAACCCTTAAATATTGTAAGACAAATTGAGGATTAATGCGCATCAAAATTACGTTTAAATACCACGATTTTGGTGGTTGAAATAAGTAATACATCATCATTTTGGTTTTTAGCTTGTGTGATATAGGTCACAATAGCACGATCATTTTTAGTTTTAGAAGGGGTAATCGAAACAATTTCAACATCGACATGAATTCGATCGCCAACTCGTGTAGGTCTGGGCCATCGTAAGCTGGACTCTGAACCGATCAGTCCATATGCAACAGGGAAGCATTCAGTCCAGAGTCGCATGGTGACCGCCGATGTATGCCAGCCACTTGCTGCTAATCCTTTAAAAATTGGATGATCTTTGGCTTTTTCTGCATCGGTATGGAACACTTGCGGATCATACTTATGTGCAAATTCTAAAACTTCATCCAAAGTCATTTCGTATTCACGACTTTTAAAATGATCACCTACGTTTAAATCTTCCAAATACAACATTGTTTATACATTCCCTTAATTTCACAAGATACTTATAAATCATGAATTTCTAAGTATAAAAATTAAATTATCTAAACATTTTCATTGTAAATTACCGTTAAGCAATTTCAATGACTGTTTTGCCAAGGATTCATTTTTTTAAGTCGCATTAAAAAATACATTTCAGTTTTTAAACGATTCTAATCTTCGCATTGTCCAATGACTTTAAAGCAATGAAAATACGACTAAAGTGAATTAAGTGCTAGGTCCAAATGTTTTAAGCATCCAAACTTCACAAGCATGACTATGACCTGTGTTGCCTTTAGGCGCGGGCAAATGTTCAAAGCCTAATTTTTCATAGAGTTTTACCGCTTGCCACAGGTTTTTAGTGGTTTCTAAATAACAGGCTTGAAAACCATGATGTTGGGCAAACTCAAAACATTGTTCAAGGATCTTTTTTGCAAATCCCAGACCACGAAGTTCGGGTAAAAAATACATTTTTTGAATTTCTAAAATAGAGGAATCGCCCTGTAATGGTGAAATACCGCCACCGCCAACGATTCGACCATTGCCATCCTCAATCACCCAATATTGTGCATTGTCTTGTGCGTATACTTGATATAAATCATCCAGAATAGGATCGGCAACAGCAAAGCCAGACTCAGGTGCAAGACCAAATTCTTTAGATACCTCCCGAATGACTTGTGCAATCGCAGCATTATCTTGTATGTGTATAGTTCGAATTTGATACATAAGAATATGAAAATAAAAAGGTAGAATTTTTATAGCAAAAATTCTACCTTTTGTGATCAGTTGATAATTTAATTGATCAAAACTATAGCAGTTGAGGTTTGATCAACCATTTGAAACTATTTCAGTTCACTGGATGATTTTCCTAATTCACGACGGGCAATAATCAACTGTTGAATTTGTTGTGTACCTTCAAAAATGTCGAGAATTTTTGAGTCACGCGCCCATTTCTCAAGCAATTCATCTTCGTTATAGCCCACACTTGCGGCGAGTTCGACGCATTTCAATGTAATTTCATTGCCAATACGTCCAGCTTTGGCTTTGGCAATTGAGGCTTCGCGCGAGTTGGGTTTTTTATTATCAGCCATCCAAGTGGCTTTAATGGTGAGTAAACGAGCAGCTTCCCATTCCGCTTCCATCCGATAAATTTGCGCTGCTAAATTGGAGCTCTGTAAATATGGAGTGGCATAGTCAGCATCAAGTTCATCTTTAAAAATTTCCTTGATTCGCTCTAAAGATGCTTTGGCACAACCTACAGCCATTGCTGCAACCAGAGGGCGAGTATTATCAAAGGTTTCCATTACCCCTGCAAAGCCTTTTGCGACATCAATTTCAGCATTGCCAAGTAAATTCGCGGCAGGTACTCGACAATCTATAAAGCTGATTGCAGCCGTATCTGATGCTTTAATTCCGAGTTTATGTTCTAAGCGTTCAACTTTCATGCCTGGTGTACCTTTAGGTACAACAAAAGATTTGATCGCAGCTCGACCCAATTTTTTATCTAATGTTGCCCAGACCACCACAGAATCTGCACGCTCACCTGAAGTTACAAAGATTTTCTCGCCATTGAGAATATATTCGTCACCGTCTTGTGTTGCCGTGGTACGAATAGCAGCGGAGTCAGAACCACATCCCGGTTCAGTAATCGCCATTGCTGCCCATGTACCTTTAAATCGTTCTAGCTGTTCATCATTGGCAACCGCAGCAATCGCAGAGTTTCCTAAACCTTGACGTGGCATAGACAGAAGTAAACCAGTATCGCCATAGCACATTTCGATAATGCCTAAGGCGGTTGACATATTGGTCCCATTTTTATTGCTGTTATCATGGTCACCACGTTTGTTGATTGCAGCACCAGCATTTAAGCCATCACCACCATCGTTCATACCATCGAGTAAAGAGGCAAGCATATCCAACTCTTTTGGGTAGGCATGTTCTGCTTTATCGTATTTACGTGAAATTGGACGTAATACATTAACAGCTGTTTCATGTGCTTGGTCTAAAAGCATTTTGAATTTTTTGGGATTTTGTAAATTCATGAGTAATATCCTTTTTATTCGTTTTAAGCATGTAAACCAGAATGTAAAACAGCTGTAGCACGCAGATCACGGTACCAACGTTCAGCAGGATGCTCTTTGGTAAAACCATGTCCACCTAAAATTTGTACGCCATCTGTGGCGATTTTCATCGACTTTTCAGCACAAAGTAAGCGTGCTAAATATGCTTCACGATGGAAAGGTTGCCCTGATTCTGCCAAACTTGCAGCGTTGAGGATCAGCATACGCATTGCATCAATTTCTATTGCCATATCGGCAATCATAAAAGCTACACTTTGACGATGTGAAATAGGTTCACCAAATGCAGTGCGTTCATTGGCATATTTGATACTGTATTCTTTGACTGCTTCACAAGTTCCTACAGCCAGCGCACACCACATTAAATTACCTAAATCTAAAAAGGCAGGGTAGTTAAAGTCCTCGTCACCCAATCGTTGTGCAGGCGTTTGATCAAACTTGAGGGTCACTGTTTCCGTCGCTTTTAGACCCATTGCCGGTGTTTTTCTCACCGTAATACTGGAGTCACGATTGACAATAAACACATCAGGTTTGCCATTAAACTCAGCACTAACCAATATTAGATCAGCCGTTTCACCAAGCAAAACCAACGTTTTTTCACCCGTTAAGCTAAACTGACCATTTTGTGATGTTGCTTTGGTTTTTAAACGCATTGGATTAAAGGCAGGGGTTGCTTCTTGTACCGCAAAAGTGGCTTGAATTTCAGTATCATTGGCAAAACTAGGTAAATAAAGCGATTGTGATTTCTCAGAACCCCATTGCGTAATTGCATTAATCACACTAAATGTTGAGAGCAATCCCGCTGCAAGAGAAAAGTCACCTTTTGCTAAGCGCTCGGCAATCAAAATATTACTGACAATATTCTTCTCAGAAGCAACTCCACCTAAGGCTTCAGGCAACGCATAGTAATTCAAACCTAAGTCGATGCTGTGCTGCCAGAGTTCTACAGGAAATTTTTCATGATGGTCGGCTTGATGCGCCAATGGATAAAGTACTTCTGCGGCAAATTGATCCATTGCATCAACAGTCATTTGCTGTTCTTCAGTCAAGCTTAGATCAAAAAGCGATTTTTGTTGGTTGGGTAGTCTTTGTTTAGACACATTTGTATCTGATTTAAAGGCTTTTTGCGTGGCACTGAGCGTTTTAAAACCTGCTTTTGATCCTTGATAAAGTGATCTTTCAATAAATTTGCGCAATTTAAATTGATCAAGTAAATCGCTGCCTGCAATTTTTGTAATTAGATTTAAGCCCAACCCCTGAGCTTTATTTACCATATTGGTCATTCCGAAATACCCTGTATTCTAGTGGTGGTATGCGATCATCCTGACATGCAAAAAAAGAAAAAACTATGTCATAGATGACAAACTGATTGACCTTAGATGAATGGTTAACTTTTGGAATAAACCGATTTTAATACTATGTATTTATTGAAATATTTATAAATAAAAATACCCAACAAATGTTGGGTATTGGTAAAAGTGACATTTTTGCAAAGTCACTTTAAAGAACTTTAAGATTGACCTAAAGAAACGGAGTAATCATTTTACGTACATTGGTTTTGGCTTCAATTACAGTCATAAAGGTATAGGCACCAATAAATTTACGGCTGATAAACATAAACTCTTTCGGCGGTATACTGAAATAACGTGATGCCATTGATTTGGAAGCACGCTGCATCACACGACTGTGTAACTGACTTTTTTTCCAGTCATAGCGATTATTTTGGTCCATTACACCAGCAGGTAGATCAGGGTTATTTAGTGGTGTGCTGAATGCTTCTGTTGCCAATAAGAAAACTTTTGCCATATCGGGTTTAATACTGAGCGGCATCGCATCAAAAAACTCATAGCCAGACATTGCATTGACCATCGCTTCAGCATCATGGTGATAACCTGCTTTAATCAAATTACAGGCAACTTTAAGAAGTTGGTTATCAAACTGACGAATCGCGCCAAAATCTAACAAGATGATTTTATCTTTGATGTCTTCTCCATTGCCTAAACGAACCAAATAATTACCAAAGTTCGGGTCTGTCTGCATTTCACCCCATTCAAAGAGTTCACGCACTGCAATTTCGAGTGAAGCTTCACCCAAAAGATTACGTCTTTCTTGAGGTAATGACAGCATAACTGGGCTGTTAA
Organism: Acinetobacter sp. B-6; assembly: GCF_056930735.1. Classification (NCBI taxonomy): domain Bacteria; kingdom Pseudomonadati; phylum Pseudomonadota; class Gammaproteobacteria; order Moraxellales; family Moraxellaceae; genus Acinetobacter; species Acinetobacter sp. B-6. The sequence goes on along the minus strand of NZ_JBXPBY010000002.1, from coordinate 74,657 downwards.
TCGGCACACCACGTTCAAATGTCATACACAACACTTGATTGGTACAATAATCATCTATAATTTGTGGAACGCCATAGCGAGGATCTTCTTTGAGTCGTTGTGCAAAACGTCGAGTTGTTGCCGCTTCGACCTCATAATTTACTTCGCGATGCATCATTTCGCGAACTTCATCAAACCATTGATCAAATTCACGTGTTTGCGGAACCATACGCGTTAACTTGAGCATATTTTTAAATAGGCTCATGTCAGAGTCGATGGCATCTGCAACGCCCGGATATTGAATTTTTAAAACCAGTTCTAAACCATCAGATTTACGCGTTGCACGGTGAACTTGGGCAAGGGAAGCTGTGCCGATGGGTTCGTGGTCGATGGTTAAATCATTCAGTTTGGAGCCTAACTGGCTGACCAATTGTTGTTTAATTGCTGGCCAAGCAAGTGCAACGGTTTGATTGTTTAATGTATTGAGCGCTTGAGTAATTTCTTCAGGTAAAAAGTGTTCGCCATAGAGTGCCATCATTTGACCAATTTTGACGATCGAGCCTTTTAACTTGCCAATTTCCTGAACCAGATAATTGGCTTGTTCTTTCATCGCTTGTTTACGTTTTTTCTCTTTTTCTTCTTCACTTGAAAAGATTGAACTCGCACTTGAAGCTGCCCAGCGTGTACCAGCCAATAAGGATGCTTTTGCAATTGATAAACGGCGATCCATTGACGAGGTTTTTAACTGTTTGAGCTTTTCGTTCTGATCTGACATGAAGATAAAATCCTTTATAAGCGATTCGAAAAGATAAATAAGAACTAAGTGTAAGGAATATTACATGGAATGGCTGTATTTAAATAGTTCAATTCGCTGAATGGGGGAATTAAATTGATTCAACAGACCGTCAGCAAAATAAATGATTACATTCTGAACTGAATTTTAATCTCATTCCGAGCAGATAAGCTTAGTCGATTGACTTCAATATGTTGACTAATCATGTCTTTAACTGGTTGGCTTGTAAATCCAAGTGCATAACCTTTGACAATAATGATACTCGGCAGACTAAAGAAAAAATATTTTACATCTTCAAGTGAAGGGGTTTCATAAACACCTTTTTCACTGAGTGTTTGTTGAAAAAATTGCTTTTCAGCTTTTACAGTTGCTGTAGATTCATCATTCCACCAAGATTGCCGCATGGCCATGAGATTGTTGTGTTTGTAACTCATAAATTAACTAAATTCAGAATAAATTTGAGGGCATTTCTATATATAAAGGCGAATCCATACAATTTCAAGCGAAGCCTTACTTCCAGTCGATTGCTTAACGATTTCAATACTGAAAATCTAGACAAACATGAGGAGATTGTATTTTATTTGAAATCTTTTAAACTGCTATTTTAAGCACTTAAATTAGAATAACTTGTTTATGGGGAATTTGATGTATTTAAAATATTGGGCATTGGGATTGGTTTTGGCTTTGCCGATTCAGGCACAGGCAATAGGTTATACTACAGAGTATTTAAGTTGTATGAATGCTGCTGGTACACATTCCGCAAGCCTAGCAAATTGTATGCAAAGTGAATTTAGCAAACAAGATGATCGTTTAAAATCACTTTTTAAACAGACCCTTGATCTGTATTCGGATAAAGAAAAGAAAGCGCAAAAAAAATATCAAAAACAATGGTTAAAACAACGTAGTCAACAGTGTAATAAAGCTCAAAAATCTGTTTCAGACGATTATAAAATGAAATATTACAATTGCGCCCTGAAACAAACTGTAAACCGCGCGAATAGTCTAGAAAAACTCACTTATCGCCTGTAAATTTTGACAAAGTGGATAAATAATTGGCAAGTAAATTGTAGTAAAGGATTATAAATCTGGTTGAAAACAAGGTATCATAAGGCGTTTGAAATTATGACCTTGGAGAAACCCTAAGTGGATCGACCGACTATTAGCCCTGAACATTTACAGGAAGCTGCTGAAAACCTTTCAACAATTCGTGATTTTATTCGTTTTGGGGTTACAGCTTTACGTCAATACGATGCACATTTAGGTCAAGGTACAGAAGATTATTTTGCTGAAAGCTCTGCACTGGTCTTACAAACACTATCTCTAGAGTGGAATGCTGATGCTGAAATTTTAGATTCAAAATTGTTGCCAAGTGAAAAAGCTGAATTTCTTAATTTATTAGAACGTCGTATCAATGAAAAAATTCCGACCTCTTATTTATTAAACTTGTCTTATTTCTTTGGTAAACCTTTTTATGTCGATGAACGTGTATTGATTCCACGTTCACCGATTGCTGAATTGATTGAAAATCGTTTTGCACCCTATTGTTTGGATGAAAATGGACAGCTTCTTGAAGCTAAAAATAATTTGCCAGAAAATCCAAATCCAAAAACGCCTCAACGCATTTTAGATATGTGCACAGGTTCGGGCTGTATCGCGATTGCATTGGCATATGCATTCCCAGATTCAGAGGTTGATGCCACTGATATTTCTAAAGAGGCTTTAGAAGTTGCTTCTATCAATACCGAACATCATAACAAGCAGTATCAAGTTGCATTACTTGAATCAGATTTGTTTGCAAAAATTCCTGCTGAAAATCAATATGATTTAATCGTTTCTAATCCACCATATGTGGATGCTGAAGATATGGCTGATTTACCAGAAGAATTCCATCATGAGCCAGAATTGGCGTTGGCAGCTGGTCAGGATGGTTTGGACTTAGTCCGTAAAATGTTGGCTCAAGCGGCAGATTACTTGACTGAAGATGGTTTGATTGTCATTGAGGTGGGTAATTCTGAATGGGCAATGAAACAGAATTTTAATACGATTGATTTTTACTGGTTACAGTTCCAAAAAGGTGGTTCAGGCATATTTGCGCTTACTGCTCAGCAATGCCGCACTTTCCGTGATTTATTTATTCAATCGATTCAAGCATAAGGAGTTGTAAGCATGGCAGGTAATAGTATTGGACAGCTCTTCCGTGTAACGACTTGTGGTGAATCTCATGGCGTAGGATTGATGGCAATTGTGGATGGCGTACCGCCCGGATTGGAATTATCTGCCGAAGATTTACAAATTGATCTGGATCGACGTAAACCAGGGACTTCCAAGTTTTCTACACAACGTAAAGAACCAGATGAAGTAGAAATCATTTCAGGTGTTTTTGAAGGTAAAACGACAGGTACGTCAATTGGCTTATTGATTCGCAATACAGATCAAAAATCCAAAGATTATGGCAATATAGCACAAACATTCCGCCCAGGGCATGCAGATTATACCTATACCCAAAAGTATGGTTTCCGTGATTATCGAGGTGGTGGTCGCTCAAGCGCACGTGAAACAGCAATGCGTGTTGCAGCAGGTGCAATCGCTAAAAAATTCCTTACTGAAAAGTTTGGTATAGTGATTCGTGGGCATGTGACGCAGATCGGCACTGAAAAAACAGAAACATTGGATTGGAATGAAGTACCTAATAACCCTTTCTTTTGTGGTGACATCAATGCAGTACCTCGTTTTGAAGCCTTAGTGACTTCTTTAAGAGAACAAGGCACAAGTTGTGGGGCAAAACTTGAGATTCTGGCTGAAAAAGTGCCTGTAGGTTGGGGCGAACCTGTATTTGATCGTTTGGATGCAGATATTGCACATGCGATGATGTCAATCAATGCCGTCAAAGGCGTAGAAATTGGTGATGGTTTTGCTGTTGCAGAACAGTTTGGTCATGAAACGCGTGATGAGTTGACCACAGATGGCTTTCTTGCCAATCATGCAGGCGGCATATTGGGCGGAATTTCTTCTGGTCAGACTATTCGTGTCGCGATTGCACTCAAACCTACTGCAAGTATTACGACTCCCGGTAAAACCATTAATTTGAATCGTGAAGACACGGATGTATTAACCAAAGGTCGCCATGATCCTTGTGTTGGGGTACGTGCAACGCCTATTGCTGAAGCAATGTTGGCAATTGTGTTGATGGATCACTTTATGCGTCATCGCGCACAGAATGCGGATGTCGTTGCTCCTTTTACGCCAATTGAGCCTAAATGATTTCAATATTCGGGGGTATTTTTAATTAAAAATATCCCTTATGATTTTGAAAAGTATGAGAAGTTGCATAAAAATGGTAACTTCTATACATAAAAAACCAGACTTGATGTCTGGTTTTTTTATTCAACGCATTGAAAATTTAATTATTTTTCAACGATCTGACCTGTATAACCTTTTAAGAAAGTCAAATAAGCAGAAGACTGTTGTCCATCAGCTTTTAAAATTGAACGTTCTACATCACCTTGATTAGTAACCAGTTTAAGCGAAATTTCTTTACCGTTACGGAACGAGTTTAGGAAACTTACTGGAACATTGATTGAGTTTGATGATACTGTACCTGCGTATTGTGTGCTATTGATGGTTGAGTATGTATAAGGTTGACCATCAACAAGGAAAACGAACTGAGTAATATCATATTTGGTTGGATTATCGATTTCTGCAGTAATCTTAAAACCATCACGGATTTCATCTTTCCAACGCATCGAAAGCTCAGGGCAAACTTCATTTGCTTCACAGATTAAAGGTCCTTTGGTCACGACTCTTTCTGGATAAGAACCAGCACAACCTGCCAAAGTTAAGCATGCTAAAGAAGAAATTAAAGCAAATTGAAGTTTCATAACGCTTCCTAATAAGTTCATTCGTGTTATTGATTGTTCATAATGTATATAAAATTTACCGCTTTTTAGTAAAAAAGTGAATTAAAATATTTCAGTAAATTGTACAGCGCCTATATTTGAAGCAGTTATGTTAATCAGTTGTTAAAATATTCAAAATTTCTCTGGCAACATTTGCGGTTAGTTGCTCCAAGCGAGCAATAGGTGTTGCATCGATGAAATATTGGTAACTGTATTTTCGTTGCTGATAAAGGATACTAATAAAAAATGTACCTTCCGGTTTTTCATCTGTTGCACTACCACCTGGTTTAAGCAAACCAGTACAACTCACCATGATATCTGCCGAAGGAAACAGTTGCATTCCATGTACAGCCATTGCTTCAGTCACTTGAGCTGATTCAGCTGTATACTGTTCGATAAGAGAAGGAGCGATTTTCAGCACAGAAACTTTAATAGACGGATCATAGCTGACTAATCCACCTAATAAAATATCAGCACCACTATGTTTATAAATTGAAAATTGACTACACAAATAGCCAGAACTGGCACTTTCAATAAAGGCGACTTTTAAACCTTTTTGTTCGAGAAGGTTACAACACTGTACTAAAGACATTGGTTCTGAACTCTTGATGAATTATATTGTATTCAATCAGTTGAATGCTGAAATAATAGCAAAATTTATCAACCTACTGAATAGTGTACTATTGTGAGTAAAAAATAATCAGTCTGAATGAGCCTCCGTGATTTTGAAATAACACTGTCATATTTCTTTGCGATACTTTACTCAGACAAAATAAAAACAAAAGATAATTACAAAATCAGTTAAAAATATAATTAGCGTAAACGTCTGTATCTACAGCCGACCCACTTTTAATCAGTGGGTTTTCCTTTTTATGCCATTTGGAGAATTACTATTCAATATTATCAAATTTTATCTTTCAAACAGCTAAAAAAGTGATATAAATAAAAATAAAGTGCATATGAAAAAGGAGTGTGAATAATGAAAACAACAGTTAAATATGTTGTCTTAAAGAGCAGAGAATATCAGCTTGGCACACCTCTATTTGAAGAAAGTATTGAAGCTGAAGGTGATTATTTTGATCAAATACCCGATGTAATTCATTATCAAAATCACGAATTCAAGGTCAAGTCAAAAGAGCTAAATCGAAAACAAATTTTTGATGATTTCGAAGAGTCGCAAACCATTTTAGTCAAAGTGATTGCAATCACATAATTTTCTATTCGTTTTAATTATTAAAGCCCACGATATCGTGGGCTTTAATATTGAACAAATTAAATTTATTGTTTAATGATTAACACTGGCAACTGAGTTTGTCCAAGTACGTCTTGAGCGAAGCTTCCCAATAAAAACTTTTGAAAGCCTTTTCGTCCATGTGATCCCATAACAATAAGATCAGTGTTCAAAGACTCCGCTGTCTTAATGAACGTTTCTGCAGACACCGAATTTCTCACCACTTGAGTTTCGATTTGTGCACCTTGTTGTTCTGCCAACTGTCTCGCTTTGCTTAAAGCTTCCTCAGCATTTTTGATTGCTTCTTGAATATATTCTTTCAGCATATCAGGAGAATAATAGAAGTCCGCTGCTGCAAATGGATCATCTGCAACAACACTGATCGCAGTAAGTTTACTGCCAAATGCTTTGGCAATAGATGCAGCATGCTTGATTGCTGAGAAAGAAATGTCTGAACCGTCAACTGGAACAAGAATATTTTGATAAGACATAATTTCACCTTTTAATTATTGAGCTTGAAAATACTAATCTTCACTGAGTGTCGATTTAATAATCAGTACAGGCAGTGGACAAATCGATAAAACTTCCTGAGCAACGCTACCTAAAAAGAATTTTTTGAAACCTGTACGCCCGTGTGATCCCATAACAATAAGATCTACATTCAATTCATCAGCAGCGTTCAAAATACCAGTTGCTGGAGGAACTTCACGAACAATTTTGGTATCTACAGCACTCACGCCATGGTGCAGTAATGTTTCTTGAATATCTTTTAAACGTGCAAGCGCATTTTTCTCAGCTTCGAGTAAATATTGAGTCACCGCAGGCGCAACTTTATAGAAGTCGACTCCCTTAAATGGGTCGACAGCAATCACGCTGGTTACGGTAATTTTACAGTTAAAAGCAAGTGCAAGTTTCTCAGCATGTTCAACCGCAGCATAAGAAATAGGAGAGTCATCTACAGCAAGAAGGATATGTTGATAAGCCATTATAAGTGTCTCCTTTTTATCTGATTCTTGATTCATTGATAACACATTGTAGCCATTGTCGCAATTCGATAATTGCATTTAAATTTGATTAAATATCTGTTATTTCAATATTTTGTGAAATACACATATTTTTTTTATGGTTTTATTTTGTAATCTTAACTTTTCATTTCAAAATACTGGATAATTTTATAAAAAATATGAATTTCATTTTATCGTTAAAGTTTTAAATATGCTGTCATTGATCTATACAAAACAAAAATTGGCATGATAAATGCATTAATTTAATGCAAAGCAATATGAATGAATAAATTTTTGGCATCAATTTGGAACATTTTAAATGTGATGTCTAATCAAAGTGGACGAGCATGAAAATTTATACAAAACGTTTAGAAAGCATACACCCAGATAAAACTGCAGAAAGTGTAGCGCTCACTTTTGATACTCGGCAAAAGAGCCGTTTTCGTGCAACTTTAGATAATGGGCACGATATTGGTGCAGATTTACCAAGAACAGGTATTTTGCGCAGTGGGTCTTATATCGCAACTGAACAAGGAGAAGTGCTGAGAATAGATGCAAAACCTGAAAAGTTGATGCAAGTCATTGCGTCAAATAGTTTTGATTTATTAAAAGCTGCTTATCATTTAGGCAATCGCCATGTGCCTTTGATGCTGACTCCAACGGCACTTTATTTCGAACCAGATCATGTGCTTGCTGAGATGATTTTAGGGCTTGGGCTAACAGTGAATGAAGTTGAACATCCGTTTGAGCCTGAAAGTGGGGCTTATGCACAACATCAGCATGATCATCGTTTAAGCCCAATTAAGGCTTTGCACCATGTCCATCACTAATGCAACGCAATTACTCAGCTTACTCACGCTGTCATCTACAGCTTTGCCTATTGGTACCTATTGCTATTCGCAAGGTGTAGAAAGTGCAATTGAACAAGGCTTAATTCATGATGAGGCTTCAAGTATTGGTTATTTTAATGAAGTGTTAGAGATGTTGTTGGTGCGTTTTGAATTGCCAATTTTAAAACGCTTGATGCAACACTATTCGAATGATGAACATTTTCTAGTCTGGGCAAATTTTTATCGAGCCAGCCGTGAATCTAAAGAATTGTTGGCTGAATCACAGCAATTGGCATTTTCTTTAAATGCATGGATTCGAGATGTGCTTTTGCAAAAAGTTGAAGTGAAAAAGCAATTTGGTTTTGTCCCTGTCTATGCACATTTATGTGGCAGTCTAAAACTGAATTTGCATGATGTACTGACCGCTTACACATTCACTGTTTTAGAAAACCAAGTTCTTGCAACGGTAAAGACTGTTCCACTTGGACAAATGAGTGGGCAAAGAATTTTATGGCATCTACACAGTTTAATTCCTCAAGCAATAGAACGAGCATTACAACTTGAAGATGATGAATTGAGCAGTGCTTTACCTAACTATGCGATGTTAAGTATGTCGCATGAAACGCAATATTCACGATTATTTAGATCATAGTTAAACACATACTGATTAAAGTATCTTTTTGATGACTCAGTATCATGCACAAAAAAAGGAAAAAATCATGACAGAACGTAGCCCTTTGCGTGTCGGAATTGGTGGACCTGTTGGCTCGGGAAAAACAGCCTTAACTTTAAATCTCTGTTTAGCATTGCGTAACAAATACAATATGGCTGTGGTGACCAATGATATTTACACCAAAGAAGACTCCAACTTTTTAACACGTCATGAAGCCATGTCGCCTGACCGAATCGTAGGTGTTGAAACTGGGGGCTGCCCACATACTGCAATCCGTGAAGATGCTTCCATTAATCTTGCGGCAATCGATGATCTATGTGAAAAGTTTGATGGGCTGGAGCTGATTATTATTGAAAGTGGTGGTGATAATTTAGCAGCTACATTTAGCCCAGAATTATCAGATTTAACCTTGTATGTAATTGATGTTGCAGGCGGTGAGAAAATTCCGCGCAAAGGCGGACCAGGAATAACCAAATCAGACTTATTGATTATTAATAAAACAGATTTAGCACCGATGGTTGGGGCGAATCTTGACGTCATGGATCAAGATGCAAAGCGTATGCGGGGTGAAAAACCATTCTTATTTTCGAATATGAAAACGCAAGATGGCTTAAATCAAATCATTGAGTTTATTGAAAAACAGGGCTTATTTAAAGCTTAATTCATAGATTAAATATTGTAAAAAGTTAATAAAAATTGAAGGAGAATTAACATGCGTTTAATTCAGAAAAGTTTGATTACACTGATCGCATATATCCCTGTTTTGGCTTTGGCTCATCCTGGGCATGATCATCACACAGGCTTTTGGGCTGGTTTTATTCACCCATTTACAGGTTTGGATCATTTGATGATGGCAATCGCTTTTGGCGTGTTGATGTGGACAGCGAACCAGCGTTGGAAATTATTTGGTTTGATTGGTCTTGCCATCGCAATGGTCGGAGGCTTTATGATTGGCAGTCAAGATCTAATTCCGTCATCAGTTGCTGAATATGGCATTATCGCTTCTTTGGTTTTATTGGCGATCGCGCTGTGGAGCAAATCCAATCAAGCCTTGCCGATTGCAGCTGTGTTATTGGCAAGTTTTCACGGAGTCGCACATGGCACAGAATTAGGTCAATCTGGTCATGCCAGTCTTTTAGTTTTGGGTATGGTCACAGCAATGGCACTGATTTATGCAGGTGGATTAGGCATTGGTGCATTGATTAAAAAATATGTGCCTTATGGCAAGCAGATCATTGGCACATTGGCAGCATTAGTCGCTGTGATTGGATTGGCTTGATGTTCAATAAACCTTTAAAAGCCTTTGATGTATAAAATGTATAAATGGTCATGACAAATTTAATTACCCAAACATGCCATGATTCTTTGTGGTATGCCAAATTAGAATTGGGCTTTAAGGTACAGGCTGATCGAACTGTACTAAGTCATCGCAAGCACTATGGTCCTGTACGTGTTCAAAAAATGCTTTGGCCAGAAAGAACAGGAATTTGTCATGCCATTATTGTTCATCCGCCTGCGGGTATTGCAGGCGGAGATCATTTAACCTTTGATATTCATGTGGGTGCTTCCGCACATGCATTGGTCACTACGCCGGGCGCAGGAAAATGGTACCGAACCAATGCCAAACAGGCATTCCAACATATTTTTATCCATGTAGAAAATGATGCAGTTTTTGAATGGTTGCCACAAGAAACCATGTTGTTTGATGGTGCGAATGCGCGCTCAGAAACCATTATTCAACTTGATTCACGGGCGAGTTTCATTGGTTGGGATATGTTGGTGATTGGGCGACAGGCACGTGAAGAAAAATTTCAAACAGGCGCTTATAAAAATCAATTTCAACTGAAACGCAATGAACAATTATTGGTCGCAGATACATTGCATTTTAAAGGCAATGATCGTTGGTTAAGTTCTTGTCTAGGAATGAATCATCATGCGGTGATGGGGAGTTTTTGGGCGGTAGCCCCTGAAAAGTTTCGTTCGAGTTTTTTCTTAGAGCAACATATCGACTTAATCCGAGAATTGATCATGAGAATGAATCTGCCCGTCACTTTAACCTTACTGGGTGATGTGGTCTGTGCTCGTTATCTCGGTGATGATGTTCGACATTGTCATGATGCTTTTGCTGCAATTCGTGCCAAATTGAGACGCTTTTGGTTTGATTTAGATGAAGAATTTCCAAGAATTTGGCGAACGTAAAATTCATGGAAAAATAGAAATAGGAAAAAGAATTTTATGCCAGTCTATTATAATCAATAAATTGATTTAAAACGCATTGTTTTTATCAAGAATAACTGTGCCTTAAGAGAGAAATATAAATGAAAAACTTGATTCTATTACTTAGCTTTTTACCTTTGATGGCTTATGCTGAAGTAAATAATCTAGATCTTGAAAAGATTCAGGCGAAAATACACAGTAATCCTGTTTTTAAAAACACATTAGATCAATGTCCAGCCGATCAAAAACTGAGTGATGGAATAAAAACAACAAAAACTTATTTTAAAAAGCAGCAAAGTTGTCAAAATAATATTAAAAGTTGTTATGCAAAATGTTTAGATAAAGACGGCTATGCTTGTTATTTTACCGCTTTAGAGTTGCAAAGTGCTAATTACAAAATAGATGCTGAGAAATTATTTCAAAAAGGTTGTGAAGCGGGTGTACCAACTGCATGTACCAATCGTGCATCAGGAATTGAATTTTACGCACAGCAAGGGCTATCTATCCAACAAAATCAATGTATTACTAAAGCTTTCAAGCAAACCTGTGATATGAATGATCCTTGGGGTTGTACCATGTATGCATCAAAACTTATCAGCGGAATAGAACCTCAAATTGATTATCAAAAAGCGCTGAAGATATTGAATAAAAGCTGTCAACTTGCTCAAGATCATCCTGCATGTATTCAATCCATAGAATTAAAGCAATATATTCTCAATACGATGAAGAAAAAATAATTTTTTGCATGAATCTTGCTTGTAAACAATATAACTCAGTTAGGAATAAATCATGGAACTCAACCCTACAGAAAAAGACAAACTTCTGATTTTTACAGCCGGTTTAGTTGCAGAAAGACGTAAAGCCCGTGGATTAAAACTGAACTACCCAGAATCGATTGCTTTTATTTCCGCAGCATTGCTTGAAGGGGCACGTGATGGCATGACGGTCAGCGAATTGATGCACTATGGTACGACATTACTCAGTCGTGAAGATGTCATGGATGGTGTGGCAGAGATGATTGCTGAAGTACAGGTTGAAGCAACTTTTCCAGATGGCTCAAAGTTAGTCACCGTTCATCAACCGATTGAATAAAATAAAATTCAAAATTTGGGAGCAAGACGATGATACCCGGTGAAATGATCACGCCTGATAGTGATATTGAAATGAATGTTGGACGAGAAGTCTTAAAAATAAGTGTAGCAAATCTAGGCGATCGCCCGATTCAAGTCGGTTCGCATTTTCATTTTTATGAAGCCAATGATGCTTTGCAATTTGATCGAGAGCGTGCCAAAGGCTTTCGTTTGAATATTGCCGCAGGCACGGCAGTACGCTTTGAACCGGGGCAAAGTCGAGATGTAGAAATCGTTGCACTTGCAGGTAAACGTGAAGTATATGGCTTTGCAGGTCGCGTCATGGGCAAATTAGACCAACAGGATAATGAATAATGAAAATGTCACGTCGCGCATATGCTGAAATGTTTGGTCCTACAGTAGGAGATCGTGTTCGATTAGCAGACACTGAGCTATTTATTGAAGTTGAACAGGACCTAACCACCTATGGTGAAGAGGTTAAGTTTGGTGGTGGTAAAGTCATTCGTGATGGTATGGGGCAGTCACAACTGTTGGCAGATCAGGTTGCTGATACGGTGATTACCAATGCTTTGATTGTCGATTGGTGGGGAATTATCAAAGCAGATGTTGGCTTAAAAAATGGTCGAATCTGGAAGATAGGCAAAGCAGGTAATCCTGATATTCAGCCAGATATTATCATTCCACTAGGTGCGGCAACTGAAGTTATTGCGGGTGAAGGGCAAATATTAACAGCAGGGGGAATAGACACACATATCCACTGGATTTGTCCGCAGCAAGTCGAAACAGCATTGATGTCGGGAACGACTACAATGATTGGCGGTGGTACAGGTCCCGCAGCAGGAACTTCAGCCACAACTGTAACCCCAGGTCCGTGGCATATTGCGACGATGTTACAAGCGATAGATGACTTACCTATGAATATCGGTTTATTGGGCAAGGGGAATTTGAGTCAGCCTGCACCCATTGCAGAACAGATTCAAGCCGGTGTGGTTGGGCTGAAACTTCATGAAGACTGGGGTTCTACACCAGCTGCAATTGATAATTGCCTAACTGTCGCAGACGAGTATGATGTACAAGTTGCGATTCATACCGATACTTTAAATGAAGGTGGTTTTCTTGAAGAAACATTAGCCGCTTTTAAAAATCGTACAATCCACACGTATCATACAGAAGGTGCAGGTGGTGGACATGCACCTGATATTTTAAAAGCCATTGGGCAAGCGAATGTTTTGCCATCTTCTACTAACCCAACACGACCTTATACGATCAATACCATTGATGAGCATTTAGATATGCTGATGGTCTGTCATCATTTAGATCCAGCAATTGCTGAAGATGTCGCTTTTGCAGAAAGCCGTATTCGTCGGGAAACGATTGCCGCTGAAGATATTTTGCAAGATCTCGGTGCTATCTCGATGATGTCATCGGATTCACAGGCGATGGGACGTGTGGGGGAAGTGATTTTAAGAACATGGCAAACCGCGCATAAAATGAAAGTGCAACGTGGACCATTGGAGGGTGATAATCAATATCACGATAACAATCGTGTAAAGCGCTATATTGCAAAATATACCATCAACCCTGCGATTACTCATGGTTTAAGCCATGAGGTAGGTTCAGTTGAAGAAGGAAAGTTGGCAGATTTAGTGTTGTGGAAACCTGCATTTTTTGGGGTCAAACCATCGATGATTATTAAAGGTGGAATGATTGCTGCTGCGCCGATGGGCGATATTAATGCTTCAATTCCTACGCCACAGCCCGTTCATTATCGTCCGATGTTTGGCGCATATCCAAGAGGTGTTCATAATACCTGTATTACTTTCCTATCTCAGGTTGCGATTGATCGGGGTGTTGCAGAAAAGTTGCAACTGAAAAAGCTGATTTCTCCCTGTAAAAATACCCGAAATATCAGTAAAAATGACATGAAACATAATTGTTATTGTCCTGTCATGGATGTACACCCTGAAACTTATGAAGTTCGTGCAGACGGAGTTCATTTGACTTGTGAGCCTGCTGAAGTTTTACCGATGGCACAGCGTTATTTTCTGTTTTAATCATTATGGGTAAAAAGCTTAAAACTCCTTTTTAGTCAAAAAGGAGTTTTTTGACGATTTTTTAACTGAACCTAAGTTTATATAAAACTATTATAAATTCTTTTATAAAAGAAATAATTGATAAGAAATAATGCAAAATATTCAATTTCATAATATGTCCTGTAATTTATAATATACTGTGAAAATTATCAATAAATCAATTAATTATCTTTCATGTGAAAAATACTTTGTGGTAGGCAAATCATGATATTTTATTATATGGTGATGGTGAATTTAGAAAAAATACACAATAGATCATGTTTAATAATATTAATTTTGTTTTGGAAAAAATGGGACTTTCTGCTCAAAAACGGGCTTTACATATTCAATTTAGCAATCCCAATTTGGCTGCTCATGTTTTTTTACAACGTATCGATGGGACACATACCATCAATGATGGAGTAAATTTACAGCTCATCTGTCTTTCGACGCGATCAAATATAATGTTGAAGACCTTTATCGGGTCTCAAGTCGCTGTTGATATGGTCAATGACCGATCTGAGCTGCATCGCATTTCAGGAATTGTGACTAAAGCTGAGCTGGGTTCCTCGGATGGTGCGTTGACAGTTTATCGCCTTTCTGTAGAAGACCCAACTGCGCTTTGGAAGTATCGAAGAAATAGCCGTGTGTTTATGGCAAAGTCGGTTATTGACGTTATTCAAATACTTTTTTCTGAATGGGTACAACGGAGTTCGTTATTTGCTTCGAGTCTAACTTTGGACCTCAGTGGTTTAAGCAAAGATTATGATGTTAGACCAGTGTGTATACAGGCATTTGAAAGTGACTATGATTTTTTAACTCGTTTGATGCGTGAAGAATCTATTAATTTTTTGATTGACGAAGCACAGCTTAAAGTTACGCATTCAACAGAACCAATCCAACCTCAAAAGCTTCGTTTAATTGATGACAATACTCAATATAAAAGTTTAGAACGTCGCATTATCCGTTTTCATCGAAGTTCGGCTGTCGAACAGCAAGACACCATCACAGCATTGACAGGTTTACGTTCACTTCAACCGACGTCTGTACATATTCAACGATGGCAAGCTGATATGTTAGATATAGAAGAAGGCGCAGGCAATGTTTTAAGTAAGTATCAGCAGAGTGAAAACTATGACAATGCCAGTTTAGGTTTAGAACAAGTATGGCAGTTTAGCCCTGCATGGACCCAAGACTTGAATGGAGAAGATGGAGTAACGCCATCGGGTAACAATCAGGTTGAGCGCTTTAACCAAAACCTCAGCAATTACTATGACGCTCAAGCCAAACAATTTACTGCCGTATCGACAGTAAGAGATGCGCAGGTTGGCTATTACTTTGAGCTTAACCAACATCCAAACCTAGATCTAAAAGATGTTGCCGATCGGCAATTTCTGATTATTTCCAAAACCTTTTATCACCAAAATAATTTACCGAAAGACTTAACTCACCAAGTCGAAGCACTCATCCAACAAAGCCAATGGCAAGTTGCCCATATCAACACAAACAACAGCGAACAACGCCAAGCCAATCAGCTCATTTTACAACGACGCAATATAGCAGTTGTCCCTGAATACAATCCGCTGAAATATCGACCTACTACATATCCAATGCGAGCGAGAGTAGTCGGACCGAGTGGGGAGGAAATCTATGTCAATGAACGAGGTCAGATTAAGGTAAATTTCTTGTTTACCCGTCACGAAGACCACCAACATGATGGTGGCGCAGGCGCGAACGATAATGATACTGACTCGGCTTGGGTGGATGTATTAACGCCATGGGCAGGAGAAGGCTATGGGGTACGATTCTTACCGAGGGTCGGAGAGATCGTCATGATCTCGTTCAGTGATGGTGACATTGATAGACCCTTTGTAGTGGGACGAATTCATGAAGGGTATCGCTATCCGACCAAGTTTGATGACCAAGGAAAGCTCCCTGATACTAAAAAACTTTCAGGGATCAAAACTAAGGAATATAAATCTGATGGGTTTAATCAACTGCGCTTTGACGATACTACCAACCAGATCAGTACTCAGTTACACAGCAGTCATGCGACAAGCCAACTGAATCTTGGGAATTTAAGCCATCCAAAAGAAACCGAGACCAGTGAAGGGCGCGGAGAAGGTTTTGAGCTAAGAACAGACCAATGGGGCGCAGTACGTGCAGGGAAAGGCTTATTGCTGAGCACTTATACTCAAGACCAAGCCAAAGGCGATCATCTTGATGCAACGCCTGCCAAGAAACAACTTGAAGACAGTCAAAACAAAAGTAAAGCACTCAGTGATATCGCCAAGAAGCAAAAGACCGATGAAATAGAATCAGTTGAGCAACTTAAAATATTTGCTCAACAGCTCCAACAAGAAATTGCCAAATTTAATCAAGCGGTGCTTTTACTGAGTTCCCAAGATGGGATTGCTTTAAGCACACCTGAAAATATCCATTTATCTGCGGATGCCCAAATCAATCAAATTGCTGGTGACAGCATTAACTTTAGTACGCAAAAGAACTGGATCGTGCATGCCAAGAATAAAATAAGTTTATTTTCAGTGATGAATGGCATCAACATTATCGCAGCACAGGGAAAATTTAATATTCATGCGCAGGCAAATGCCCTAGATATATTTGCCAAACTTGGGATCACAATATCTTCGACAGAAAACCGTGTTGAAATCAATAGCTCGAAAGAAGTTCAGATTACAGGCAAATCTTCAAGGATTACCTTGAACGGCGCTGGTATTTTATGTGAAACAGATCGAATGTTTGAAGTAAAGTCTGGGCAACAGATGTTTCAAAGCGGGATCAAAGTGAGTCCTGTATTACCGCTATTGCCTATCGTCAATCTACGTTCAGACGCAGCATTACCGACTTTAGAAAGTACCTATGCGCATGATCAAATTGTTGTATTGGCAAAAGACTTTTCTGACGAAAACTTTATTGCGCTGATTGCGCCAATTTTTGGTTTTGATATTCCAGACAGTCTATATTTAAAGTTTAAAGCGGACTTGGAAAGTGGTGTAATTCAACCGCCTGAACATATCGTGACGGCTAAAAGTATCAATGGTCATGCTGCTGGTTTTAATCATCAAGACAAGAAAATATATGTTGCAGCAGATACCATTCTTTCTGCACTAGAAAATGATGTCAATTTGCAACGGCTATATATCGTACTTTTACATGAGTATGGACATTACATCGATGACCATTTACGTATAAGTGGACAGTATTCCTTAGAGGACAGTTATAATCTCTATATCATTGAGAAAGGCAATACACTGGCTGGAATAGCAGAAAGTTTTAAGACTACGGTAGAGGTGCTATGTTCACTTAATGCGATTACAGACCCGAATATTATTTATATTGGGGATATTTTAAAAATCCCAGTAAAAATAGACAAACTCGCTCCTGATGCAGCACGAGATGAGGGTGCAGTTTATGCTTATAATTTAGGACAACTGACTGAAGGAAAAGACAAGGGAGCAAATACTGAATTTGAGTTTGCAACCATTACTTCTGAAAAATTTTCAGGAAAGTTAAAAATCACCCCGACCGCAGGCAAAAGAGCGGCAAGAATGCATGCAGACTTTGTTGCTCAAATGGATGAAGTGGTTGATGTGCAATATGAATACTTTGGGGCTGGTGATGGTAAATTTTCAAAGCAAGCCAATAGAGGAACGATCAATACTCAAAAAGGCGAATATGTTAAGAAAGAGGACAATAAAGGCAAGCGTATTGAATATGGGCATCAAGCAATTGAAAAAGAAGCGATTGGTGAAGATAATCCTCAAGGTGAAATATTTGATAAACAATCTGTCGCAGCAATATATGCTGGAAACTGGTTAAGAGATCATTCACAGCTGCTTTGTGGCACGGTGTTAAATAAAAAAATAGATGTACCTGTCAATGGTAAAGGCAAAATTATCACCATACGTCCGACACGACGTTTGATCAGCAATCTATTGGCAATATTGGCCTATGATCATTTTTTTGATAAAGATGTTGCTAGTGATCTGCTGAAATTAAAACAACCACCCAGTGACCATGCTACCAAATATCGAAAACAAATGCAGGACATGTTAAAGAAAATCCCGTATGAAAAGCTGAGTAAAAAAAATCAAAGACGTTATAAAGCGTTAGCATTATTCTCATACAAAATGGAATCGTCATTACCCCATCGATTATATCGTGATTTAACAGGAAAAGATGGAGTGAATATATTGGGGGTGTATCGTTTTGAGGAACATATCGATAATCCGTTTGGGGTAGAGATCTATACCGATATTGACAAAGATTTTAACCCTAAACCGAATGATAAAACCTTTAAAACCAACAATGATCAGAAATCTGCACAATTTAATTTAAAAAATTATATTGCCGACAATACGCCGAAGGATGCCACAGATTCAGCATTTCCAACAGCACTCGAGTATATGTTGGGGCAATTAGAGCAAAGTATGCAACAGCAGAAAGATGATGATATACCTTTGAGGCATTTGGGGAATGCTTTTCATGTGTTGGAAGATTTTTTTTCACACAGTAATTTTGTAGAGATTGCACTGATTAAACATGGTCATACGGATGTAAGGCATGGTGTGTTAAGAAAAAATGACTTTAGTAGCTATGATAAAATTCCGTTGGTGACCGGAACTTTTGATGGTTGGGATACTTTTGCGAGTGTGGGTGGGACACTGGGTGAGTTATTGGACCCTATTAAAGAATTGAGTGAATATAAAGGTATCGTCTCTGGTGAGCGGAGTCTGACTGACTTGGTGATTCAGGAATTTATTCTCACTATCGACTCGGCAGGCAAAGACAAGTATTTAACTAAAATTTGGTTTCGCTACCTAGAGTTAAGAGATGAACTGTGCGCTTTATATGAAGCAGGCTATATCGATTTAGCGAAAAAAGCGACAAAAACGTTGACTGAGTTTAAGAGCCAAGCCACGTTATTATACACTTTGATCAAATCCATGATTCCATTTTTGCTGAAATGGACTGCCAGTACCGTTTTAAAAAATGCCGAGGGTATCGTCAGTGTTAAACAAGGCATGAACCCTATTATTCATGGTGATAACCCAAGTCATACTCAAATCGGAAAAGATAGTACAGGAAAATCATTACACTTATTGGCTGCAAAGTTAGCCATCGTTGCGGTAAGAGATGTGGGCACAAAATGGCGTGATTGGTCGGAAAAACCCACAGCATCAAACAAACAGGCGGTTTTAGATGCTGCAAAAAGTTATTTTAGACATCCGAGTCGTTGCAACTGGATGGATGAAATCGTTAAACAATGGGCAAGACAACATCCAGATCAGGTCAAACAAGCCAGTGATGGGATGCTTCAAAAAGGCTGGGATGGCGCAAGACAAGGTGCTCATCAAGGGGCTAAAAAGGTCCAAGCTGAGATGGGTACCAAAGCGCCCCAAGCTGAAATTGAAGAAGCAAGTAAAACTGTCTTAAAAGGCTTGGATATGATGAATGGTGGAAAAAGATAATGGATTTGGTTCAAAAAAAATTAGCAGTATTTTTACCGCTTTTAATGTGTATCAGTTGTAGTAATGGGCAATCCACTACTAAGCAAGATGATGATACAGATGGTTTTATAAAAAAATTAAACTCACAGCATCAGTTTAAAGTAGAGGGTTGTGCAATTAATTATAATGGCACAAACTTGTATATGAACTCAGGGGTAGAGCCTTGGCTTCAAGCCTTAGGCAAAAACTATCGGGTAGTCGAAACTGTAGATCCAATTAATCGAATTAATCTCTATATCTATGATGATATCGGTGTTCGTTTAGTTGAAAGAATTGCGGATAAACAAATCGCAAGTTTTAGATTTCGTTTAGCGCGCCCTGCACATGATATTCGCAAAGAAACTGAGGCAGAAATAGCAGAAGAATTAAAAAAACCAGATACAAAACAAGTTAGAAGTATTTTTAAAGATGCGATATCGGTCGATGGTGTTTTGGTCGGTGCTTACCCTATGCATAAGCAGATCAGGGATAAATTTTCCTCTGAAACCCGTGTAAGTTATAGCTACACCGCGAGGTGTAAGGACAATCAGCCAGGTGAACTTTTTGGGATTGAATTAAGTACCAGTTTTGATGATCCTGAAGTCATTGATCATATGTATTTTTATAATTATTTAGATTCGATGACTGAAGAACAAAAGAAACAATTAGGTCGTAGTAAGGATGAAAATGGGCGAGAGATTTGTGGAAGCTATATGGATGTAAAAACAATGTCTGTTGTTCCGAGTTACTGCACACAAGAAGAATTAGATGATGAAAAGAAACAACAAGCGAAATAAATGGATTCTTTTTACTGTGTATTTGTTAAGGATTTCTATCTCAAAAACATGACAACCAAACATCACTATATTTCAGCACAAAGCTCTGTATAGAATGTAGACCAAAGATATATCTCATCAATTTTCAGAGTATTCTCCATGTCTCACTTTTGGTTCAAATGGTTTCAAGTCTTATTTAACAAAGCACAGTATAAATCGAATAAATCTAAGGCTGATTACTCGAATACAAATATCGGTATTGCTATTGACTCTGATACCAATGTGATTGGTTTTGCCGAAGATAAAATCACTCGTATAAGTTCCAAAGGTGTTGATCTGATTTGTAGCTTTGAGGGCTTAAAGTTGAAAGCTTATGATGATGGAGTCGGTGTAACTACAATTGGTTATGGCACAACCCGTTATCCGAATGGAAAATCTGTTCAATATGCTGATCAATGTAGCATTGAACAAGCTAAAAGCTATATGCAATTTGACCTGAATCGTTTTGAACAAGCCGTGAGTCGTGCTGTTCAAGTGCCATTAAGTCAAAATCAGTTTGATGCACTGGTTTCATTGGCGTATAACATTGGAATCAATGCTTTTCAAAATTCGACTTTATTGAAACGATTAAATGCATTGGAATATCTTGGTGCAGCTCAGCAATTCGATGTATGGATTAAAGCAGGTGGGAAAACTGTACAAGGTTTAGTCAACCGTAGAGCGGTCGAGAAAGCGTTATTTTTAAAACATTGATTGAATGTTTTTGCTTAAATGCTGAACATCAAAAAATATGAAGTACTTTTTATAATAAAACAAAGTAGAGCAAAGTTTAAATGAGTATTTATTTAATTCGCCATGCGCAAAGCTTAGGAAACGTTAATGGAAGAGTAGAATCGCATGCCAGTATTCCTTTGACAGAATATGGACATCAACAGGCTCAAAATCTGGCGAATACTCTACCAAAAGCCAAGCAAATCTATATTTCACCTTTTTTGCGAACACGACTGACTGCCGAACCTGTTTTACTTCGGGATCAAATTACGCCTGAAGTTTTGAATATTCAAGAATTTTCATATTTATCAGATCGACGTTGTAGAAACACCACTTTAGAAGAACGTAAACCATGGGTAGATGACTATTGGAGTCGTGCCGATGTTAATCTAATCACAAGTGATGATGCTGAATCTTTTGCCAATTTTTATCACCGCGTGACAGATTTTATGCAACATTTAGATGCACTTAAATCGCATTACACCGATCAACATTTGCTGGTCTTTAGTCACGGTCAGTTTCTACAACTGTTAAAAATCATGATGGCACAGAAGCAAGCATTGAGCTCAACATTGATGCGTGAATTTCGCTATGATTTACTCAATAATCAATTAGGCAATGCCGAGTTTTTTATTTACAAATAAAATATGAGAAGAACATCATGAAACCTATGATGAGAAAAATAGCTTTATTGGGATTACTGGGGGGTATATCGCTGTCCACATATGCAGATATTGTGACCTTAAAGGCGGATTTAACTCAACTTGCCCAACCACTGCAAACACAATGTAAGGGAATTGATTATTTGCCTCTTAAAGTGTTGGGTGAATTTTTAAAAAGTGATAACTCAGAAAAAATAGATGTTTATCAGATGGATGTTATTTTTGTTTCTGATTTTTTAGGTTATCTAGACAATAAAAATTGTGCCTTAGCTGCTTCTGACTTTACCATTGCTGGCGTTAAGATCTTGAACCAATATCGTGATTTATGGGAGAAAGACTTAGCTAAGGATAGAAAAGTGGTGAGATATGAAACTTATCTTGCCGCAGGCGAAGCAAGTTTGGTGAAATACAAATGGACGCACAATCCACAATACCTTGATGATGCCGATCATCTTTATAAGCAGTATCTCCAAACAAGTGCAATAAGCAAACAACAGAAAGCACAATGTGGCAAGAAATGTTCAGATGATTTAGTGTATTTAAATCAAAAGCAATATTTTAGATTGTCTGATTATGCTTCGATTTCATATAAATATCAGCAGCTTTTTGATGAGATTTATCGGCAATATTCTGATCAGGATCCAAATTTTACAGATGCTAAAAAAAGCCTAAATGCGGTTTTTGAGCGTACAGATCAATTTGAAGTGAATGCCATACAAACAACAGGATTAAAAATACTCGATAAGCATGTTGCTACATTGAATGAATTTAAAACTATTTTTAATTCAGGTGATAAAGATTTGATTGAAATATTTACTCAGCGCTTAGATCAATATCTTCAAAATAGAATCGTGAATAAATTATTAGATCCACAAATGGCTGAGAAAATTTATCAATTTTTAGTCAAAGAATTCACTGAAAATAACTCAAAAATTGTACCGAATCAATTGGCTGAAAATCAGCAGAGCAATTACAGTTTTCAAGTTGGGAAACACCAATATATTTTTAGTGGAGATAAAAAGCATTTGCAGTTAAGTTCTCAACCCATGCAATAGCACATCACGGAAATTGGCATAAAAACTGCTTAATCATTCACACTAAAAAATGATGATTGAAAAAGTTTAAGGCAGTTGCAGTGAATAAAACTTATTTACGTGGTCAAGCACTTATTGATCAAATTCAAAATGCTTCTTATTCACGGGATTTGATTGGCTATCACGGTTCAGTTCCTAAAGTGGAATGGCCCAACCAAGCTCGACTGGCAGTACAGTTTGTCCTGAACTACGAAGAAGGCGCTGAAAACCATATTGAACATGGGGATGCTGGCTCTGAACAGTTCCTGTCCGATATTGTCGGTGCTGCAAGCTTTCCAGATAAACATATGTCTATGGATTCAATGTACGAGTATGGTTCTCGGGCAGGTTTTTGGCGCATTCATCATGAATTTCAAAAACGAAAGTTACCCATGACCATATTTGGAGTCGGGATGGCATTGGCGCGCAATCCCTATGTTGTCAATGCGATTAAAAATGCCAATTATGATGTGGTTTCACATGGGCAACGATGGCTCAACTACCAAAATGTCGATATAGACACAGAACGTCAACATATGGATCAGGCGATCAGTGTGCTTGAAGCATTATTTGGACAAGCTCCCATTGGTTGGTATACAGGTAGAGATAGCCCCAACACACGGCAATTATTGGCAGAATTCCCTCAGATTAAATATGACTGTGATTACTATGGTGATGATTTGCCATTTTGGACAAATTTAACCAATGCACATGGTGAAAGCCGACCTCATTTAATTATTCCTTATACCTTAGAAAGTAATGATATGAAATTCTGTGCACCAGCAGGTTTTAATAGCGGAGAACAGTTTTATCAATATCTTAAAGATGCTTTTGATGTGCTTTATACGGAAGGCGAAACAGCGCCAAAAATGCTTTCGATTGGCATGCACTGTCGTATATTAGGGCGCCCGGGACGTTTTAAAGCACTCCAACGTTTTTTGGATTATGTTCAGTCACATGACAATGTTTGGGTATGTCGGCGTGGAGATATTGCAGAACATTGGTTTAAATATCATCCAGCGCAAGAGGCATCAACGCAATGTTAAAAATGAGCAGAAAAGCTTTAAAAAAGCGCTTCAGTCTTTAGTCATTTTGAATGATAGGTATAACTTGTGAATTTAAATGAATTTAATCAAATTTCAAAACAACAAGCTCAAGCAATGCTTAATCATTGTGTACAGATTCCACGTTGGACACAAGATATTGTTTCTACACGTCCATTTACAAGTTTAGATGACCTTTTGGATTATGCCAAAAAACAGGCATTAACTTGGACTTGGGATGAGATTTTAACAGCGTTAAACAATCATCCTCGAATTGGTGAAAAAAAAGCTAAAGCGAATCTGACTGAACAAGAACGTGAATTTTCCAATCGTGAACAATCTGCAATAAAACACAGCAGCGAAGTAGAAGATGCTTTATTAAAAGGCAATTTGTCCTATGAAAAAAAGTTTGGATTTCTGTTTTTGATTCGTGCATTAGGTTTGGATCACAGTGAAATCTTACAGGCATTGAAATACCGTTTATTGAATGATGTTGAAACAGAACAACGTATCGTGAAACAACAGTTGAGTGAAATCGCAATTTTACGTTTAACGCAGGCATTGTCTGAACATTAGAATTTGAGTCATAAAGGAAATCCGATGATTAGTAGCCATATTTTAGATACACATTTGGGAAAACCTGCAACAGATGTTGTGATCAAATTATTTGATGCACAGGAGCAGTTGATTGCTGAGTCTAAAACGAACAATGACGGGCGTGTTGCAGATTTTAATTTAAGTGAAATACAAACGGGGCAATATCGTTTAGTATTTTATACTGCAGATTATTTTAATCGCTTTGATTTAAATACTTTTTTTCCTAAAGTTGTGATTGACTTTTCTGTAAACGATATTAATCAGCATTATCATATTCCTTTATTAATCAGTCCTTTTGCATATTCTACATATCGTGGAAGTTGAAATATAAAAATAAATTTTATCAAGGACTTAAGGCTCATTTATTTGAGCTTTTTTTATGTGTTTTTTACCAATTATAAAAATATTGGCTTTATTTTTGCTTATCTATTGTGGTGTTTATCTTTGTTTCTTGTGGGGAATTTATAAAATGAAATTGACACAGTTTGCTGCGTTCACAACTTTGCTATGTACTGCTTTTGGCACACAAGCTGCTCCAATCTGGCAAGATTTTAGTATTACAGGGTTATACGGTAAAAACTATGAACTAATTGCTCGAGAAGATGATCAGTCTACAATTACTTTTGAGTACGCGGCAAAATTGAAATATGGTGATTTTTTTGCATTTGCTGACCGCACCAATAATGACGTTTCTGGTAATGAAACCTATTTTGAAGTTTCACCACGCTTGAGCTTAGGGGCGATTTCAGGGCGAAAGTTAGAGGCTGGTCCAATTAAAGATGTTTTGATTGCAACTACTTGGGAAGGTGGAGAAGGTTTTAATAATTACTTATATGGGATCGGTGTAGATTTGGCGATTCCATATTTTCAATATGCCCAATTAAATTTTTATAAGGCGGATAATTATAAAAATACAGATGATGACTATCAATTGACTTTCGTTTTTGGTGTGCCATTTACAATTGCATCTGAAGATTTCTTGATTGATGGTTTTCTGGATTGGTCAACTGCTGAAGATGACCATGCCAGTGAGTTAAACTGGACCACACAATGGAAATGGAATGCGGGCAAACATATTTCACCCAATACTAAATTATATTTAGGTGTTGAATATTCTGTTTGGAATAATAAATATGGTATCTCAGGCAAAGATGAAAATAATGTCAGTGCATTGATTAAGTATCATTTTTAATGATTTAAATGCATTGAAAGCCTGAGAAAAGGAATCGAGGATACTGGTCTTTATGATAATTAAATTATGGTTTTATAGCGTTTGTGTCGTATGAATCTATGTTACTTTGGCTTATTACTGAACCCAATGGTTTAGCAATAAGCCGATGATTAAAAAGTTAACACAATATTTTCTTCGAATGGAAAGATATCACAATTATGACCTTCTCCAATACGATCGACCACGACAAAATCACTCGGTGCTTCGAGCGTCAATAATGGATGATGCCAAGTTCCTTTATGATAATTAATGGCTTGTTTTCCATTACTGATAAATGCATAAATGTGCGCTAGATCAGGCGTATTTTGGTCAAGTTGTGCTGCAACGACAATTAAAAAAGATTGACCATGCATCGGAATAAAGGCTTGTGAACCTTGAGGATGGCGTTCAAGCATTTTGATTGTACAGGGAACAGTTGTTTTTTGAATATTCCGAAAAATACTTAAACCGACTTGTCCTGTATTGGTTTGTGCTAAAGCTAAGGCATGATAACGTTCGGTTAGCGCATTATTGATCGGAAAAAAATCATTGCCTTCACAGGAAATCACGTCACCAAAAGGTGCAAAAGCATCTTTGCTGAGTGGCTGAATTTGGATATAGTTCATGAGATCAGTCAATGATTTTCCCCCATAGACGAATCCGACTGATGCCCCCATCTGGAATCATGTTGACGCGGATATGAGAAATTTTTTCATGTTTTAAAATTTCATCGATGTATAGATGGATATGATCCATTTGCATATCTTGGGGATGTAATAAATACGACCAAAACATACTTTGTGGAATTAATTGCGGGTCTGTCGCATTTTCAATATAAGTGGCTTGAATGGAGACTTGAGCAGGGTAATTGCCTTTAAAATGTGCAGTATCGATTTCAATTTTTTCAATCAAACCATTTTTGCCGAGTGCTAAAACACACCAATCAAAGCCAGGGGTTCGACGGCGTTTTGTTTCCCAGCCATCTCCCATATTAATTCCGCGTCCTGGATTGATCAAATTACGAGGGTGTCCAAAATGGGCATCACTATAAGCTATTACCCGCCCACCATTTTCCAATGCCAATAAATCTAAAGTTTGTGTTTGGTCTTGAATCTGAATACTCACTTCACCATAAACCCTAAAACGTGCAATGCCGCCATCTGGGAAAATATTTAATCGAACATGTGTAAAAATATCTTCACTTTTCACATTGAAGAGATGATGTTGGCTAGGTCCAAGTATAGAGTTGGCTAAAATGGGGTGCCACAGTGCATCATTCAGGTTCCCATTTGGTGCATAACATGCCTCTATAGCAGCCGATGCAGGGTAGTTGCCGGTAAAAAAAGTAGTATCTATGTCAAAGGCACTGATTTTACCTGCAACTCCCAATTCAATAATTGCCCAATCATAACCTGAATGACGTTTACGGCGGGTTTCCCAACCATCCATCCACTTACCGTGGTTATCAAATTTATCTTCGACAAAAACAGGCGCATCGAATTGCAACATTCGTGAAGCCTCAGCAAAAAAATCATCTGAACATTCAAGTACTTTTGCCCCAATTCGGGGATCTGCCAAATTTGTATATCGCTGTAAATGTGCAGGAAGTTCAAAACTTGGTGCAAGTAAAGTTGCCATATTTATTTACCATTCATATTACTATTCACATTAATAGAAGCGTTGTTATCAGTGACAAATATTTTATAAGCACTCATAAAAACAATATCTTATGGCACTTATCATGCACAGCCTATGCCAATTCTTCTCTGAAAATGTATGGATTTTTATATAAATGGCACGTTTTTAGCATTTTAGGCAACAGTGCGAGAAAACAATCAGAGGAGAAATAGATGGAGATTACAATTATTGGTGCAGGTATGGGAGGACTAACCGCTGGTATTGCACTAAAAAAATTCGGTCATACGGTCACCATCTACGAACAAACTGAGCAGATCAGGGCTGTAGGTGCAGCAATTTCGTTATGGTCAAATGGTGTGAAGTGCTTAAATTACTTGGGATTAACGGAACAAATTGCCAAACTTGGTGGTCAAATGGATCATTTAGCCTATTTCGATGGTTTAACTGGCGATAAAATGACGCAATTTAGTTTATTGCCATTAATTGAAGAGGTTGGACAACGTCCGTATCCAGTCTCGCGTGCAGATTTACAAAATATGTTGATGGATGAATTTGGTCGAGACGATATTCACCTTGGAAAAAAAATGGTGGCGTTAAAACAAATCGATCAACATGTTCAGGTTACATTTGCAGATGGAACTGAAATTACTACAGCACTGGTGATTGGTGCTGATGGCACACATTCCTTGACACGCCAGTATGTTTTGGGTGAGCAGGTTGAACGACGCTATGCGGGATATGTCAACTGGAATGGTTTGGTTGAAATTTCTGATCAATTGGCACAAGCAGATCAATGGACAACATTTGTTGGTGATGGAAAACGAGTTTCGTTGATGCCGATTGCTGAAAATCGCTTTTACTTTTTCTTTGATGTTCCATTGCCTGTAGGTTTAGACAATAACAAAAGCCAATATAAAACTTTATTTAAGCAATATTTTCAGCATTGGTGTGCCCCTGTACAAAACCTAATTGAGGCAATAGATGTAGAAACCACCAATCGTGTAGAAATTCATGATATTGAACCTTTTACCCAATTTTATAAAGGGCGTGTAGTGATCATGGGCGATGCTGCACACAGTACCACTCCTGATATTGGTCAAGGAGGTTGTCAAGCCATGGAGGATGCGATCTATTTGGCAAGAGCATTGCAGATCAATACTTTAGGTTTAGAAGATGCATTAAAACGTTATCAAAATAAACGCAATGAGCGTGCCAATGAATTGGTATTGCGCGCGCGAAAACGTTGTGATGTCACGCATATGAAAGATGAGACTGTAACCAAAGAATGGTATGCAGATTTGCGTCGCGAACAAGGTCCTCATATCATGCGTGGCATTATTAATAATATTGTCGGTAATCCTTTGGATTGATATATGGTTATATCGGTTTAATTCAAAGTTGATTTGGGTTAATGACATCTTAGATGTTTATCAACTTTTATTGAGTGCTGACAAGGACGTTAACTTCAATATGCGACAAGATGTGCTTCAGACTGCTGCGTATCTTATAAGAAAATGTATATCAGATTCATCCCCTACAGCGCTTATTGATAATCAATCAATTTGAGCTTAAATCGCTCTATTTGTTCAATCAAATGCTTAATCATGACTTGTGAAACACGAGAAAGCTGTCGCTTTGGTGCAACACATAAGGCTAGTGTTAGTGGGTACAAACCTTTTTCACGAATCGGTTTAAAGCAAAGTTCATCTCGTTCTAAATAAGGATAGACATCGATATAAGAAAGTAGACCTATACCTAAATTTTTCTGAATTAATGACATTATCATTCGGATGTCATTACATTCTAACTGGTGTTGCGGTACAAGTTGATAATGTTTATACAGTGTTTGCACATAATCCTGAATGATTAATGGTGCACTTGGAATTAAATGTTGATCATTTAAGGTATCTGATAAATGGATTTTTTCAGTTTTAGTGAGTGGATGATCTTTAGGTAAAACAAACCCGATTGGAATTTCAACAAATGCAAAAACCTCAAGTTGGTGATGTCCTTTAGGATTCAACAAAATGCCAAAATCAATCTCAGCGTCCATAATCATATTTGAAACTTTTTCACTGTCTTGAATATGAAAGTTAAAATTGATCCAAGGATAGTTCTCATACATATATTGAATAGAATCGAGAACAAAACCATCACTGAGCGCAGTAATCAGCCCACAGTCAATGGTTCCGCGTGAAAGCCCTTGTATTTCATCAAAACGATTACGGGTAAGTTGGAATTCTTTCTGCCATTTGATTAAATCTGCATAGAGTAATTCTCCAGCAAGAGTGAGCTTTAAGCCATTGGGTAAGCGTTCAAATAGATCGATTCCAAATTCTTCTTCAGCTAAAGCAATTTGACGGTGTATTGCAGAAACAGAAATATACAGCTGATCCGCAGCTTTTCTTAAACTCCCTGTTTTTGCAACAGCGATAAAATAATCAGAGAATCGAGAAAAAGTCATATTTATTGGCATATAACGCTGTCCATGGTGATACGGATGACATTTTGCTCATTCTTTCAGTTAAGCAAATAACAAGGTCAGTGAAAAGCTAAGCGATTTCTATGCCAATTTTTCGTTCTAAAATAAAAATAATATTCTTTGAATGTGTTCTAATTTTTAGAATGATCGACATTAAACTTTCTAATAGACAGAATTTAACTAAATTTGTAATTTTAAAGTATGCCTTAAGCACTTAACTGAAATTCAGGACTGCATCATGTCATAGGTGAATGAAGTTAAATATAAAATTTGTGAGTTTAGTATGAATGCCATTCCAGTTCTTCAACTATTTAGCCAACCGCAATGTAGTACATTTGAACCTAAAGACTGGGAGATACTTGCTCAACACTGGTATCCAGTGGCACGTATTCAAGACGTCACAATGCAACCGCAACAAGTCCAGCTGTTAGATGTGAAAATGGCACTCTACCAAACAGAAAGTGGTGCAATTCAATTGGTTCGTGATATTTGTCCTCACCGTGGCGTACCATTAACAAAAGGCTGGGTAGAGGGTGAGGAGATTATTTGCCCATATCATGGCTTGCATTACAACACCAAAGGACAATGTACCAAGATTCCAGCACAGCCTGAACTCAGTAAAATTTCTGAGCGTTTTAGCCTGACAAAATTTCCTGTGGTTTTAAAGTATGGTTTGGTCTGGACCAGTTTATTTAGCCGTGATGAACAGCTAGCAAATTTTCCTGTTTTAGATACATGGGATGATCCAGAGCATCAAGCAATATTGCCTCCATTTGTTGATATTGCAGGCTCTAGTGGTCGTCAACTGGAAGGTTTTATTGATGTTGCACATTTTGCATGGGTGCATCACCAATCTTTTGCAGATGCAAATAATCCGATCGTTCCTAAATACACCACTGAACGAACATTTTATGGTTTACATACTGAATATGTCAGCGGTGTGAGTAATTATCCGCATGGCTTACAACATTTAGCACCAGAAGGATTTTTGTGGAAACGTATTTTTGATGTTTATCCACCATTTTCGGCGGTGTTAAAAGTTGAATTTCCACGACAAGGTGTATTAAAAATTTTAAATGCATGTTGTCCTGTTTCATCTAACAAAACCCGTTTATTTGTCCCACTCACGCGTAACTTCGACACAACAGGAGATTTACAGGCGGTTTATGATTTCAACGCTCAGATTTTTGCAGAAGATCAGGACATGATCGAAAGTCAAAAACCTGAAGAACTTCCATTAGATATTTCAATGGAAGCCCACTTTGAAGCAGACCGCTCTTCTACCATGTACCGTCGGATTCTCGCTGAGTGGGGCTTAAGTAAACGCTATATTATTTAATTTTTAATGTTTTGTGCTTTGCACCTTCGGGTGCTTTTTTAATGCCTTATAAATCTTTAAAGCATCTTTTATAAAATCTTTCAGCTTAGGTGTCAGTTTATTAAACTTTCTTCCAATTATAGAAATAATCTTATAAACCATTTGGTTCTGCTAAATTGGTATGCATTATTAAATCAAAAAATTTAAAAATATTTTAATTAAGGATTGCGAGGAATTTATCTTTAAGTTGTTGCCAGTTGGTTGAAACCCAGCATACCAGCGAACCTGCTGTCACTAAAATCACACCATACCAAAATTCTGTAGGTAAACGGGTTTGTAAAATCGTCATGGAAATCACGGTTGAAATAACTGGACTAAAATAAGACAAGGTCACCAAAATGGTAATATTGCCTTTGATAATTCCAATATTCCATGCAGCATAACCCATTGCCATCACAAAAGACACCATCGCTAACAGCGCAAAGGTAGACAGTTCAAAATGCTGGATTACATTAAAGCTAAACTCATGTGACCATAAATATTTTGCCCATAGTACACAACTGATCGCCACAAAAAAGAATGAAATCGGATTGTGTCCATCACTGTATTTTTTGGTAATAACACAATATAACGACCACAACGATGCACCAAGGAAAGCAAGAATATAGCTGGTTGGATTGGCTTGAATATTGGATAAAATATTTGTCCAGTTTAATGCGCCTTGTCCAGCTTGAATCATGACAATGCCACTTAGACTAACAGCTAAACCAACCACAACAAAAATATTAAATTTGATTTCTTTAAATAGAATCAACATGGCAACCGTTAAGCCAGGCCAAAGATAATTTACTAAACTGACTTCGATCGCTTGTTGAGCCGTTTGTGCTAGAGCGATTGCATAAGAAAAACACAACTCATAAATCACAAAGAGCAAAGTTGAAAAGATTAAATATTTCTTTGAAATAAGTTTTAAATTTGGAATTTTAAAGAAGAGCAATAAAATACATGTGCTTAAGCTATACATAAGTAGTACTGCTAAATCTGCGCCCATACTAAAACTGATTTTTTTCAGTAAACCTACGATGGATGACCACTGCAAAATTGCACTGAAACCAATCAGTGTAGCGAGATTTTTTGACATAGCAAACTTCAAATTTTAGGGGCTGTTGATTTTTCATAAAAGGCTTTCGTTGTTTATTTACAACGCAAGCCACAGCGGGGAGAGTGGTATTTTTGTCACAACGTTGTTAGCTTGCTAAACAATGCACCTCAGCATATAGCATGACTAGATTCCGTATTCAGTGTGAATATCACCTAAACAACAGGCGTAGTCACAAACATAGACGATTACTCAACAGACCCTTATTAATACAGAATTTTATGAAAGGTAAAATAATGTAAGTAATTATAACTTAAACATTCGATGAAAAGGCACACTAGGTCTAGCTTTCAGATGGAAATTACAAAAAATATTTTTGGAAAAAATCACTTATTGGTTTCTTATTCAATAAAAAATTCAACTGATCTATGCAGTATTGAGCAGATAAATATTTGATGCTCACACAGGATGATTTAGATAGATTTTCGATTAACGCCAGACAAGCATTATCAATTTAATAAAATAATTCTATAATAGCACCCATTCTGACTAATATTCGTTGATGTTAGTTTCTTTTTAAGTCAATTTGTTGTGTGTTATTTGACTTATTTTCAATATTTAAATTTATGTGTCCGTGTTCACACATAAGATTCTTTAGGTGCCCACATGGAAATCAAGGTTAATTATCTCGATAATCTTCGACAAGAAGCGAAGTTCGATGATTTTACCGTTATTGCTGATCAGCCAATTCGCTATAAGGGTGATGGTTCTGCACCGGGTCCTTTTGATTATTTTCTGGCATCATCTGCGTTATGTGCAGCTTATTTTGTTAAAGTTTATTGTGCTGCACGAAATATCCCGACTGATAACATTCGTTTATCTCAAAACAATATTGTTGATCCAGAAAATCGTTATAAACAAATTTTTAAAATCCAAATCGAACTTCCTGCTGATATTTCAGACAAAGATCGCCAAGGGATTTTACGTTCGATTGACCGTTGTACAGTTAAAAAAGTCATTCAAACAGGTCCTGAATTTGTCATTGAAGAAGTTGAAAGCATTGATGCTGATGCGCAAGCTTTGCTGATGCCAAACTTAGCAAAAGAAAGTTCAACTTATATTGAAGGTAAAGATTTACCTTTAGAGGAAACCATTGCCAATATGTCAGAGATTCTGGCAGGTTTGGGCATGAAAATAGAAATTTCCTCTTGGCGAAATATTGTTCCCAATGTGTGGTCATTACACATTCGGGATGCACAGTCACCTATGTGTTTTACCAATGGTAAAGGTGCAACCAAAGAAAGCGCTTTGGCATCTGCTTTGGGCGAATTTATTGAACGTTTAAACTGTAATTTCTTCTACAACGATCAGTTTTGGGGGGAAGAGATTGCCAATGCTGAGTTTGTGCATTATCCAGATGAAAAATGGTTTCAACCAGGTCCAAATGGTGAACTCCCTAAAGAAATTCTGGATGAATATACTTTAGAGATCTATAACCCAGACAATGAATTGTTAGGTACGCATCTCTATGACACCAACTCAGGCAATACAGCACGCGGGATTTGCTCGTTGCCTTTTGTACGTCAGTCTGATCAGGAAGTGGTTTATTTTCCTTCAAATTTGATTGAAAACTTATATTTAAGTAATGGAATGAGTGCTGGAAATACCTTAGCCGAAGCGCAAGTCCAATGTTTATCTGAGATTTTTGAACGTGCAGTTAAACGAGAAATTCTGGAAGGTGAAATTACTCTTCCTGATGTACCTGAAGATGTTTTAGCCAAGTATCCGCGTATTGTTGAGGGTATTAAAGGTCTAGAAGAACAGGGCTTCCCAGTCTTAGTTAAAGATGCATCGTTGGGTGGTGAATTTCCAGTGATGTGTGTCACCTTAATGAATCCGCGTACAGGAGGCGTATTTGCATCGTTTGGTGCGCATCCTAAGCTTGAAGTGGCTTTGGAGCGTAGCTTGACTGAGTTATTACAAGGTCGAAGCTTTGAAGGTTTAAATGATTTACCTAAGCCGACCTTTAGCAGTAATGCCGTGACTGAACCGAATAACTTTGTTGAACATTTTATTGATTCAAGTGGTGTGGTGTCTTGGCGTTTCTTTAGTGCCCAAGCTGACCATGAGTTTGTCGAGTGGGATTTTAGCAGTGCAGGTGAAAATGCCAATGCTGATGATGTTGCAACCATGATGGGCATTCTTGAACAAATGGGTAAAGAAGTTTATATGGCGGTCTATGAGCATTTAGGTGCAACTGCATGCCGTATTATCGTGCCAGATTATTCTGAAATTTATTTGGTCGAAGACTTAATTTGGGACAATACCAATAAAGCCTTGTTGTTCCGTGAAGATATCTTAAATTTACATCGTTTGGATGATGATCAGCTTGAAGCTTTGGTTGAGCGTCTTGAAGAAGTTGAGGTTGATGACTATACCGATATCGTGACGTTAATTGGTATTGAGTTTGATGATAATACAGTGTGGGGACAACTCACTATTCTTGAGTTAAAACTGTTAATTTATCTTGCTTTACAGCAGTTTGAAGAAGCCAAAGACTTGGTGGAACAGTTCCTTCAATACAACACCAATACCGTTGAACGTGGTTTGTTCTATCAGTGTATGAATGTCATGCTCGAAGTCGAACTGGATGACGAGATGGATCTGGATGACTATGAAGCGAATTTCCGCCGTATGTTTGGTGATGAGCGTATGGATGCAGTGATTGGCTCTCTAGAGGGAAGCATTCGTTTTTATGGTTTAACAGAAACCAGCATGAAGCTAGAGGGTTTAGATCGTCATTTACGTTTGATTGACAGTTATAAAAAATTGCATAAGGCACGTGCTCAAGCAGTTGCTCATACATATTAAATTATGCGAGTCTAAACATTTTAATAAAACCCAAGATTTGACTTGGGTTTTTTTATTTTAAATCAATGTATTATTTTAATTTTTTTATATAGTCAAAGTTTAAATGAAAATAATGATCATTTATATTTGAGAAAATATATATTTTGTGTTAAGTTTTCCTAAATTAAAAATAAGCGCTTCATAATAATAGTTAAATCATCTTTTTACTATGTCGAATTGTCAAGCTTACACAGGAGCGCGTTTAGCTAAAAAGGGAGCATCCATGAGTAAGTTACGTTGTTATGTCATGTTTACGTTTTGTATGCTTGCTATAAATTTTACCTTTGCAAAATCAGAATTAAAAAATACTGGAAATAATATGATTAATTTAGAAAAAACCAAAACCTATTGTATTGGGCGTTATGTAGTTGAAATTCCTGCTGAAGCAAATCCACTGCAACGATACGACCAATATGATTCTTTTATTATTAAGGTACAGGAAAATGCCAATCCTCAAGATTTTAATACAGCTGTTCAAAAGTGGAGAAATGATTACTCAAAAGGAGACAGAAAAATTTTTGAAGATCCAAAAGAACAAGTATTTAATGGTCGACTAACTAAGATTTTTAAGGGGAAATTAGCTGATAAAAAAATAATTCCTTATGATGTGTTTGGCTTTGTACTTGACCGAAGAACCTTGTTTTTAATTGAAGGTGGACATAGTGACTTACCGATGTGGACTGAAAAAAGTAATGAAGCAATGCAGCATTTGATTAAAAATTTACGTTATCGTCCCGAACATGAAATTCCACAAGAAAACGGTCAATGTATTTATCAGGGTTTTATTCAAGATAATGATAAAAAATTTAGACATAGTAAACAAAAAATAGGTTTTAGATTTAAGGGCTTTCCGACTGTCGTTTTAAGATTTGATGCAGAAACAAACTCAAGAGATACAGCACAACTGATTCCAAGAATTGAGAATAAATTAAGACAGGTTGGACAAAGCCAACGCCAAATAGATAAAGATAATATTCGAAAAGGTGAAAAAAATACGCCGTATTTAATAGGTCAAGAATGGATTTCTGTAGAGAAAATGAAAGGCAAGAATGGAATCAGTGCTTTATGGGAACATACCGGAACTGCAAGAGATAATAAAGACCCTTTGATTGGTTTTGAAGTAGATACTGCCCGTTCTTCTCCCTATACAGAAAGCAGCAGTATGGAACAATTTGATGCATTAAAACTATATGAATCGATTTTAAAAACAATCCAAAAATTTTAAAGGTGAACTTGGCAAATAATATTTGATCCTATTTCACTATAAAGAGAATACCAATGAATAAAATATATGTGTCTTTGTTACTCATGATCTGTGTATTCAACACAAGCTGTACATCTGCAAAATCACAAATAAAAAATACTGGAAATAATATGATTAATTTAGAAAAAACCAAAACCTATTGTATTGGGCGTTATGTGGTTGAAATTCCTGCTGAAGCAAATCCACTGCAACGATACGACCAATATGATTCTTTTATTATTAAGGTACAGGAAAATGCCACTCCTCAAGACTTGAATGTTGCCATTGAAAAAGTAAAAAAAGAATATTCTGAAGGAGACTGGTTTCTTACTGAAGATCCTCCAATACAGAAAATAGCAGGACGACTTACCAAAACCCTCAAGGGTAAAACATCCAAAGATCAAGGTGATCCTTTTTCGGTCTTTGGTTTTGTACTTGACCGAAGAACTTTGTTTTTAATTGAAGGTAGACATAGTGACT
Source organism: Acinetobacter sp. B-6 (assembly GCF_056930735.1). Taxonomy (NCBI): domain Bacteria; kingdom Pseudomonadati; phylum Pseudomonadota; class Gammaproteobacteria; order Moraxellales; family Moraxellaceae; genus Acinetobacter; species Acinetobacter sp. B-6. Next base: position 38,059 of record NZ_JBXPBY010000002.1, on the reverse strand, counting down.
TACCGAAATGGACTGAAGGAAGTAATGAAGCAATGCAGCATTTGATTAAAAATTTACGTTATCGTCCCGAACATGAAATTCCACAAGAAAACGGTCAATGTATTTATCAGGGTTTTATTCAAGACAATGATAAAAAATTTAGACATAGTAAACAAACATTGGCTTTCGATTTTAAAGACTATCCGACTGTCGTTTTAAGATTTGATGCAGAAACAAACTCAAGAGATACAGCACCACTGATTCCAAGAATTGAGAATAAATTAAGACAGGTTGGACAAAGCCAGCGCCAAATAGATAAAGATAATATTCGAAAAGGTGAAAAAAATACAATGTACTTAATAGGTCAAGAATGGATTTCTATAGAGAAAATGAAAGGGAAGGATGGGATCAGTGCTTTATGGGAACATACTGGAACTGCAAGAGATAATAAAGACCCTTTGATTGGTTTTGAAGTAGATACTGGATATTCAACTCCGTATAGTGAAACTAGCAGTTTAAAACAATTTGATGCAATAAAATTATATGAATCAATTTTAAAAACAATCCGTAAATTCGGAGAATAATCATGTCAAATAATGTGTATACACACGAAGCCTATGAAATTCTTTATGAATCAGGCAGTATTTCTTATGTTTCACAGACCACCCCAAGCAGTGTGAAAACGGAGTGTGAAATAATTGTACCAGCAAAATATGTAGTACCCATTATTTTTATCCCAGGTATTATGGGGTCAAATATCAAAGATACAAAGAAGAATAAAGTCTGGTATCCCAAAGTCTCACTTTCCACGATCATCGAATACAGTAAAAGAGATGCCAAGGAACGGCAAATAGCACTGAATCCTAAAACGACTGAAGTGGGGTTTGATGGTGAGGTCAAATTAAGTAAAAAACTCATTCCTCACATTACCAAAGAAATCGCACTGGCACGAGGCTGGGGCTCGGTGATCAATCTTGGTTATGCAAATGTATTGATTTATTTAGAAAGTCATTTAAATCGAGCATTTAAGAAATTGAAAGATCAACAAAAAGACCAGTTTAAAGGTACTGCGGAATGGGAGAAAATTGTAAAACCTGGAAATGCGACAACAGAAAAAATACTCAACAACTGGTCAAGCGCCAAAGTCATCGAATTATTAAGTTTGGAACAACATGAAACACTGGCTGATTACGAGTTTCCAGTATTTGCCTGTGGCTATAATTGGCTAGAGAGCAATATGCAGTCCGCGGACAAAATTGCGGATCGACTTAATCATGAAGTTTTAAAACAAGTTAAAAAAGAATTCCCGACATCAGAATTTAAAAAATTTATTATCGTTAGCCATTCTATGGGCGGTTTGGTAACACGTGCCTTGATTCAAAACGATAAAGTTAAAGATAAGATCGCGGGTGTGGTGCATGGTGCGATGCCTGCCACGGGAGCGCCTGCAGTCTATCAACGCCTCACTGTTGGTTGGGATGGTTGGAAAGCATCTACGGGGCTGATGAATAGCTTAAAAGCCTGGATCACCAAATTTATGTTTGGAGATACCTCTGAACGCTTAACAGCGACTTTAGCAAGCGCGCCTGGAGGCTTGGAGTTATTACCCTTTTCAAATTATGTAAATGCTAAAGATTTTCCAAAAAATCCTAAAGCATGGATATTCATCAAGGCTAAAACTCCCAACGGTGAAATTACCGCGTCATTACCTCGAACGGCTAATCCGTATACTGAAATTTACAAAAGAAAAGACAGCTGGTGGGCAATGATGAATCCAGATTTTATCGATCCTGCTGGATTACTTTCAGTAGAAGTTCAAGAACAAAGATTGGAGAGTATATTTGATGTTTATAAACTAAATGTGGATATAGTAAAAAAATTACATGAGCATATTATGGATACTTATCATACCAATACATATGCAAACTATGGTGCTGATGAAAGTTTTAAAGCATTCGGTCAAGTCGTATGGCGTTGCAAGGAAGAATTAAATATCAGCAGTGAACAGGAACTGATTGAATTAATGGATTTATATGGTAAGCAAGAGCATATTGAGTTTCCAAATATACAAGATAGAAGTAACGTCAAAGTGGAAGATCAAGGCAATCTTCAAGAAGACGATGCTGATTTAATCATAGAGGGTTCAAAAACACACAATTTAAATAATAATGCGTATAAAAAAGACGGCGTAAGACAAGTTTTATTGGATGAAAAATTTAAAATTTCTAAAACCAATAAAGCGACATTTTATTTAGATCTAAAACCCACTTCAAAAGGTGATGGTACAGTGTGTTATCAATCTGGAGAGGATGTCCGAACAAATGAGCAGGCACTGAAAGGAACTTTTATAATTAATGGTTATGAACATGCCAGTAGTTTTGACAATGCGGATGTACAGTTAAATACTCTATATTGTATCGCCAATATCGTTTACATTATTCACAAAGCCTCATTAGCAGAGGCGTGTGAATCGAAGACTGAGAGTAAATAAACCTATTTATATTGGTTTAAATAGGGCACATTTTTTATAAAACTATGAAGCGTCAATCTGCTTAAAATAGTTAGATAATAAGCGTACAACAGTGCTTTGCTCAACGAGGGAAATTGAAGCAGATGTAAGCAACAATATTCAGAGTTTAGATTTTAAATAACTCAAACTTACAGTTTTAATCCATCACTAAATTCTGATATTTGTCCGCCTGTGCTCTTAAAAAATCCCAGACCAATTTAATACGGGGTTCGTGCTGTAAATCAACCAAAGTCAGCATCCAAAAGGTATGAATAAAGCGAACTTCTTCTGCTAAAACCTGTTCAAGTTCAGGTTTATTGTCCGCTAAAAATTTGGGCAAAATTGCCAATCCAGCACCAGCACTGACAGCGATCTGTTGGGCTAAAATACTGCTACTTCGAAAATTAGCATTCAGTTGTAAAGGTAAACGTTCTAAACAATACAGTTCAGGACTGTAAATTAAATCATCAATATAATTCACAAATTTATGATTTTTTAAATCTTCAAGTTTTTTAATAGGTTGGGTGCATTCTAAATAGGTTTTACTGCCATAAATTTTAAGGCAATAATCCGTTAAGCGGGTAATAATATACGGACCAGATTTAGGACGATCAATTGAAATTACAATATCAGCTTCACGATGCGAAAGTTTAATCATTTTAGGCACAGGGATGAGATCAATAGTGAGCAGTGGATATTGCTTGGATAATTCTGCCAATAACTGAGCTAAAAAAGCAGTACCAAAGCCCTCCGGTGTGCCAATTCGCACATGTCCCTGCAAAGGTAAGTTCGGTTTTTCAATTTGCAAAAAGGCTTGTTCCATCTGTTCGACACGAGGTACAAGAGCTAAACCTTCCTGTGTAAGTTCATAGCCCGTTGCTTCTCTTCTAAATAATGGTGTACCTAAAGCAAGCTCTAAAGCCTGTATTCGTCGAGATACTGTGCTGTGTTCAACCCCAATGATCCGTGCAGTATTGGTAAGCGTTTTTGCGCGAGCCAGCACCAAAAAAAACTGTAAGTGATCCCAATCTACTTTCATTGTTCAAGATGTCCTTGTGCATATTTGCACATTCATTGTGCGTTAATTTCTATTGGTCATCTATATTTTCTTTGTTAGTTTGAATTGAAACAGAGCTGATGAAAATACTGCTTTTGGCTATTTTCTAAGAAAGTAACAACAAAAAAATAGTGCCTATGGAGAGGTTATGAACACGATGTCAAATATTCATTCGACGACGGCTAAATTATTAATTAATGGAAAATTTACCGAATCCAATACAACCGAATGGCAAGATATTTTAAATCCTGCAACACAGGAAGTTCTGGGTCGTGTACCTATGGCGACTTTGAATGAAGTGGATGCGGCAATTGCGGCTGCACAGGAAGCTTTTAAAACTTGGCGTTTAACACCAATCCAAGCACGCATGCGCATTATGCTCAAGTTACAGGATTTAATCCGTGACAACATGAAAGATATTGCCCGTGTGTTGACTGCTGAACAAGGCAAAACTTTGGCAGACGCAGAAGGTGATATTCAACGTGGTTTAGAAGTGGTTGAACATGCTTGTTCAATTGGCACTTTACAAATGGGCGAATATATCGAAGGTGTGGCACGTGGTGTAGACACCTATACCTTGCAACAACCACTGGGCGTATGTGCAGGTATCACTCCATTCAACTTTCCTGCCATGATTCCTTTATGGATGTTTCCAATGGCAATCGTGTGCGGTAACACCTTTGTTCTTAAACCTTCTGAGCAAGATCCATTATCGACCATGATGTTGGTTGAGTTGGCTGTACAAGCAGGCGTTCCAGCAGGTGTATTGAATGTTGTTCATGGCGGTAAAGAAGTGGTGGATCGTCTATGTACACATCAAGATATTAAAGCAATTTCTTTTGTCGGTTCAACTGCTGTGGGCACACATGTCTATAACTTAGCAGGTCAACATGCTAAACGTGTGCAATCTATGATGGGGGCAAAAAACCATGTTGTGGTGATGCCAGATGCCAATAAAGAACAAACCTTAAATGCCTTGGTGGGTGCTGCTTTTGGTGCTGCTGGGCAACGATGCATGGCACTTTCTGTTGCGGTGATGGTGGGTGAAACCAAAAACTGGGTTGATGAATTAGTCGAAAAAGCCAAGACCTTAAAAGTCAATGCAGGGCATGAACCTCAAACCGATATTGGTCCTGTTATTTCTCCACGTGCCAAAGCCCGTGTTATAGATTTAATCAATAGTGGTGTTGAACAAGGCGCTCAATTATTGCTTGATGGTCGCGATGTAAAAGTGGCTGGCTATGAACATGGTAATTTTGTGGGAGCAACTATTTTCAACCAAGTTACAACCGATATGCGCATTTATACAGAAGAAATTTTTGGACCTGTGCTTGCCATTATTCATGTTGATACGCTTGAACAAGCTATGGAGTTGGTCAATGCAAATCCATTTGGAAATGGCGTAGGTTTGTTCACTCAAAGCGGTGCGATTGCCCGCACTTTCCAAAACAACATTGATATAGGACAAGTCGGCATTAATATTCCAATTCCTGTACCTGTTCCGTTCTTTAGCTTTACAGGTTCACGAGGTTCAAAACTCGGAGACTTAGGACCTTATGGCAAACAAGCCGTACAGTTCTATACGCAAACCAAAACCATCACGAGCCGTTGGTTTGAAGATACACAAGAAAAAGGTGAAGTGAATACCACCATTAGCTTGCGTTAATCGAGGAGTTCAAGGATGAATATTGCATTTATTGGTCTAGGTAATATGGGCAGTAAGATGGCTCATAATCTCCTCAAAGCTGGTTTAAAGGTACATGGCTTTGATTTGAGTGAAGTTGCCATTGCTCATTTTACTGAAGCAGGAGGCATTGCACATGCCAACCCACAAGCTGCTGCTGAACAAGCCGATGTGGTGATTACTATGCTCCCAGCTGCAAAACATGTAAAAGAGGTTTATTTGGGTGAAAATGGCGTACTTGCAGTACTCAAAAAAGGTAGTTTATGCATAGACAGCAGTACCATTGATCCACAAACCATCAAAGACATTGCAGTCGTAGGCGCAGAGCAAGGGATTCAAGTATGCGATGCACCAGTATCAGGTGGTACGATTGGTGCACAAGCAGGAACTCTGACATTTATGGTCGGTACAGACTTAAATACCTTTGAACAAGTTCAATCTGTACTCAAACCAATGGGCAAAAATATCGTGCACTGTGGCGAAGTGGGTGCAGGTCAAATTGCGAAAATTTGCAATAATCTTATTTTAGGCATTTCGATGGTAGCCGTTGCTGAAGGCATGGCACTTGGCGCAAAACTCGGTATTGATCCACAAGCTTTAGCAGGGGTGATCAATAGCTCAAGTGGTCGTTGCTGGAGTTCGGAAGTGTGTAACCCTTGGCCGGGTATTTCTGCAAATGCACCTGCTGAACGTGGCTATAGTGATGGTTTTGCCACGCAATTGATGCTGAAAGATCTTGGTCTAGCCATTGAAGCAGCAGGGCAAGTCAAACAACCTGTTCTTTTAGGTGGTTTGGTTCAGCAGTTGTATCAGCAACTGTGTATGCAAGGAAATGCCCAGCTCGATTTTTCTAGCATTATCCAACAATACTTAGCGAAAGAAGCTTAATCCAAATATCAGCCATTTCACCATCAAAGGATGGTGAAAGCTATAGATTCACTCGTGTCATGAATAACAATAAATCCAGACTGGAGTAAATAATATGTCGAATTATCATCAAGTTGCTAATTCATTTAATTTAGACGGTGCAGTAAAAGCAATGTTATCGGGTTCAGTCGAGCAACTGAACGCATGTTATGAATGCTGCGATCGACATGCAGATGCTGATAGCGAAAAAATTGCCTTATATTGGCAAGGCAAAGATGGACGCAAACAACAGTATACGTTTAGTCAACTGAAAAAGTGGTCGAGTCAGTTTGCTAACTTTTTAAAATCACAAGGTATCCAAACAGGCGATCGTATTTCGGGTTTACTACCAAGAACACCAGAATTGCTGGTTGTGATTTTGGGAGCTTGGCGAATTGGTGCAGTTTATCAGCCACTTTTTACTGCATTTGGTCCCAAAGCCATTGAACATCGTCTTCAATTGGCAAAAAGTAAATTGGTCGTAACTGATACAGCGAATCGAAGCAAATTGGATGAAATCGCACAATGTCCACAAATAATGACGGTTGCTGATCAGCATGGTCATGGTGTTATGGATGGCGATTTAGATTTTTGGCAAAAGGTCGAACAACAGTCTGAACACTGTGATTTGGTCAGGCAAAATATTCAAGCTCCATTTTTGTTGATGTTTACCTCGGGAACCACTGGACCTGCGAAACCCTTAGAAGTACCACTGAAAGCCTTAATTGCTTTCGGTAATTACATGAAAGATGCCATTGGCTTACGTGAAGAAGATAACTTTTGGAATATTGCTGACCCGGGTTGGGCATATGGTCTGTACTATGGCATTACGGGACCATTGCTGTTGGGGCATGCAACTTTATTTTATGAAGGTGGTTTTAGCATCGAAAGTTTATGTCAAATTATTGAGGATTATAAAATAACCAATTTGGCAGGCGCACCGACCGCTTATCGTATGATGATGGCTGCAGATCCTGCCCAAATGGCGCAACTGAAAGGTAAATTTCGTGTAGTCAGTAGTGCCGGTGAACCTCTAAATCCTGAAGTTTTCCGCTGGTTTAAACAGGCACTCGATGCACCTATTTTCGATCATTATGGACAAACTGAGGTTGGCATGGTGGTGTGTAACCATCATGGTTTGGAGCATGAGGTGCGTGCTGGTGCTGCTGGTTTTGCAAGTCCAGGATACCGTGTTGCTGTGCTTGATGAACAAGGCAACGAGCTTCCAGCAGATACACCTGGAATTTTAGCAGTGGATATCCAGCAATCACCGATGATGTGGTTCGGTGGCTATCAAGAAAGCCGTAAATCACCTTTTGTAAAACATTACTATTTAACCGGTGATACTGCTGAACTGCATGCAGATGGCAGCATGAGTTTTGTTGGGCGTAGTGATGATGTGATTACCACCTCAGGCTATCGAATTGGTCCTTTTGATGTAGAAAGTGCTTTACTTGAACACGATGCGGTCATTGAAGCAGCTGTAATCGGTGTTCCTGATGCGGAAAGAACTGAAATCGTCAAAGCTTTTGTGATTTTAGCAGAGCATCAAATTGCTTCTGACAGTTTGGCAGAACAACTGGGGCAATTTGTTAAAAAGCGCTTATCGGCACATGCTTATCCAAGACAAGTGGAGTTTGTGACAGAGCTTCCAAAAACACCTAGTGGCAAAATCCAACGGTTTTTATTGCGTAATCAAGAGATTGCCAAACAACAATTAGAAAAGAATGCAGGTTAGTATAAATCCTGCATAAGCTGAGCAGGCTTTATGCAGGTGATGTAACAGATCAAGGAATGAAAAATGCAATTTACTGAAGAACAATTATTGATTCAGGATATGGCGAAAAATTTCGCTCAAGAACAAATTAAACCGTATGCAGCAGAATGGGATAAACACAGTGTATTTCCAAAAACAGCATTGTCTCAAATGGGACAATTGGGTTTTATGGGGATGTTAATTTCTGAACAATGGGGTGGTTCTGATACAGGAAATTTGGCTTATGTGCTTGCATTAGAAGAAATTGCAGCAGCAGATGGTGCAACTTCAACCATCATGAGTGTACATAATTCTGTGGGTTGTGTGCCGATCGCTAAATTTGGTACGGATGAACAAAAACAAAAATACTTAATACCCTTAGCGCAAGGGGAAATGATTGGCGCATTTGCTTTGACTGAACCGCATACTGGGTCTGATGCCGCAGCACTGAAAACACGCGCAGTGAAAGATGGTGATGATTGGGTAATTAACGGTGCGAAACAGTTCATTACGTCTGGACATAATGCAGGTGTCATTATTGTCTTTGCAGTAACTGATCCTCAAGCAGGTAAAAAAGGGATCAGTGCCTTTATTGTACCGCGTGAAACACCCGGCTATGAAGTCATTCGTACAGAAGAAAAACTGGGTTTACATGCCTCAGATACTTGCCAAATTGCATTGACAGATGTTCGTGTACACCAAAGCTTGATGTTGGGTAAAGAGGGCGAAGGCTTAAAGATTGCCTTGTCTAATCTTGAAGGCGGACGTATTGGGATCGCAGCCCAAGCAGTAGGTTTAGCCCGTGCAGCGTTAGAAGAAGCGAGCAAGTATGCCAAAGAACGTATTACCTTTGGGAAAGCTATTTTTGAACATCAAGCGATTGCATTTCGTTTAGCCAGTATGGCGACAGAAATTGAAGCTGCACGACAGTTGGTTCACCATGCTGCACGGTTGAAAGAGGCTGGTAAACCCTGTTTGAACGAAGCATCTATGGCAAAACTGTTTTCATCAGAAATGGCTGAACGAGTTTGTTCTTCAGCCTTACAAGTATTTGGTGGTTACGGTTATTTAAAAGATTTTCCTATTGAGCGTATTTATCGTGATGCTCGTATTTGTCAAATTTATGAAGGTACCAGTGACATCCAGCGTTTGGTCATTGCACGTAGTTTATAAGTCGTACCACAAGACACAGCGTAGCTACAGATTAGGAATTGAAATATGCAATTTGAAACGATTTTATTGGAAAAGCAAAACGGCGTAGGTTTGATTACGCTTAACCGTCCCAAGGCATTAAATGCATTGAATTCTATGTTGATTGATGAATTGAATTTAGCTTTGGACGATTTAGAAAAAGATCAAAATATTGGCTGTATGGTGCTGGCTGGCTCAGAAAAAGCCTTTGCAGCAGGTGCTGATATTAAAGAAATGGCAGGATTAAACTTTCCCAATATCTATTTTGATGATTTCTTTAACCTTGCCGATCGAATTGCTCAGCGCCGTAAACCTTTAATTGCCGCAGTCAGTGGCTACGCATTAGGTGGTGGATGTGAATTGGCGTTGATGTGTGATTTTATCTACTGTGCTGACAATGCCAAGTTTGGTTTACCTGAAGTAACGCTTGGGGTTATTCCCGGTATAGGCGGAACACAGCGCTTAACTTTGGCGGTGGGTAAAGCCAAAGCGATGGAAATGTGTCTGACTGCTCGACAAATGGAGGCAATTGAAGCTGAACACAGTGGTTTAGTCGCCCGTGTTTTCCCTAAAGATCAACTTTTAGCTGAAACCTTACAAGCAGCTGAAAAGATCGCTGAAAAATCTTTAGTGGCGACAATGATGATCAAAGAGTCGATTAACCGTGCTTTTGAAGTAAGTTTAGCCGAAGGTTTACGTTTTGAGCGTCGTAGTTTCCATTCAATATTTGCGACTTTGGATCAAAAAGAAGGTATGCAAGCCTTTGTAGAAAAGCGCCAAGCGCAATTTAAAAATCAATAATAAAAGGATTAAATCATGGACCACGAAAATCATTTAATCATTGAACAAAAAGGTGCTCTAGGCATCATTGTATTAAATCGTATATCGAGTCTGAATGCGCTGACCTTGGATATGATCAATGGTATTCATCAGCAAATCGAAACTTGGCAAGATGATACAACTATTCAGGCGATATTGATTAAATCCAACAGTCCAAAAGCTTTTTGTGCAGGTGGTGATATTCGTTACCTCTATGATCATTTTAAAAATGGCACAGCAGGTCATAAGGGGTACTTCATTGCTGAATATGCCATGCTGAACTGTATACGTGCCTCACAAAAAACGGTTGTGGTATTACTTGATGGCTATGTTTTGGGTGGTGGTTTTGGCTTGGCTCAGGCATGCCATATTATTGTCAGCAGTGAAAAGTCACGTTTTGCGATGCCTGAAACAGCGATTGGCTTCTTTCCAGATGTCGCAGCCACACATTTCTTATCACGGCTGGATGATATTGGCGTTTATCTGGCGACTACAGGTGACCAGATCACGAGTAGTGATGCCTTATATCTAGATTTGATAGATTACCATGTTCCCAGTCAACAGTTTCCTGCACTAGAAGAAGCTTTAAGCCAAACAGATTATTTAAGCAAAGATCATATTGATCAGATCATTTCAAAATTTATCACTCGACCTGTAGAAAGTGAACTCAGTGGATGGGTGGACAATATTCGTAAGCATTTTGGTTTTGAGAACTTAGATGAAATTGAACAAAGCCTTGCCAATGAATCAGATCAACAACATCAAGCATGGGCAACTCAAGTTTTAAATACCTTGCAGCAACGTTCCTTATTGGCCAAGCAGACCAGTTTAAGACTGCAATATTTAGGTCGAGGGCTTTCTTTACAGCAATGCATGCAACTTGAACGAGATTTGCAGGATATTTGGTTTGAGCATGGTGATATTTTAGAAGGCGTTCGTGCCCTAATCATTGATAAAGATAAGCAACCAAAGTGGCAAAAAAGCAATCCTGTTTTAGAAAAAATATTGGCTGAACTGGGTTAGACATAAAGCACACTGATGCTAAAACAATATGTTCATTCAAATAAATGAAGGGAGAATCAGAGAAATTTTTTAAGTGAATCCAAGGATCATACAAGATATATGGAATATATCTCAATGGATGTAAAAAACGGTTAAGAAGGAATAGAGCAATGAAGGATGTACAAGGAACAAATCCGAATAATAAAAAGTCATCACACCGCTTAGCAGGTATTTCAAGTATGGTGGGGACGACCATTGAATGGTATGACTTTTTTATCTATGGTGCAGCAGCAGCACTGATTTTTAATAAGTTATTCTTTCCAAACTTAGACCCTTTGACAGGTGTTCTTGCGGCATTTGCAACCTACGCTGTTGGTTTTATTGGACGACCATTGGGTGGGATCGTATTTGGACATTTTGGTGACAAAATTGGTCGTAAATCAATGTTGTTGGTGACCTTAATGTTAATGGGTATTCCTACCGTCATGATTGGGCTGTTACCTACATTCGAGTCGATTGGATATTGGGCAACCATTTGCTTAATTATCTTGCGCTTTATCCAAGGCATGGCAATGGGTGGAGAATGGGGCGGAGCAGTGCTGATGGCTGTCGAGCATGCACCTGAAGGTAATAAGGGTTTTTGGGGGAGCTTACCACAAGCCAGTACTGGTGGTGGTCTAATGCTGGCTTCAATTGCTTTAGGTCTGGTTTCGATGTTACCCGAAGAAGCACTATTTAGCTGGGGTTGGAGAATACCGTTTTTAGCCAGTATTGTGTTATTGGGCGTAGGTTGGTATATCCGAGTTAAAGTTCCAGAATCTCCAGATTTCGAGCAGGTTAAACAACAGGCTGAAGAAATTAAAGTTCCTGCATTGCAAGTATTTAAAAATCATCCTAAGGAATTATTGACTATTATATTGTCACGTGCGGCTGAAAATGCATGGTTCTATCTTGCTTCAACCTTTACCTTGGCATACACCACGACACAGTTGGGTATCGCACGACAAGAAATATTATTTGCGACGATTTGTGGTGCAGGGGTGATTATGGTCATGACCCCATTGTGCGGACATTTATCAGACAAAGTGGGTCAACGGAATATGTTTAGGTTTGGTCTATGTGTCTTAGCACTGTATAGCTATCCATTCTTTGCCATGTTGAATACCAAAGATCCTGTGCTGGTTTGGACTGCGATTGTATTGGCAATTGGCGTTGTATTCCCAATTATGTATGCACCACAATCTCAGCTTTTTGCGCGTCAATTCCCTGCTGAAATTCGTTATAGCGGTATTTCGATCTCTGTACAGTTTGCGGGTGTATTAGGTGGAGGTTTAGCTCCTTTGATTGCGACAAAACTTTTAAGTATCGGTGGTGGTAGCACACATTTGGTCATCACTTATATCGTCAGTTTTGCTGTGATTGCCATCATTGCATCATCATTCTTAAAGCCTGATGTATTTCCAAACAAAGCAAAGTCTTTTGCACAAAAAGAAATTAAATCCTCATAAAATTTAAAATACTCAGCAACATGCACAGCTTACGCTAAATTCATGTTGCTGTTTTTTTACCAATAATTAAAAATGCCCATTATTGGTTCATAACTATGGCTTTAAACAGCATATTTTTAATTAAAAACCTCTAAATCCTGTCATTTTTTGTTGTGGCATGAAACTTGCTGTACTTCATATACACAATATTTCTATTTTTCAATGATTAAGGGGCTGTTATATGTTTAAGCACACGGTTTTGTCTTTATTTATTTTTGCCACTCTCGGTTCTTCAGTCGCTCAAGCAGATAATTTTAATGTTCTTAAACAGCTTTCCACTAAACCCGTTCAGCTTAAAGAAGGTGAATATAAAGGTAACTATTATGTTCCTTCGACTTTGAATACGATAACGTGGGGATACCTACCAAATAAAGATGCTAAACCTGTACTTTCGGTGCCATCTGGAAGTACCGTGACATTCGATACGGTTTCACATGAAGGCTTGCTTGAAGATCAAGGAAGAGATGCAGAAAAATTCTTTAAGTCTAAGGGTGTTCTAGATGAATATATTTTAGATGAAGCAAAAACTATTACTAAATCTCATCTAAAGCATGATTTTCATAAAGATGGACCACACATCGTGACTGGTCCAATTGCAATTCAAGGTGCACAACCTGGTGATATTTTAAAAGTCGAAGTGATTAAAGTTGAACCTCGTGTGCCTTATGGGGTGATTTCGAATCGTCATGGCAAAGGTGCTTTGGTTGGGGAGTTTCCTAAAAAACCACAACAGGCGGATGCTTCAGCCGAACATCCTGAACGCTATGGCAATGTTTCAGTATTTACCCCCATCGAAAAAAATGCCAAAGGTGAATATGAAGGCGTATTAAAAACGGAATCAGGTAAGTCAATTCGATTCCCGTTGAGCCCGTTCATGGGCATCATGGGTGTAGCACCGAATACTTCAGAACCCGTTCATTCAGTCCCACCTGCAATGTATGGTGGTAATATTGATATTAATGAATTAGGCGCTGGGTCTACAGCTTACTATCCTGTTCAGGTTGCAGGGGCTTTGTTTTACACAGGCGATAGTCATTTTGCGCAAGGTGATGGTGAAGTCGCTTTAACTGCTTTAGAGGCTTCTGCTCGTGCGACCTTAAAGTTTACTTTGTTAAAAGCAGGTAAGGATAAGATTCCGGGGCAAGAGATTATGCAACCCTTAGCAGAAAATGCTGAGTTTTGGATCACACCCGGTTTAGACCCTGACCTTGACGAAGCGATGAAAAAGTCTACACGAGAAGCAATTCGTTTCTTAAATAAAGAATATGGCATTGATGAAGCAATTGCTTATGCTTACTTAAGTGCTGCAACTGATTTTGAAGTGTCTCAAGTCGTCGATAAAACCAAAGGTATTCACGCTAAAATTCGAAAAGCTGATTTTAGAGAGTTTGCTGAAGACGCAAGTAAAGTAACAACACCTTAAATTGATATAGCTATATCGTTCAAAACAGCCTGTTCGATGAATAACAGGCTGTTTGGGTTGTATGAAACATTTAAAACAAAAATATTGAGAGATTGACCTTTTCAATTTGCTTAAGCCTTTGTCGTATAGGTTCAGCCTTAGTCTATAGCTCACTCAATTTTTTGATATATTTTTCGGGCTTCTGGGGTGATTGCAGTCATATGAATTGCTCCATGAATCATTCCAGTTAACAGATGTAATTTCACATCAATACCTGCATTTTTTAATCTTTCGGCATAACGCTCAGCATCATCCCTGACTGGGTCATATTCACATGCAAAAATAGTTGCGGCAACTTATCCGTCACCAATTTTACCCTACAAAATTTAAATCAATATCTGGTATTAAAATAATTTTTTTAAAAACAAAGTTTTAGTTTGATTTTTAGAATCCATCATAATATCAGTATGAAGATGGGTTTATAGTATTGCTAGATTAGCAGTCATTTAGAGCATCATCGATGAGTACATTTTTGATTGTAATCATGTCATATCAGCTATTTATCGACATATTTTTCAATATATTTTCCAATATAATTAAGAATGATTGATTTAGGCGAAAAAATGGCAACTTAGAGAGAATTAAATTTTATTAAAAACATTAAGATGCTGTATTTAGACAGGATAAACTTAATGAATAAAAACATTGTGAAATTTATATTTCCGTTGCTCAGTATTTTTTCAGGCTTTACCTATGCGGATGAGTTCAAGCTCAAAAGTACAGACATCACGCAGGGAGAAATCATGAAAAAGAAACATGAATACCAAGGCTTTGGGTGTTCAGGTGAAAACAAATCTCCACAGCTGTCTTGGAGTGGGGCGCCAAAAGCAACCAAAGCTTATGCGATTATGGTTTATGACCCAGATGCTCCCTCAGGCAGTGGATGGTGGCATTGGCAAGCAGTCAATATACCCATCGAAGTCACTTCGATTCCATCAGGTCATGGAAAATTAGAATCTAAAGGAGTCATAAATTTAACAAATGATTTTGGACAAACTGGATTTGGCGGAGCTTGCCCACCAAAAGGTCATGGGATTCATCGTTATCAATTTACGGTCTACGCACTTTCTGAGAAGCTAGATCTACCCAAAGGTGCATCAGGTGCATTAACTGGCTACATGGTTAAAGCGCATAGTCTTGCATCAAGTACAATCGAAGCTCTTTATCAAAGATAGGGGCTGTTAAATAAATAATCTAATTTGAACGGAGTGGAATGTAATTAAAATCATGATTACATTCCAAATATTCAATCATGAATGACCTCATTGCTATAGCTAAAACAGCGATCAATCAACAGCAATATTTACCTTTTTCAATTTATTGTTCCCATAAAGAACAAATGATTAGTAACGTACCAATTATAAAGCCATTGCTTATCTTTATTTTAAATGGTGAAAAACAACTTGGAACATCGGAATTGTTCACATGCCAATCAGGAACTTTTGTATTTTTATCGAATAGCTCACGTATAGATATGAGAAATATACCCCATCAAGAGGAATATTTTGCTGTGCTGATCGATTTTGAGCAAGAGGATTTTACTGACTTGCCAATGAACCCTCAGCAGCCTGTTGAATATCTACAGGGGGATATCAATACAATCCTTAAAACTGCACTTTTACAATATATGCAACTCGCAATAATGTCCTCAGTAGGAGTAATGAAATATAGAAAAAAAGAACTGTTGAGCATTATTTATCATCTTGGATATCGCGATGTTTCCAATATCAATCAAACCCATCGGTTCAGTGAAAAAATACATCGCATGATTGCAAACAATCTAACTTTGGATTGGACTGCTGAGTTAATTGCAGCAGATCTTTTTATGAGTAGTTCGACCTTGAGACGTAAATTAAAAAATGAAGGTGAGAATATTCAAGATATTCGGAGTAGAACACGTTTAAGTCATGGATTACATTTGTTGCAAACGACTCAATTGAATATTGGTCACATTGCTAATCAATGTGGTTATCAATCCCAATCAAGATTTACAGAACAATTCAAAGTTTTATTTGGAATGACACCACGAGAAATTCGAAAATCCATAATGAAGTGATTACACAAACTTTTGCATCAATCAGCTTAAATAAAAAATTAGGTATATCTCGCTTTTTTTAATGACTATTCAGATCATAAATTCCTCCAGAAATTCTTTAATATTCTGCTGATTATTTAAAATCGAACATATGCTTGAAGAAGTATTATCCTTTTTAATTATTAAAATTTTAAAATTTTCTAAATCAAGCGTATATGCTTCAATTTTTTTTGAGTAAATAAAGTTTATAAAATGAATAATTGATTCATCTTTAAAAACTATAAAAAGGCAATATTTTTCAAATAATGTATCTAAAATTAAATTATCTATATAAAAGCTATGAAGATTAGTCTCATAAAATTCATTATGATCAAACTCATTACATAGAGTTATAACGCGTCCTAAACGGTGAGAGCCACCACCATTATTAGCCATAATCTTATTATGCCATTGAAATTTATAAAAATCCTGATGATTATCTGTAAAACTATCAGGTGATGGGTTTTCCTTGTCTATAATAGTTTCTGATATCTGTTCTTGATTAAATTTTAGATATTTTTCTCGTTTTTCATCTGATAAGCTTTTCTTTCCTTTAAACAATGTTGCAAGCCACCAACTAGAAATATTAGTATAATCTGAAAAAAGATCTTCATCTCGTGAGCATGATAAAAAACCGACATCTCTTAAATTAATATATTTTCTTTCAACATCTTTTTTTACAAGAAGTTTCAGATATTTTTCTAGTTCTGTTCTACTGTTTGTAAGATTGCCATCTAGAGGTCTTAATTTTACTGAATATGTATATGAATCCAATAAAACATCTAATCTTAGTAATTCTTTTGCGCTAATAAAATTTTCATTTTTAAATTTTTTTATTAAATTAAAGTAATTGTATTTGTTTAGCTCCAAATCTACTGTTTTTTTAATTTTAGACTCAATATAAAACGTTCGAATATAGTTTATCATTAATTTATTCTAAAATATAAATTTTATTGTTGTTTAAGATAAATTAAAATCAAATTAAAAACACTATATTTCTTGCGAAAGTATAAACTATTTTTAATAGACCTCTTGCGAAAGTAGGTTTTTGGGTCATTTAGCTATATGCAATACCTTATATAGTCAAACCACCTGATTATTCATACAACGGATTTGGATGATTCATTTATTTTGTGCTTTTGAATCATAAACAGTCTTGCTATCACGAGGCGACATGGATGTCGCCATGTTCAGCGGGGGTATTAGGATGTACCCCTCGCTCAACGGAAGATTTTTGTTACTTTTCATCTCTGAAAAGTAGAGTATCGCCTACGCAAAACAATTTAAACTTTAGAGCTTAAGCGTGGCAATGCAAGCTTTATATCATCAAACAATATATTGATCGCTTTAATTTTATTGATAAACAGAAATGATATTCTACTGTATGAATTTTTCAACAGATTGACTATATAACAAAGATCACAGCTGCTCAAATTTTGACTAACGTAAGAGGTCTAATAGTTTTATGAAATATAAAAAATAACAAAATTCAATGATATTGACTTCAAGCGTTTAGTCGCTTAGTGACATGTCCCTTATTTCTAAAATGACTTTCGTAAAAGGTCTAAAGTACTTAATAAAAAACTGCTGAAAAATAACGCAAACAGAAAGATGGCTTATCGTAATATACATAAATAAATTATGGATTTCTTGCATAAGAAAAGCATGAATTATTCTTAAATATGGCATAGAAATGCTTGTTCAATGAGAAAAAATTGTGAATACTCATGCGCTAAAATTTAGCTTGTAAAATTATCTTGGGGTTAGGCAATTACAGTGAAAAGGTATCCATTTTCTCGTTTACAAAAAGCGTTGCTGGCAGTTGGTTCATTTTCATGTTTGGCACTGAGTCCAGTACTGCTACATGCAGAAACGGAAAAAAATACACAACAGCTTAAAACCATTAAAGTCGACGTTCAAACCGAAGCAGCACAAACGGTTTATTATCAACCCAAGATCAATTTATCAGGTTTTAGTCAGTCTAATATTGCTGAAATTCCAGCTTCAATCCATACCATCACTGCTGATCGTTTAGCAGATCAGCATGCAAAAACACTGTCTGATGTGGTTAAGAACGATGCAGCTATTGGCGATGGATATGCACCTATTGGTTATTATTCTAATTTCATGATGCGTGGTTTTGGGTTAAATCTTGGATCAAGCTATTTACTGAATGGCAACTTAGTCCGTGGCGAACAAAATATTGCGCTTGAGAATAAAGCTCAGGTCGAGATTTTAAAGGGCATCAGTGCCGTTCAAAGTGGAATGTCAACACCGGGTGGTGTGATCAATTATGTCACCAAACGACCTGAAGATATTCGTTCAATGACATTAGAAACCGACCGTTATGGTGGTTTTCGCGTAGCAACGGATTTAGGTGGATTGTTTGGAGACACGCAACAGTTTGGTTATCGCATCAATCTTGCGACAGAAGATATTCATTCCTACGTTGAACATGCCGATGGTAAGCGCTTGTTTGGTTCTATGGCGCTAGATTGGGATATTTCTGAACGTTCAAAGTTAGAATTTGATCTAGAATCACAGCGACAACGTCAACGTTCAGTGGCTGGATATCAGTTACTGGATGGAACGACACTTCCCCAAAATGTGAAATGGGATCGTTTACTTGCTTATCAAAGCTGGAGTAAACCTGTAACCAACGACAGTTTAAATGCCAGTTTAAAATATTTATTTCAGTTCAATGATCACTGGAAGGCAAATTTTACAGCATCACAAAGTCGTGTGGTGATAGATGATTACGCTGCATTTCCTTGGGGATGTTATAGCAGTATTTGTCAAACGACGGGCTTAGGGAATAGCTTTGATCAAAATGGCAACTACGATATTTATGATTTTCGCAGTCCAGATGATAGCTACTTAACCAACCAATTTAAAATCGGATTGAATGGGGCATTCAGCACTGGTTTTTTGCAGCATCAGTTAAGTTTAGAATTATCTCAAACTGCTAAACGTCATACACAATATGATGCAATTAATTTACCTGTAGTTGAAGGGGCTGAGTCTACAGGAAATATAGGTGAGGACCCGCAAAGCTATATCCCCACAGATAAGCATTTGGGTAAACACTATAAATCATTAGATAGTCAACAAACAGCATTGAATATCATTGATTTAATTGCTTTTAATCCAGAATGGTCAGTCTCTTTGGGGGGCAAACTGATTCATCTCAATGAGGGAGCCTACAATGTCGAGTCAAATAAGATTCGAGACACCAATTTTAATCGTTTCTTACCCCAATTTGCGCTGATGTATCAACCTTGGGAACATACCAACATTTATGCTTCTTATGCCAAAGGCATAAGTGATGGTGGACAAGCTCCGTGGTTTGCCAACAATCCAAGTCAAACTTTAGCTCCTGTACATTCCACTCAGTATGAGTTAGGTGTTAAACAACAGTGGCAAGATTTGCTGTTTACGGCAGCAGTGTTTGATTTAAAACAGGACAATCAATATACCAATACTGAACGAGATTTTATTGCTGAAGGTCAACAGCATAACCTTGGATTAGAGTTAGGTTTGCAAGGGCGTTTAAGTCAAAATCTGGATTTGGTCTCGACTTTGGCACTGACACGTTCACGTTTAAAGGACATCCAAGTTACTGAATATCAAGGGCATCAGACACAAAATATACCATCAGTTCGTTTTGCAAACTATCTCTCTTATCAAGTGGCTCAAATAGATGGGTTACGCTTATTGGCAGGCATGCAATACAGCAGCAGTAAATATGCCAATAAAACGGGTACAGTCAAAGTGCCGAGTTATACCGTATTTAATCTAGGCACAGCTTATAATTTCAGAGCTTATGGCTATGACAATACACTTCGATTCAATATCGACAATCTTTTCAATAAACAGTATTGGAGAGATGCCGGAAATTTCTTAGGCGATGATTATTTATTTCTTGGCGCACCACGGACAGCGCAACTTGCTTGGACTGTAAATTTCTAGGATGTGTCTTTTCCTAATTTGTATTTATTTAAACTGATCATCAGATTGACCTATATCACTCAAAATGAGTGATACAGGTCAGAAATGCAAAATCTTATTGTTTCGCGTTAAGCGCTTAAATTAAATTATTCGGCAATTTTTCAAAATTATTAGCCTTTCATCATGATCCAATGAAATTTTTTTAAAAATTGATTTTATTAACAATTAATAAAAAACAAAAGCAGATTTAAAAGCAGAGCGTGAACTAAATATCAAAAAAATAGATAGTACGAACCAAAAAATATAAATTGGATTTATCTTAAAAAATAACCAATTATAGAATTCTAAGTAATTTAGTAAGGAATGCTAAAATGGACAAAAAAATTAGAGTTGCAGTCATTGGTGGAGGTATTGCTGGACTAGCACTCATGACCCAATTGGTTAAAAATACAAACTTAGATGTACATTTATTTGAGTCTGCTGCTGAATTTTCAGAAATTGGTGCAGGAATCTCTTTTGGTGCAAATGCGGTAAAAGCAATCCAATTGTTAGGTTTAAGCCAAGAATATCAATCTATTGCAGATCAGGTCAAAGCGCCCTATACCGATATTTGGTTCCAATGGCGGAATGGCTATACCGACGAATATCTATCAGCATCTCTTGCTCCATCTGTTGGACAGTCTTCAGTACATCGTGCAGATTTTCTCGATAGCTTAATTCCTTTAGTTCCGTTATCAAATGTACACTTCAACAAACGTGTACAAAATATTGAAGCAGATGAAGATCAAGTGACGGTGTGCTTCATTGATGGTCAAGAAGCAACCTTTGATTATGTAATTGGTTGTGATGGTATTCGTTCCGTTGTCCGAAATCATGTACTGGATTCACATCAATTGCCACGCAGTGAACCTCAATTTTCTGGAACTTGGGCATATCGGGGAATCATTAAGTATCAAGACTATAAACAAGCGATTGAAAAATTAGGGCACGATGTGGAAATCGCAGATGTTCCGCAAATGTTTTTAGGTAAAGATAAACACATTTTGACCTTCCCAATTCGACAGGGTGAGGAAATCAATATTGTGGCATTTAAGTCAGATCGTACACAAACGGTATTGGCTGAAAATATACCTTGGACAATGGCTGTTTCAAAACAACAAATGTTGGCTGATTTTTCAGACTGGAGTGAAAGCTGTAAAGCCTTATTGGAACTGATTGACTCGCCAACAATCTGGGCTTTACATGAAATTCAGCCTTTAGGGACTTATAAAAATAGTACCAATAATGTGATTTTGATAGGTGATGCTGCGCATGCGATGTTACCACATCAAGGTGCAGGAGCTGGGCAAGGTCTAGAAGATGCCTTAATCCTTGCAAAATTATTAGAAAACCCTGAACTAACATGTGAATCTATTCAGTTTGTTTCTGAAATATATCAGCAAATACGCTTAGAACGTGCAGTCAAAGTTCAAAACACGTCACGTGAGTCAGGTGAAATATACGAGCTTTATTCATCAACATATTCAGATTTTGAATCTATCGGACAGCATTTAACACATCGTTTTGATTGGCTATGGCAGCATTCTCTTGAGCAAGATATTCAACAAGCCCAAGCTGCATTGACCAATCAATTACAGCAAAGTGAAATATATAGCTAAATAAAAAAAGAGATAAAACAGAATAATCTGACCAGGGAGGTCTATTATGCAAACGATAAATGCAAATGAAGTCATTGATCATGCCAAATTAAAGGCGATTCATTGGCGAGTGATTTTACTTAGCGCATTGATCATTATTTTTGATGGTTATGATTTAGTGATTTAGTGATTTATGGGGTGGCGCTGCCTAAGCTGATGGCAGAATGGAAAATTGACAGTATCACAGCATGATTTTTAGGTAGTGTTGCCTTATTTGGCATGATGTTTGGAGCGATTCTTTTTGGAAGTTTGAGTGATAAATTAGAGCGCTATGGCTTTAGCCGTAAAAAATTAATCATTTTATGCATCTGTTTATTCAGTGGTTTTACTTTACTTTGTGGCTATGCAAGTGATCCGCAAAGTTTTGGAATCTTTCGATTTTTGGCAGGTTTGGGCTTGGGTGGCGTGATGCCAAACATCATTGCACTCATGACCGAATATGCACCAAAAAAATTACGCTCAACTTTAGTATCGCTCATGTTTAGTGGTTATGCAGTTGGTGGAATGTGTTCAGCTTTATTGGGAATGTGGTTGGTCCCTCAATTTGGTTGGAAAATTATGTTTATTCTTGGGGGGATACCGCTGTTATTGATACCTATCATTTGGCTGTTATTACCTGAGTCAATTGATTATTTGGTTCGCAGAAACAAAACTGAAAAAGCAGCAGACATTCTTAAACAAATTAATAGCGATATTAATTACACAGCTCAAACAAAAATTTGTCTCGATCAAAACAATCAATCTTCCTCTCAATCTCCAATCAAGGATTTATTTGCAGACAATAGAGCAATGATTACACTTTTATTTTGGTTAAGTGTATTTATGGCATTAGTCCTGGTCTATGCATTAGGCAACTGGTTACCGAAATTAATGCTAGAAGCAGGTTATGATCTGTCGACCAGTTTGGTTTTTCTGCTCGCCTTAAACATCGGCGGAATGCTTGGCGCAATCTGCGGAGGCTATTTAGCGGATCGATTCAATTTGGTCAAAGTATTATGTACGCTATTTTTAAGTGGGGCTGCTGCATTTATATTACTCAGTTTTCACTTACCAACGATTATTCTTTATTTTTGTATCGCTGTTGCTGGTGCAGCTTCCATTGGTGGGCAAATATTATTATTGGCTTATATGTCACAATTTTATTCATCAAATATCCGTGCAACGGGCTTAGGAATGGCATTGGGTGTAGGGCGTTTGGGGGCGATTTTAGGACCCATCTTATGTGGTTGGTTATTAAGCTTAAATTTACCGATTCATTATAATTTCATCGCGCTTTCAATCCCATGTATGATTGCTGTGGTGAGTATTTCAATGATTCATCTGCGTTTGAAAAACACAAAATTAGCGGTTAAAACAGTACAAGTCTAAAGCTAGATTGGGGAAGGTAAAACCTTCCTCATTGAATCGAGAGATTAAAATTGATTGATCTAAGTCTTATCAAAGTGTTTGTCATTATTTTTGAAACTAAAAATATCAGTCATGCGGCAGAACGACTGAATTTGAGTCAGCCTTCAGTCACCTATAATTTGAACCGTTTACGAAAATCTTTAAACGATCCACTCTTTGAGCGAGATAAATTTGGCGTAAAACCCACCAAACTTGCGCAAAGTTTATATCCCAGTTTTAGGCAGGCGATTTCTGATATTGAAATGGCAATTATCGCTTCACAACGATTTGATCCCAAAACATCAACGCGAGCCTTTCGTTTAGGGCTATCAGACTTAGGAGAATTTTGCCTTTTACCATCATTGATTCAACATCTGGCACAAGAAGCACCATTTATTAAAATAGAAATTGAAGAAATTCAGTCTGATAAAGTCGAGGAATGGCTAGTTGAGGGTTTTTTAGATGCGGCTGTATTTAATAGCAGCTATACCGTCATGCCAAAAATAGAATCTCGCAACTTATTTGAAGAACGCTATATGTGCATTGCTGACAAAAACCATCCACGGGTTAGAGAGCAACTGAGTTTAGAACAATATTTACAAGAAAAACATGCGGCTATTAAATCTTCGACAGGGCATATTGAAATTGATCAAAAGCTTAAAGAATTGGGGTTAAAAAGAAAAATTATGCTAGAACTCCCTCATTTTAGTGTATTGCAAGATGTGGTAAACAGTTCTGAATTATTGGTGACTTTGCCTTCACGTGCTGCAAAAGTGTATGAGCGAAATAGTGATGTTAATAGTTTTGAATTACCATTTTCAGTCAAACCCTTTAATGTCAGCGTAAATTGGTACAATCATCGAGATGATTTGGATGCGCGAACTTGGTTTATTCAAACGCTACAACAACTTTTTCAATCACTCTAAAGCACAGATCAGATGATTTACTGAATGGGGTTTTCAATAAATTGATTTATAGTGGCTTTTAAAGAGTCCATACATAACTATTAAGTCATTTAAAATGATAAAAAACCCTCTAAACGATTAGAAGGTTTTTAAAAAGAAAATTAAATATGAGTGGGATTAGAAATTATAACGAATACTCAGCGTTGCATTTCTTGGTGTTCCCCAGTTCATAGAATTAGCACCAATACCTTCATAATATTTTTTGTCAAAAATATTTTCAACATTCAACTGAAGTTTAATATTTTTATCGACTTGATAGCCCAGCATTGCACCCGCAAGTACAAAAGCATCTTGATCTATACGTGTGCTTCCAGTGCCAGTGTAGTATTTGCTTTTGTAATTTAAGCCAAGTCCAGCGCTCCACTGATCTAATTTATATTTTACAAATAGATTAGATGTCGTTCGTGAATTTGTAGTGTTTACTTTGACGCCTTTGGCATCTTTTGCTTCAAAATTAGCAATACCAAAGTTTATTCCCCAATGATCATTAATTTCACCATCTGCTTCGAACTCAAAACCTTTGCTTTCAACGCCATCTACACCACGATAAGCTTGTTCATTTGTAAGCTGACCATTACGTACAATAAATTGTCCTGTTATTGCTTCAGCAAAATTCGATTGTTGAATTCGAAATAGTGATAAAGCGGTATTTAGACGCCCCCCAAACCATTCACTTTTTAAACCAGCTTCGTAGTTCTTACCTTGTGCTGGGTCTAAGTATTGATCATTCACATCTTTACGGCTTTGTGGTTTAAAAATGTCTGTATAGCTGACATAAACAGAGTGATCTTTGGCAAAATCATAAATAGCACCAATATAAGGTGTTACCTCATTGTTAAATTCACGGTTGCCTACACCATTTGCAGATTCATATTTCCAATTTGATAAACGCGTCCCTGCAATCACTTTTAAAGGATCAAGAATTTGAAATTTACCAGAAATATATGCTGAGCTTTGGGTGGTTTCATTCAGTACATTGACTCCATTTAATACTACTGATCGGAGTAGGGGCTGTGCCATATTGTTATAATTAAGTGGTCCACCTAAATATTTTTCTATCTCTTTATTGACATTTGAGCCACCAAAAATATCCTTGGTTTTTTCATTTTTGTTCCATGAGCCACCGATAATAATTTCTTGTGGGCGATTGAACAATGTAAAAGGTGCATTGATGAAAAGATCAATATTGTTTTCTTCATTTCTTGTTTCAGAGCCATAGACTGAAACATTGTCACTACCATCTGAATTTTTTAAAGGGCTGGTATTGGTTGCTTTATCGACTTTTCCACCCGTATAAAGCAGCTGGGTATTTGCGTCTTCTTTACGGAAGGTATACGCCACATTTAAATTCACATCGTTGAATAAATTTTGCTTTAAATTGGCAAATACAGCCGTGGTATTAACATCCCAAAAAGTCCAAGGCGCACTTACCGTTAAGCTTCGGTCAAAGTTAGTGCGACTTCCATCCGTATAAAATGCTGGAGTACCTCCCCAGCGAATCCCATCGCGTTGTAACTCTTGATAGGTTGCTCCCAGTGACATACTGGTTTTATCAGTTAAGTCATAATCAATCGCACCGTAAAATACATTACGTTCTTTTTCATAATCATCCATAAATGACTTTTCATCTGAATGTTTGACAAACATACGTCCACGCAGTGAGCCATCTTCATTGAGCGGAGTTGAAATGTCCGCAGAACTACTCCATGAATCCCAAGATCCAAATGATGTACTCAGATTACCTGTCAACTCTTTGGCATTGGCATGTTTACGTACCATATTGAGCCCCATTGCAGGGTTACCAGCACCTGTAGTCAGTCCATTTGCCCCTTTAATCACTTCAACGCGATCGTAAATATTCAAATCAAGGTCACCAGCCCCTAAGTTAGTGGTACTCGGCATCCCGTCGATTAAGTAGTAATCCACCTGAAAGCCACGTGCATAAACGGATTGACGTTCATCGGTACGAGAAGTGGAGACACCTGTAATTGTATTCATTAAATCCTGAAATGAATCGATATTTCGGTCATCTAAGTATTCTCGTGTTAAGACTTTGACTGATTGAGGTGTTTCACGAAGCGACAAATTCAATTTAGTGGCTGTACTTGTACTTTTTGCAGTATAACTTTGAGTGCCTTCTGTGACCGAAGGGTGCAGGCTTTCTGCTTCTACCTTGATGGTCGGTAAAGCGGCTGTTTCGGTATTTTCTTCAGCATAAACAAGTGTCGGAATAGTTAAAGCCATAGAAAGTACAAGAGGATGTACTTTGAATGCATGTCGCATGGGAGAGGGGTTGTACATAAGATTAATTCCATAATAAAAAATGCGCGCGATCAGATTTTCTGTCTTCCTTTTGCTTCAAGCTCTATGACTCAGATTAAAGCGTTACAAAAGTTAACATGTGAAATATTAATTATCAATAATGATTCTCATTAAATTATATGAATCATTATCCTTATTATTTATATGTGAATTATAAAGTCAGTTATTTATTGATAAGTCACGCTTTTATCAAAGATATTCAGTTTGTTTCATTCTGTCTTGAATGGGGCAAATAACGAATTTATTTTTTTATATTTATAAATGAAAAAGCAGAATTTTTGTTAAAAAATAAACACTAAATGATTGAAAATATTGTAATATCCCTACACAGTCTTATTTTTAACATGGATTTAATTAGGTGATTTGGTCTGTTCATATCGTGTAAAGAGCCAATGATGAACTGTAATAAGGTTTTAACACAAACATGGTATTACTCTCGGTCAGTTTAATTCAGTTGATGATCTTAGTTCAGCCTTATCAATAAGTTTATAAGGCTGAATAAACTCATCTACGAATTAGATACACAATTAATTTTATTGAATTTATGTTCGCTTATTCTATTAAATTTTTAACGGACATAATCTGCACCTGTGATGTCAATTGTCGCACCAGTACTATGACGGGAGCGTCCTGTTGCAAGGAAAGCAATCATTTCGGCAACATCACTCGCAGGCGTAATTTCACCTAAGGGCAAATTTTTTAGCACAGTATCTTCAATTTCCCCTTTAGCTAAATCCGTTGCAACCCATCCAGGTGCAATCGCATAAGCAAGAATATTGTGATGCCCGTAGCCACGCGCAATTCCTTTTGTTAAAGCCAGTAAACCACCTTTTGCCGCACCATAAGCTAAATGATTTGCATCATCTCCACGATGGGCTGAACGACTGGTTATATTTATAATGATCCCTCCATGACGTAGCTTAAAATGCAGCAATGCCAGCCTGCATAACGCTGCTGGCGCTGTAAGATTGATAGCAATATTATTTGCCCAACCTTCTTGCCATGTTTTTGTCGTCGTAATCTCTGAGGCTAGCCAAGCTCCTGCATTGTTGACTAAAACATCAACATGTCCATAACATTCAAGAACGTTTTGCCAAATTTGTTCTATACAATTCAAATTACTCAAATCGCCAGTAACCCAAGACACATTATTGCCAAATTGATTTGCCATATCGTTAAAAAACATCACAGAACTACGTGCATGCATAATAACTTTTGCACCTCTTTGTAATAAAAGTCGTGCAGTCTCCAAACCAATGCCGCGTGAACTTCCAGTGACAAAAATGACCTTATCTTGCAAATCTTGAATTAATCCTAAATTCTTGTTCATGGTTTTATCCTATGTCACAGCTTGAGCACCAGTGATTTCAACACATGCACCACAAATGAATTCGGCATCAGAAGATGCGAGAAAGGTGATTAATGCAGCGACTTCTTCTGATCGACCTATACGACCGAATGGGATTAACTTTTCCAAATCGCTAATCGTTTTACCTTTCTCTGCAATCCCTTTTTCCAGCATAGGTGTATGTATTTCACCAGGACAAACCGCATTAACACGTATTTTTTGTGGCGCATAATCTCGTGCAAGACTTTTGGTAAAAGCAACTACCGCAGCTTTACTGACATTATAAGCAATATGACCAGAAGCAGGGGTGACTCCCCATTGGGATGCAGTATTCACAATAGATCCCCCACCAGATGCGATCATTTTAGGTAATGCTGCTTGGCATAAATAAAATAAGGCGTTGAGATTAACATCCAGACTTAAAAGCCAATCCTTTTCGCTGAGATGAAGTAATTCACCTCTACGCATGACACCAGCATTATTCACCAATATATCAATATGTTGGTAACGTTTTTCAATTTTTTCAATGGCTTGTTGGCAAGCATCTTTTGAGGTTAAATCAAAAGCTACAACTTCAGCTTTTCCTCCTTGAAGATTGATTGCTTGAGCAGTTTTCTCAGCAGCCGTATTAATAATATCTGCCACAATCACTGTTGCACCCATTTGTGCGAAACGCTGTGCAGTCGCAGAGCCTATACCTCCACCTGCACCAGTCACAAGCACTGTCTTATGATTAAACTGGGTCATTTCTTTTTTCCTTGATAAGCACCAATAAATTATAATTATGTATACATTATTGCATGCAATGTATATTGACTTTACTCAACTGTCAATCCATCGAAATTTTTAGTCATGCTAAAAAAATTTAAAAAATAAAAGACAGATATTTTCTAAAATGATAATAAAAATAAGTATAAATATATGAAAAATATTAAATATTTTCTTTGTCTTTGAGTTTTTTCTAAGCATTGACATCTCAAATAATTAAATATAATGTTTTATGTATGCAATATTGTACACAATTAATTGTGGTTTAAAATCATTCAGCAATAATTTCAACTTAACCATTGATATATAGAATTATTGTTCAGTGAAAATTTGAATGAATGGGACGAAAATATTTTTATTGGAGAATTTTAATATGCTAAAAGGTATCCTTCCTGCACTGATCACCCCATTTGATGAAACCAACCAAGTCAATTATAAAATCTTGGTTGATATGCTCGAATATCAATTAGATGCAGGGGTGCAAGGTTTTGTCATACTAGGCTCAACAGGTGAGTATTATGCACTGACTAATCATGAACGTCGTCAAATCTTAAAAGTTGTCAAAGAAACCGTAAAAGATAAAGGTGTTCTGATCGCAGGCGCGAATGGCTCATGTACACGTGAAGTATTAGAACAGGTTCAACAGGCAGTGGAGATGGGATATACCAACTTACTGATTGCACCGCCATATTATGCTTTACCATCACAAGAAGAATTGATTGCCCATTACAATACAATTTTAGAGACTTTCCCTCAAATTAATTTGATTTTATATAACTATCCGATACGGACCAATGTAGAGATTGGTTATCTGGTACTAGAGGCATTTAAAGACCATCCACGTGTTATAGGTATTAAAGAAAGTAGTGGTAATTTGCTACGTGCGATTGAAATTGGTGAAAAATATAAAGATCACTATCAACTTTCATGTGGTTCTGATGACCAAGCTTTAGACTTTTTCTTGTGGGGTGCTTCGAGTTGGATTTGTGGTCCAGCAAATTGTTTTCCTGATAAAGTCACGACAATGATGAATAAATACAACACTGGTGATATTCGTGGAGCTCAAGATGTTATGCGACAATTGTTCCCGATTATGTCCCTCATGGAATCAGGAAAATTTATTCAAAAAGTAAAATATGGTTGTGAGCTGGCTGGATTTGAAGTGGGAAATGCCCGAATGCCATTATTACCATTAACAGATACTGAAAAGGCGGAATTTAAACACGCATTTGATCAGATAAAATAAATCTCTAAACCAAATCGAATAGCTTCAATCAAAATAGTATTGGAATGTACTTCAAATAAAAAAATGAAATACTTATAGCTTCTGGATATATAAGAAGTTTCATACTCATCAATGGAATGTGATCTATGAAAGAAAATACCAAAACAGCAGTGGTGATTGGTGGTGGAATCGTAGGCATATGCTGCGCACTTTTTTTACAAAAGAAAGGGCTTAATGTGACGGTTATCGATCCATCTGAGGCAGGCGAAAGTACAGCCAAATGGAGCTGTGGGCAAATGGCAGTCAGTGAAATTATTCCACTTTCAAAAAAAGGTATTTTGAAAAAAATTCCGTACTGGTTACTTGACCAACAAGGTCCTCTTGCACTTAGCCCATCTGCGTTTCCACAAATTATCCCTTGGTTTTTACAATTTTTAAGCTGTGCTCGAACATCTAGAATTGAAGAAATTGCCAGTTCACTCGCATCATTGACTCAGCATGTTTATGACGATTATGCTGTGCTTTTAAAGGATTGTGCTGATCAAAATCTATTAGGTCATCGACCAGTGCTTGAGTTTTTTGATGATGTACAAGACATTGAACATGAAAAAGAATATTTGGAACTGAGACAACATTTTGGTTTTAAACATCAAATTTTAAACGAAAAAGAAATTACAGATTTGGAGCCTACTTTTGCTGGAAAGTTTAAACATGGACTTTTGTTTAATGACTGGACTGCTGTTAAAGATACCAAAGGATTTATTGTTGCGCTAAGCAATTGCTTTATTGCCAAAGGAGGTCAAAGAATTCAAGCTGAAGCGACTGAATTAAAAGAAAATAATCATCTAATCAAGCAAGTTAACCTCAGTAATACACAAATTTTAGATACTGACTATGTTGTCATCGCTGCTGGAGTTGGTTCTCGCGTGTTTTCCAGACAATTGGGTGTAAATCCGCCACTGCTCGGTATTGCTGGTTATCAAGTGGTATTACCACAACCAAAAGTAGAAATTAAGCACTCGATTATTTATGCCTCTGGTGGTTTTTGCTTTTCTCCAATGACCAGAGGCTTACAAATTGGTGGAACCATTGAATTTGCAGCGAGTGGATCTAAACCAAATATGAAACGTGCTGAGATTATTTTAAATAAGGCAAAACAGCTTGTCCCTGAATTAGGTTTAGAGGGCGTTGAATATGGTGTTGGCTATCGACCTTTTTTGCCTGACACCAAACCCATCATTGATATCAGTCCACGTTTTTCAAATGTTGCTTTGGCTTTTGGTCATGGTCAATTGGGTTTAACATTAGCGGCAACAACAGGGCGTTTAGTGACAGACTTATTATTACAACAGTCATCAACCTTTAACTTAGAACCATTTAAAGCAACCCGATTTTCATAATTGAACTTTAGGAAAAAAGATATGTATTACGATCAACTTTTTATCAATGGGCAATGGGTTAAACCGCTCAAGGGCGAAACTTTTAGCAGTATAGATCCAAGTACTGAAGAGGAAATTGCACGGATTGCTCGTGCTTCAATAAGTGACGCTGAACTGGCTGTAAAAGCTGCAAGAGAAGCATTTGATCACACTGATTGGTCACAATTGTCTGGCAAACAAAGAGCACAATATCTGAGATTAATCGCCCAAGAAATACACCAAGATTTAAAAAGAATCGCGACACTTGAAGTCAGAGATAATGGTAAACCTTATCCAGAAGCAGAGTGGGACATCGCTGACGCAGCAGGCTGTTTTGAGTTTTATGCAAATTTAGCAGAGCAATTTGATGAGCATGCACAAACAGAAATAGCGCTGAGTGATGAGCGTTTTAGTTGTGTAACGGTCAAAGAACCTGTAGGTGTAGTGTGCGCAATCATTCCATGGAATTATCCATTATTGATGGCAGCGTGGAAAATTGCTCCAGCATTGGCAGCAGGCTGTACTGTGATTTTAAAACCCTCTGAAGTGACATCACTCACAGCAATTGAACTTGGTCGTATTGTTGAAAAAGTAGGATTGCCGAAAGGAGTTCTCAATATATTAACGGGCTATGGGCATGAAATTGGTCCATACCTCACGGAACACCCCAAAATTGATAAGATTGCCTTTACGGGAAGCGTGCCAGTGGGCAAGCAAATTATGCGTACTGCTGCTACAAATATTAAAAATATAAGTTTAGAACTGGGTGGAAAATCTGCATTTATTGTTTTTGAAGATAGTGATATAGAGGCAGCTGTAGAATGGATCATGTTTGGTATTTTTTGGAATCAAGGACAAGTCTGTTCAGCGACCTCTCGTGTTTTAGTTCAAGATGAAATTTATCCAAAATTATTAAAACGTTTAGTAGTGGAAACTAAAAAGATAAAGATTGGCAATGGCTTTGAAACAGGAATCAAACTAGGACCATTGGTCAATAAGAAGCAATATCAACATGTTATAGATGCCATTCAGCAAGGAGTAGACGATAACATTCATCTCTTAACTGGAGGGAAAAGACCTGATTCACATTCAAGCGGTTATTTCATCGAACCTACTATTTTTATTGATGTACCTGAAAATCATGCTTTATGGACACAAGAGATTTTTGGTCCAGTGGTTTGCATTCGTTCATTTCTTACTGAGGACGAAGCGATTCGATCTGCAAATGATTCGATATTTGGCTTAGCTGGCGCCGTCATGTCGAAAGATTTGCTTCGTTGTGATCGCGTCGCACGAAAACTCAGAGCTGGCATCGTTTGGATCAACTGTTCTCAACCCACATTTAGCGAAGCACCTTGGGGTGGCTATAAACAAAGTGGGATCGGACGTGAACTTGGTGTCTGGGGATTAGAAAACTATTTAGAAGTGAAACAAATTACACGCTA
The DNA here is from genome assembly GCF_056930735.1 of Acinetobacter sp. B-6. Classification (NCBI taxonomy): domain Bacteria; kingdom Pseudomonadati; phylum Pseudomonadota; class Gammaproteobacteria; order Moraxellales; family Moraxellaceae; genus Acinetobacter; species Acinetobacter sp. B-6. The sequence continues at coordinate 5,551 of NZ_JBXPBY010000002.1, read as the reverse complement.
TGACAGCACTGAACCGTGGGCTTGGTATATTGAATAAGGAAATGAATTATGCGTTGGCAAAAAATGATACAACTTGTCGATGTGCATTGTGAAGGCGAAGTAGGGAAAGTGATTACGGGTGGTGTACTCAATATTCCGGGTCTAACAATGGCAGAAAAAGTAAACTATCTCAATGAAGTGGATGACAGCTTAAGACGTTTTGTCATTCAAGAACCGCGTGGATGTTTACAGATTTCAGTCAATTTATTACTCCCACCCACAGTCGCTCATGCAGATGCTGCTTTTGCGATTTTTCAAGCAGACAAAACACATCCTATGTCTGGGAGTAACTGTATTTGTGTCACGACCGCATTATTGGAAATGGGTATCATCAGTATGCAAGAACCAATTACCTCTGTTGTTTTAGATACTGCTGCTGGACTTGTGACTGCAAAGGCTTCTTGTAAAAATGGGCGCTGTGAAAGCGTTAGCTTAGAGATGATGCCAGCATTCGTTGAACAATTGGATGCTGAAATCGAGGTTGATGGGTTGGGAAAAATTCAATTCGATATTGCTTTTGGTGGTGTTTATTATGCGCTCATTGATGTTGATCAAGTCAATTTGACGATTTCTCCTGAAAATGCGCACAAACTTGCGCTATTGGGCATAACACTGAGAAAGTTGATGAATAACAATTTTAAAGTGCAACATCCGATATATCCGGATATCAATGAAATTACCTATGTGATGTTCCGAAATCGCTTAGATGAGAAAACTGTTCAGACCTGTACAACTTTACCCCCTGGAAGAGTTGATCGTTCACCCTGTGGTACAGGTAGCTCCGCTAATTTAGCAACGATGGTGAAAAGAGGGCTTGTGCGACTGGGTGATGAATTAATTTCACAATCCATTATTGGTGGACAGTTTAAAGTGAAATATGTCAGAAATACTACAATTGGGGAATATCCAGCCATTATCCCAAACGTTACAGGTCGCGCATGGCTATTTGGCTTTCATCAATTGGCTGTTGATCCAACAGATCCTTTAGCAGAAGGTTTTATGGTAAGTGATACATGGGGGCAAGGTATTATATAATAGGTTGAATTTAAAATTGGGTAAGATCGAGCCTATGAATAGTGTAGTAAAAAAAGAAACGGATGGATCGAAAAAAAGGCACAACGGGAAATATGTTTATGATCAACTCCGCGAGGAGATTTTAACTTTACAGTTGAAACCAAATACTCAGTTGGATGAAATTTCTTTGGCTGAACGCTTTGCAGTTTCCCGTTCACCTGTACGTGATGCGCTGGCGCGTTTAGTTGCTGAAGGTTTAGCCATGACGTTGGCGAATCGAACCACCATAGTTCGACCATTCAACCTTCAGGACTTTTCTAAATACATCAGCGCCTTAGATTTATTACAACGCGCAGTATCTCGATTGGCAGCAGCAAATTGTACGATCGAAGATATTGAAAACATTAAACAAACTGACGCAATTTATGTTCAGGCTGCTCGTGATGGTGACTATCGCCTCATGCTTGAACAAAATAAGCAACTTCATATGGACATTGCTCGTGCTGGGAGAAATCCATTTTTAATAGAATATTATGAGCGTTTATTGGAAGAAGGACAAAGGCTGTTTTATCTACACTTTGATCATTTAGCCAAATCAGAAAATTACAGTCATTTGGAAAGAGATCATATAGAGCTAATTGCAGCAATTACCAATAAAGATATGGACAAAGCAGAACAGGAAGCACATCACCATACTTTATTATTTAGAGATCGTTTTATGGAGCATATGAAAGAAAATTTAATCGATCAAATTAGTGTATCAAATTAAACAAAATACAATTTTGAGTTTATTTTTTAATAAGCCTTAGAAAGTCATTTTTATGATTTTTTGGGCTTTTTTTATTTTTAAATCATCATCTTATTTAAAAGATTTATTGGTCGTTTTGTGACTTTTATTGTTGACAATGTAGAGATATGAATATATTTTTAATGTATGCAATATTGTACACAATATTTATTTTGACTATAAAATAAACTGTGTATAAGCATCTAAAGCCGCTAAATCTATGCTGAGTTTCAAGCCATGGATTTAGTCCAAATAATGTGTTTATTGAATGCTTGTATCAATCTTGAAAGGAATAACTATGAAACAGAATTTATTGTATTTAGATGGTCGTAACAAAGGAAATTCTGAATGTAAGGACATGAAAGTCTAACATACGCTGATTTGAATATTCATTTTGCAAACAGAATTAAAAAACACGCAATACAATAAATTAATTCGCAATAGAACACTGATTATAAACATTTAGCGATTTACACGTCAGATATTCAAAAAACATCAATATCACGACCTGTAAAACAAATCAATATACATAAATTATGTAGGGATTTCTGCATCTTGAAAAAACAAAACCTATTTAATTTATAAAAAATAGAAAGGATGAGGTAACAGTTATGGAACAACTGATAAATACCATAGTAGGCTATCTATGGAGTAATACATTGGTATATCTCGCACTCGGCGTAGGGCTATATTTCACGCTGATCACACGAGGAGTGCAATTCCGATATTTTCGTGAAATGTTTCATGTGATTCGTGAGAAGAAAGAAGATCATTCAGGAATTTCCCCACGACAAGCACTTTTTATGGCATTAGCCGGTCGTATTGGTGTTGGTAATATTGCAGGCGTTGCCTTAGCAGTTGGCATGGGCGGTCCTGGCGCAATCTTTTGGATGATTGTGATGGGCTTTCTTGCTGGTGCATTAGCATTTTGTGAATCGACCATTGCCCAGCTCTACAAATTCAAAGAAGGTGATCAATACTATGGTGGTGTGCATTTTTATATAGATCGTGGCTTAAAGCTTAAACCATTCGCAGCTGTTGCAGCTGGGGTACTTATTATCTCTTATACATTGATGATGCCTGGTATTCAAATGAATACCATTGCGACGACATTTAAAGCTACCTTTCAAATACCACCTTATGTTTCAGGAATTGTTGTCACTTTAGGCATTGGCTTAATCATTTGGGGTGGTGTCAAACGCATAGCTCGCGCTGCTGAGAAGATTGTCCCAACAATGTCTGCAATGTATGTATTGGCAACCGTTATTCTTTTGATTTTTCACTATGACAAAATTCCTGAAACTTTTGTTTTAATCATAAAAAGCGCACTGGGTATGGATGCTGTATTTGGCGCCATTATTGGACAAGCTGTAAATTGGGGAGTTCGTCGCGCTGTCTTTGCAAGTGCAGCTGGCGCGGGTGAATCTACTTTTGCATCTGCTGCTGCCATGACCTCTCATCCAGTCAAACAAGGTCTAATTCAGGCATTTTCAATTTTCTTCGAGACAGCATTGATTTTAACCAGTTCAGGTTTAATGATCCTCATTACAGGAATGTATAACGTTTTCCCTCCAGGCAGTAGCGCCCCCTTAGTCGAATATGTTCCAGGGATTCCTGCTGGTGCAGAATGGACTTCTCTGGCATTACAGACAGTCTTTCAGCAAGGGGGAGCGTGGTTAATTTCTTTAGCGATTTTAGTTTTTGCCTTTACAACACTGATGACATATTACTATGTCGCTGAGTCTGGTATTGCATATTTTGATCGTCAGAATAAATATCCGATCTTTAAAACCATTGCAAAAATTGCAAGTTTAGCAGCCCTATTTATGGGCAGTATTGCAAGCACTGAAACGATGTGGGCGTTGGGCGATATTACTTTCGGAAGTATGGCATATGTAAATCTAATTGCTTTGATCTTATTAACTAAGCCATTGCTTAAAGTATTAAAAGACTATGATATTCAACGTAAGTCAGGAAAAGACCCTGTCTTTGACCCAAGAAAAGTCGACATTAAAAATGCGACCTATTGGGAAGAATACGCAGATTTGAAAAAAGCTCAGGCAACATCTTTGGCTGCAAATCAAAAGCAATAAAAAAGTCGCGATGCATTGCATAGGCGAAAAACAAAAACAGTTTCAATCAAACGCTATGTTCATTTAAAAGCAATATATTTAGAGCCTAGCACTGATATTAAAGGATTTTTAAAATGTTAAAATGGAAAATTTATATTTTTCTTGGTGGTGCTTTATCTACATTTTCACTCGACCTTTTCGCTGAGAATTTACGTTTTGGCGATGCACATTCGGATTTGGGCGAAGTGACTATTTCAGGATGGCTGAGAGCAAACATCATGGATAAAGATTACACAGATGATCGTGAACATAATTTGAAATTTGATGCCGCAAAATTAGCCATCAAATATGAGGCTAAAAATATTTTCGGCGCGCTAGAATATCGTTGTTATCAATTCGACAGATTATGTGATTTCTCGTCTCTAGTAGATGCAAATCTCGGCTATAAGTTAAGTGAAGACAATACGATAACCTTTGGTATTCAGGAAATTCCATTTGGTCCGGGTCGGGGGTGGTCAACCAGTTGGTTTGGAGGAATGGTCATTAATGCAGGCTTAGAAGATGTGCATAATCTTGGTATTCGCTATTCTTCAAATATCAATTCGACAACCAAATTTGACGGGGCATTTTTTACCCGTGATGCAGGGAATTATACAGGTAAAAGTTTAGATTCAGCCCATTATTCAGCGAATTATGTTAAACCAGATCAGAAAAATCAGCCCTATGTAAAAGAAAAAAACATGCTTCTTGCACGTTTGATAAAAGAAATTCCTTTATCGAATCAACCTGCTCTAAATTTAAAATTAGGATCTTCGTATTGGTATTCTGACATTGAAAATAAAAATGATTCACAGACTGGACACCGCAATGCATGGTCTGCGTTTAGTAAAATCAATTATAAAAATGCCAATGTCACATTAACTCTCGGTAGAAACAAGGTGACTCATCTGGACAGTTTAGGGAGAGATTATGCAGTGGTCGGGTCTTTTGATAGTTCCTACAATTTAGCCAATGAAGCAAGTTTCTATACTTTTGATGTAAATTATCCGATGAAAGATGTGCTTTATGGTTGGTCACTCACACCTTATCTCACTTATAGTGCACTGCAAAAACAACCTCGTGAATTTGAAAGATCGAACAGAAATATCTTTGGTATCCAAGCAGATAAAGGTCATTTTTCTGTAGCAGCTGAATATTTATTAAGTAAAAATGATCCATTTATTGGTGGCAATCCAAATTCTTTTGCTCAAGGAGATGATCTCGGATGGAGAGGTTTGTTAAATATTTTATTGTTCTATAATTTTTAAAAAACGAGGACTCAATTCGAATTAGATTCATTTCAAGCTTAGCTCCCTCGGGAACTAAGCTTACCTAAATAATTAAAAATGAAGCGCTTATGCACTCAACAAATTGGGATAAAAGAACCCTAAAGCTCTAGACCAGCCATCCCAATTACATATTTGGATAGTTTGGTCCACCACCACCTTCCGGTGTTACCCATGTGATGTTCTGAGAAGGGTCTTTAATATCACACGTCTTACAGTGAACGCAGTTTGCTGCATTAATCTGGAAGCGCTTAGAACCATCATCATTTTCCATGATTTCATACACACCAGCAGGGCAGTAACGCTGAGCAGGT